>DATDGG010000279.1:0-4046 GCA_036522235.1 Xanthobacteraceae bacterium
TATTGCGGGGTCGGCTGCCAGCTCACCTACCACATCAAGGACGACAAGCTCCTGCACGTCACCGGCCGCAACGGCCCGGCCAACCAGAACCGGCTCTGCGTCAAAGGCCGCTTCGGCTTCGACTACGTGCACAATCGGCAGCGGCTGTTGAAGCCGATGATCCGCCGCGACGGCGTGCCGAAGGTCCCGCACGAGGAGATCGACCCGGGAAATCCGTGGACGCATTTTCGCGAGGCGACCTGGGATGAAGCGCTCGACCGCGCCGCCTTAGGTCTCAAGAAAATCCGCGACCGCGATGGACCCAACGCGCTCGCCGGCTTCGGCTCCGCCAAGGGCTCGAATGAGGAGGCCTATCTCTTCCAGAAGCTGGTGCGGACCGGCTTCGGCACCAACAATGTCGACCATTGCACGCGGCTCTGCCATGCCTCCTCGGTCGCGGCCCTGATGGAGGGCGTCGGCTCCGGCGCCGTGTCGGCCACCTTCAACGAGTGCAAGAATTCCGAGGTGATCGTGGTGATCGGCGCCAACCCGACCGAGAACCATCCGGTCGCCGCCACCTTCTTCAAGCAGGCCAGGAAGCGCGGTGCCGAGCTCATCGTCATGGACCCGCGCGGCCAGGCGCTCAAGCGCCACGCCAGCCACATGCTGCAGTTCAAGAACGGCACCGACGTGGCGATGCTCAACGGCATCCTCAACACCATCGTCACCGAGAAGCTCTACGACGAGCAGTACATCCAGACCTATGTCGAGGGCTTCAAGGCCTTCGCCGAAAGCATCAAGGACTATACGCCGGAGGAGATGGCGCCGATCTGCGGCATCGAGGCCGACGCACTGCGCACCGTGGCGCGCAAGTTCGCGCGCGCGAAGTCGGCGATCATCTTCTGGGGCATGGGCATCTCGCAGCATACCCACGGCACCGACAATGCACGCTGCCTGATCGCGCTGTCGCTGATCACCGGCCAGATCGGCCGGCCGGGAACCGGCCTGCATCCGCTGCGCGGACAGAACAATGTGCAGGGCGCCTCCGATGCCGGGCTGATCCCGATGTTCTTCCCCGACTACAAGTCGGTTGAGGATCCGCAAATCCGCGCCCGCTACGAGGACGCCTGGGGCATGAAGCTCGATCCCAAGCGCGGCCTCACCGTGGTCGAGATCATGGACGCGGTGCATGCCGACGTGATCAAGGGCATGTACATCATGGGCGAGAATCCCGCGATGTCGGACCCCGATCTCAATCACGCGCGCGAGGCGCTCGCGCACCTCGAGCATCTGGTAGTGCAGGACCTGTTCCTGACCGAGACCGCCGTCTATGCCGACGTGGTGCTGCCGGCCTCGGCCTGGCCCGAGAAGGACGGCACCGTCACCAACACCAATCGCCAGGTGCAGATGGGCCGGCGGGCTCTGCCGTTGCCGGGCGAGACCAAGCAGGACTGGTGGCTCATCCAGGAGATCGGCCGCCGCATCGGGCTGCCCTGGAACTACCGGCATCCACGCGACATCTACACCGAGATGGCGTCGCTCATGCCCTCGCTCGACAATATCTCGTGGGACCGCGTCGAGCGCGAAAGCGCCGTCACCTATCCGGCCGACGCGCCCGACCAGCCCGGGCACGATGTGGTGTTCGAGAAGGGCTTCCCGCGTCCGGGCGGCTTCGGCAAGCTGGTCGCCGCCAAGCTCACGCCTCCGGACGAGACGCCGAACGAGGAATATCCGTTCATTCTCACCACCGGCCGTCAGCTCGAGCACTGGCACACCGGCGCCATGACCCGCCGCGCCACGACCCTCGATGCGCTCGAGCCCGGCCCGATCGCGGCGGTCTCGCGCGGCACCATCGCCCGGCTCGGCATCCGGCCCGGCGACATGATCCGCGTCTCCACGCGCCGGGGCGTGATCGAGCTGGCAGCGCGCCAGGATGACGCCATTCCGGACCACGTCGTGTTCATTCCGTTCGCCTATGTGGAGGCGGCCGCCAACCTGCTCACCAATCCGGCGCTCGATCCGTTCGGCAAAATCCCGGAATTCAAATACTGCGCCGCCAAGGTGGAGAAGCTTGAGCCCGTGGCTTCGGTCGCGGCCGAGTAGGGCGTGATGGAAACGACTGCGCCGCAAGCTCGGCGAGCCCGAAACGGGGAGGGGGAAACGCAGCTTGCGCCCCGCCACGACTGGACCCGGGCGCAGGTGCGCGCGCTGTTCGGGCTGCCGTTTCCGGATCTGATGTTTCAGGCGCAGACCGTCCATCGCGCGCATTTCGATCCGCGGGCGGTGCAGATTTCCACGCTGCTCTCGATCAAGACCGGCGGCTGCCCGGAGGACTGCGCCTATTGCCCGCAAAGCGCGAGCTATGCGACCGGCGTCGCGGCCGAAAAGCTCATGAGCCGCGATGCGGTGCTGGCGCAGGCGCAGGCCGCCAAGGCGAGCGGGGCCAGCCGCTTCTGCATGGGCGCCGCGTGGCGTTCGCCCAAGGATCGCGATCTCGATCAGGTCTGCGCCATGGTCGCGGGCGTCAAGGCGCTCGGGCTCGAGACCTGCGCCACGCTCGGCATGCTGACGCAAGCCCAGGCCGCACGCCTCAAGACGGCCGGGCTCGACTACTACAACCACAACCTCGATACCTCGCCGGAATATTACGGCGAGATCATCACCACGCGGACCTATCAGGATCGCCTCGATACGCTCGCCTGCGTGCGCGACGCCGGGATCAGCGTCTGCTGCGGCGGGATCGTCGGCATGGGGGAGAGCCAGGAGGATCGCATCGGCATGATCGCGACCTTGGCGAGCCTGCCGGTCCACCCGGAGAGCGTGCCGATCAACATGCTGGTGCGGGTCGAGGGCACGCCGCTGGCACACGGTGCTGCGCTCGATCCGATCGACTTCGTGCGCACCATCGCGGCCGCGCGCATCACCATGCCGCGATCGGTCGTGCGCCTCTCCGCCGGCCGCGAGGACATGAGCCAGGAGACCCAGGCGCTCTGCTTCCTCGCCGGCGCCAACTCGATCTTCTATGGGGCCAAGCTTCTGACCACGCCCAATCCGGCGCCCGATCGCGATCTGCAATTGCTGGGTCGGCTCGGCCTCGTGCCGCGGGTCTGAGGATTCTCGACAGCCCGGCCTTCGCCAGATCGACGCCCAGATAGCGCGTCGGTTCGCTCTCTCGCTCGCGCAATTTTGCGGCCAAGCAGTATCCGTTCTGCCGGAAAATTCCAGCATCCGCATCGCACCCATGCGGCGCTTTCCCCTTGAATGCCGGCTTGGCGGCGTCCAGGATGCGCCAATCGCCCCGCCTGGAGTCGCCCCGAATTCATGGCCGAACGTCGCCACGTCAGCTCGCTTGAATGGTCGACGGCCGTCATCGGGGGAATATCGCTTATCGCCGGCATCATCGTGTATCTGCGCGACGGCAGCGCGCGGTTCACCGCCATCCTGTCCAACGACCTCGGCCTGTTTGGCAGCATGCTGCCCAAGATGGCGGCAGGCTGCCTGGTCAGCGCCTTCGTGACCCGCCTGTTGCCGCGCGAAGTGGTGGCGCGCCTGGTCGGCACCGAATCCGGGATGCTCGGCCTCCTGATCGCGACCCTGATGGGGGCGGCGCTGCCGGGCGGGCCGCTGACCATCTATCCGGTCGCCGGCGCCTTCCTGGCGCTGGGCGCCGATGCCGGCACCGCGATCGCCTTCATCACGGCCTGGAACCTCCTTGGCTACAACCGCGCGCTGATCTGGGAAATGCCGTTCTTCGGCTCCGACTTCGTGTTCTGGCGCGTCCTGGTCGCGGTACCGTTGCCGTTCCTCGCCGGCGCGCTCGCGCGCGGCGCCCTGAGCTTCATCGCGGCCCGGCGGGGCCCTGACAAGCCCACATGACCTTCCTCATCATCAACCTCCTGCTCTGGGTTCTGGTCGGGGCGCTCGGGCTCACGGCAGCGGTGCGCAGCAAGGCGCTGTTCCGCGAAGGCGCGACCGAGGGGGCGCGCGATTTCGTCCTGCTGCTGCCGCGAATCATGATCGGGGTGGTCGGCTCGGGCTATATCGCGGCGATCATGCCGGAGGATATG
>DATDGG010000280.1:0-5032 GCA_036522235.1 Xanthobacteraceae bacterium
ACTATACGCACCGGCTGCTCGATCACGATCTCATGGCGGACGGCGAGGTGGCGGAGCCGGCGCGCGCGAAAGCCGCCGAGGAGGCGATGCCCCGCGTCACCGATCTGCTCGCGGTCGACGACCTGATCGAGCGCTCGGCCGTGGCCGCGCCCGATGCGCCGGTCGGCGATCTCACGCGCGAGCCGTTGGAGCTGCCGGCGGAGCGGGACCTGCGGCTGCAGAACCTCGCGCGCGGCGATGAGGGATTTCTGCTCGCGCTCGGCTATTCGACCCAGCGCGGCTATGGACGCACCCATCCGTTCGCGGGCGAAATCCGCTTCGGCGAGGTCGAGTTCGAGTTCTTTGCCGAGGAGCTCGGCTTTGCGGTGCCGCTCGGCCGCATCGCGCTGACCGAATGCCAGATGGTCAACCAGTTCGGCGGGACCGCAAGCGAGCCGCCGCGCTTCACCCGCGGCTACGGCCTGACCTTCGGGCAGGGCGAGCGCAAGGCGATCGCGATGGCGCTGGTCGACCGCGCGCTGCGGGCGCGCGAGCTCGGCGAGGACGTCAAGGCGCCGGCGCAGGACGAGGAGTTCGTCCTCATGCATTCGGACAATGTCCAGGCGACCGGCTTTGTGGAGCACCTCAAGCTGCCGCACTATGTGGACTTCCAGGCCGAGCTCGGGCTGGTGCGGCGCCTGCGCAAGGAGTTTGCGGCGGCCGCGTGCGACGACAGACCTGCCGTTCCGGAGGCCGCCGAATGAGCACCGCGGCCTACAACTTCGCCTATCTGGACGAGCAGACCAAGCGGATGATCCGGCGCGCCATTCTCAAGGCGATCGCCATCCCGGGCTATCAGGTGCCATTCGCGAGCCGGGAAATGCCGATGCCCTTCGGCTGGGGCACCGGCGGCGTCCAGGTCACCGCCTCGATCCTCGGGCCCAACGACATATTGAAGGTGATCGACCAGGGCTCCGACGACACCACCAACGCGGTCTCGATCCGCAAATTCTTCGCCAAGACCGCGGGCGTGCGCACCACCACGCAGACCGCGCAGGCGACCGTCATCCAGACCCGCCACCGCATCCCGGAAGCGCCCCTGCACGAGGGGCAGGTGCTGGTCTTTCAGGTCCCGATCCCCGAGCCGTTGCGGTTCCTGGAGCCGCGCGAGACCGAGACCCGCCGCATGCATGCGCTCGCCGAATACGGGCTGATGCATGTCAAGCTCTACGAGGACATCGCCCGCCACGGCCATATCGCCACCACTTATGCCTATCCGGTCAAGGTCGACGGCCGCTATGTGACGGACCCTTCGCCGACGCCAAAATTCGACAATCCCAAGATGGACAATTGCGCGGCCCTGCAGCTGTTCGGCGCCGGCCGCGAGAAGCGCATCTATGCGATCCCGCCCTATACGCAGGTCGTCTCGCTGGATTTCGAGGATCATCCGTTCGCGCCCTACCGGCATGACGGCGCTTGCGCACTGTGCGGCTCGACCGAGAGCTTCCTCGACGAGGTCATCACCGACGATCGCGGCAGCCGCATGTTCCTGTGCTCGGACACCGATTATTGCGAGCGCCAGCGGACGGCGGCGCCGCCCAAGCATGCGCAGGAGATGCACCGTGAGTGATGGGGCGCCCGTGCTGGTGCGCAGAGCAATCTCCGCCGACATTGCGGGGGTGCTCGCGCTTTATGCGCAGCCCGATCTCGATGACGGCAAGGTGCTGCCGATCGAAGAAGCGATCAGCCTGTTCGAAAAATTTGCCCGCTACCCGGACTACACGCTTTATGTGGCGGAGCAGGATCGAGAGGTGGTCGGCACGTTCGCGCTGTTGATCATGGACAATCTCGGCCATCTCGGTTCGCCGTCCGGGATCGTCGAGGACGTGGTGGTCGCGCCCGCCCGGCAAGGCAGCGGCATCGGGGCTGCCATGATGCGCTTTGCGCGCGAACGCTGCCGCGAGAAGGGCTGCTACAAGCTGGTGCTCTCCTCCAATGCCAAGCGGGTACGCGCTCACGCCTTCTACGAGAAGCTCGGCTTCGAGCGCCACGGCTACAGCTTCCGCGTCGATCTCGGAGGAGGGAACGCATGAGCGTGCCGGTGGACGACGAGCCGCTTCTGGCGGCGCGGCAATTGTCCAAATGGTACGGGCGGCAGCTCGGTTGCCGCGACGTATCGTTCGAGCTCTATCCAGGCGAGGTGCTGGCGATCGTCGGCGAATCGGGATCCGGCAAGACCACCTTGCTGCAGCTGTTGTCCTGCCAGCTCGCGGCGGATGCGGGCAGCGTCCTCTACCGCACCCGCGACGGCGTGCTGCGCGATCTCGCCGCGCTCGGCGAGGCGGAGCGGCGGTTCCTGTTTCGCACCGACTGGGGCTACGTGCATCAGGACCCCGCGCTGGGCTTGCGCATGTCGGTCTCGGCCGGCGGCAATGTCGGGGAGCGCCTGATGGCGGTCGGCTGGCGCCGCTACGGACAGATCCGCGGCGCGGCCGCGGAGTGGCTCGATCGGGTCGAGATCGACCGTTCCCGCATTGACGATCAACCGCGCATCTATTCGGGCGGCATGCGGCAGCGCCTGCAGATCGCCCGCAATCTCGTGACCAACCCGCGGCTCGTCTTCATGGACGAGCCGACCGGCGGCCTCGACGCCTCCGTGCAGGCGCGCCTGCTCGATCTGCTGCGCGGCCTGGTGAGCGAGCTTCACCTTGCCGCCGTGATCGTCACGCACGATCTGGCGGTCGCGCGCCTGTTGTCGCACCGCATCATGGTCATGAAAGGCGGCGAGGTGATCGAGCAGGGTTTGACCGATCAGGTGCTCGACGATCCCCACGCAGCCTATACGCAACTGCTCGTTTCCTCGATCCTGCCCGCATGAGAAACACGGTAATAATGAGGCCCGCAATGTCCGCCGTGCTCGAGCTCCGCCGCGCCCACAAAAGCTTCACCATGCATCTGCAGGGCGGCTTGCGCCTGCCGGTCGTGGCGGACGTGGATTTTTCGGTCGCGGCCGGGCAATGCGTGGTTCTGGCGGGCCCCTCGGGCGCCGGCAAATCCTCGATCCTCAAGATGATCTTGGGCAATTATCGCTGCGACGGCGGCGAGGTCCTGGTCCGCGACGGCGCGGCGATGGTCGATATCGCGGGGGCGGCGCCGCGCCGCATCTTGGGCCTGCGCCAGACAGTCATGGGTTATGTCAGCCAGTTCCTGCGGGCGGTGCCGCGGGTGCCGGCGCTCGACGTGGTGGCCGAGCCGCTCGTGGTCGAACCGGCGGCGCGGGGCGAGGCGCGCGCCAAGGCGGCGGCGCTGCTGCAACGCCTCGCCATTCCGGAACGCCTGTGGCAGGTCCCGCCGGTCACCTTTTCGGGTGGCGAGCAGCAGCGCGTGAATATTGCGCGCGGCTTTTTGCCGGAACGCCCGCTGCTGCTGCTGGACGAGCCGACTGCCTCGCTCGACGGGGCGAACCGCGCCACCGTGGTCGAGCTGATCGCGGAAAAGAAGCGGCGCGGAACCGCCATCGTCGCCATCGTGCACGACGACGACGTGCGCGCCGCGATCGCCGACGTGGTGGTCGACGTCACCCGCTTTTCACCGGCGGCCTGAGCCATGCCAGCCGACAACCATGCCAGCCGACCCTGTGCAAACGGACATCATGCAAGCTGACCGCAAATCGACCGTTCTTTCCAATGCCCGTCTGGTGCTGCGCGACCGCGTCATCGAAGCGGGCTGGATCGCGATCGTGGACGGGACGATTGCCGATTTCGGCACGGATCGTGCGCCCGGGAGCGCGGAGGATGTCGCCGGCGACTTCATCATTCCGGGCCTGATCGAGCTGCACACCGACCACATCGAGGCGCACTACATGCCGCGCCCGAAAGTCTACTGGGATCCGGTGGCGGCGGTCGTGTCCTATGACGGCCAGCTCGCGGCCTGCGGCATCACCACGGTGCTCGATTCGCTCCGCGTATGGCGCGAGGAAGGCGTCGACGAGGTCGGGGGCGAAGCCGCCGTGCTGGCGGCCGCGATCGCGGCCGCGCGCGATGCCGACATGTTGCGCATCGCGCATTTCCTGCATCTGCGCTGCGAGGTGCCGATGCCCAATGTGGTCGCCGAGACGGCCGAGCTGATCGACCGGCCGGAGGTGCGGCTGGTGTCGCTGATGGATCACACGCCGGGGCAGCGGCAATTCCGCGACCCCGAAAAGCTGCGCACCTATTACCGCAGCAAGAGCGGCGGATTGACCGACGCCGAGCTCGATATCCTGTTCGACCAGCGCCGCGGCTATGCGGCGCGGCATGCCGCCGCCAATTATCGCGACCTGGTCGCGATGGCGCGCGCGCGGGGCGCCAGGCTCGCCAGCCACGACGACACCACGCTCGCGCATGTGGCGCAGTCGGTCGCCGATCAGGTGGCGATCGCGGAGTTTCCGACCACGCTCGAAGCCGCGCGGGCGTCGCACGCGGCCGGGATCGCGGTCCTGATGGGCGCGCCCAATCTGGTGCGCGGCAGCTCCCATTCCGGAAATGTCGGGACCGCCGAGCTCGCCCGCGCCGGCCTGCTCGACGTGATGTCGTCGGACTATATGCCCTCGAGCCTGTTGATGGCCGCATTCCGCCTGCCCCAGGCGGTTCCCGAAATCGATCTGCCGCACGCGGTCGCGACCGTGACGGGGGCGCCGGCAGCGGCCATCGGTCTCGCCGATCGCGGCGAGATCGCGATCGGCAAGCGCGCTGATCTCGTCCGCGTGCGCGTCACCCGGGATATCCCGCTGGTCGCCGCGGTCTGGCGCACCGGCCAGCGCGTCGCATGAGCACCGGCGCGCCGCGCATCGGTCCAGGCCTGCTGGTCGTCGTGGTGGGACCGAGCGGCGCCGGGAAAGATACGCTGATCGACCTGGCGCGCGCGCTCTGCGCGCAAGATTCGCAAATTGATCCGCGGATCGTGTTTCCGCGCCGCGTCGTCACGCGGGGGCCCTCCGCCGCGGAAGACCATGACAGCATCATGCCGTCGGCGTTCGACGCCGCGGTGGGGCAGGGGGCATTCGCGTTCTGGT
>DATDGG010000281.1:0-1514 GCA_036522235.1 Xanthobacteraceae bacterium
CCGGGCGTGCGGGCGACGACCCTGCAGGAATTCGTGGATCACGTGCGCGGCGCGCCCGGCAGGATCACCTATGGGTCGGCCGGGATCGGCAGCTTGGCGCATCTCGCCATGGCGCTGTTGTCCAAGCGGGCCGGGCTCGACATGATTCACGTCCCCTATAGGGGCGGCGTCGCGGTGATGCCCGATCTGATGGCGGGGCGCCTGGACAGCTATTTCGGCAACCGCACCGATGCGGTCCCGCAGATCGAGGCCGGCACGGTGCGGCCGCTGGCGGTCTCGGGCGAAGCGCGCAGCGCCCAGTTCCCGCTGGTGCCCGCGGTCGCCGAATCCGGCTATCCGGGCTTCCGCGTGATCACCTGGAACGGCTTGATGGCGCCGCGTGGAACGCCGCCACCGATCATCGACCGGCTCGCCGGCGAGGTGCAAAACGCCCTCAAGGAGCCCGGCCTGCTGCAGGCGCTCGCCAATTTCGGTGTCGATCCGATCGGCGACACGCCGCAGGAATTTGCCGCCACCGTTGCGGCGGAGATTCCACTCTGGGCGGAGGCCGTGCGCATAGCGGGCGCGCGGGCACAATAAGCAAAGGAGCAAGCCAGCCATGAAAATCGACGGCGCGTGCCACTGCGGCTATATCACCTACGAGGCCGAGGCTGATCCGGAACGGACCTCGATCTGCCACTGCGCCGACTGCCAGATGCTGACCGGCAGCGTGTTCCGCACCTCGATCCGCGCTAATGACGGGACCTTCAAGATCCTGACCGGGGAGCCCACCGTCTATGTGAAGACGGCAGAGAGCGGATCGAAACGCGCGCAGGCCTTCTGCCCGCACTGCGGCTCGCCGATCTACGCGGCGCCCGCCGAAGGGCCCAAGACCTACAATATCCGGGTCGGCACCACGCGCCAGCGCGATCAGCTCGTCCCCAAGGTGCAGATCTGGTGCCGCTCGGCGCAACGCTGGCTCGGCGGCCTCGACGACATCCGCAAGATCGAGAAGCAGCCGTAGTGGATGTTTGTTTGACAAATATTTGTTTGGCGCCCCTCCCCCTCAAAGGGGGAGGGTGGCTCGCGTAGCGAGCCGGGTGGGGGTTCCGCCTCACCAGGCGGCAAAGCTGTAGTTGGTGGCATAACCCCCACCCGACCCGCTTCGCGGGCGGATCAGGCCAGGTATTTCTTGAACCAGTCGAGCGTGCGCTGCCAGGCGAGCTTGGCGGCGGCTTCGTCGTAGCGGGGCGTGGTGTCGTTATGGAAGCCGTGATTGGCGCCCATATACACATAGCCTTCGTGCGGCACCTTCGCCTCGGTGAGCTGCTTGTCGAAAGCCGGCCAGCCGGACGTGATGCGGGTATCGAGCTCGCCGTAGTTCGCCAGCAGCGGCGCCTTGATCTTCGCGGTGTCCTCGGCGCTCGGTTGGCCGCCGTAGAACGGCACAGCGGCCCCGAGCTCGGAGCCCAGTTGCACCGCCAGGAAGTTGGTCACGGTACCGCCGAAGCAGAAGCCGACCGCGCCGAGCTTGC
>DATDGG010000282.1:0-2196 GCA_036522235.1 Xanthobacteraceae bacterium
GTGGCATTTGCCGAGGAGAACGGTGTTGACCCGGAGGAGGTGGAGCGGGCCCGTGGGGCGCTGGCAGGGCGCCCCGGCGATACCGGCAGCGCCTGAGCCGCCATGGGAGGTTTTTGCCGAGACTGCCGTTGCGACATTGCGGACGCCGGCAAGCGCTGTATGGCCTGCGGCTCGCCCCGCCTTCTGCACCATCCGGAGCTTGACCGATTGGCGGTCGCGCATGTGGACTGCGATGCCTTCTACGCCGCGGTCGAGAAACGCGACGACCCCTCGCTCGCCGACAAGCCGGTGATCGTGGGTGGCCGCCAGCGCGGGGTGGTGCTGACCGCCTGCTATGTGGCGCGCACCTTCGGGGTGCGCTCCGCCATGCCGATGTTCGAAGCGCGGCGGCTGTGCCCGTCCGCCACCGTGGTGCGACCCGACATGGAAAAATACGCGCGCGTCGGGAAAGACGTGCGCCGCCTCATGCGCGACCTCACTCCATTGGTCGAGCCGGTCTCGATCGACGAGGCCTTCATGGATCTGTCGGGCACCGAGCGCCTGCACGGCACCTCGCCCGCGAGGGCGCTGGCAGGCTTTGCGACACGGGTCGAACGCGAGATCGGCATCACGGTCTCGATCGGGCTCTCCCGCAACAAGTTTCTGGCCAAGATCGCCTCCGATCTGGACAAGCCGCGCGGCTTTGCGGTGATCGGCGGCGCCGAGGCGGCGGCCTTCCTGGCCCCGCGGCCGGTCACCCAGATTTTCGGCGTCGGCAAGGTCGCGCAAGCGCGCCTGGCGGCCGACGGATACCGCACCGTCGGCGACTTGC
Organism: Xanthobacteraceae bacterium; assembly: GCA_036522235.1. Classification (GTDB taxonomy): domain Bacteria; phylum Pseudomonadota; class Alphaproteobacteria; order Rhizobiales; family Xanthobacteraceae; genus VAZQ01. The sequence continues at coordinate 812 of DATDGG010000282.1, forward strand.
AGCGCGCCAGCGAAACCGATCTGACCCGCCGCTATGGAGCCGAGGGCGCGCGCCTGGCACGGCTGGCGCGCGGCCTCGACGACCGTCCGGTGTGCTCCGAGCGCGAAACCAAGAGCATTTCGGCCGAGACCACGTTCGAGCACGATATCGCCGAGCTGCGCGCGCTCGAGCTGCGGCTGTGGCGGCTCGCCGAGAAGGTTTCCGCCCGGCTCAAAGCCGGTGCGCTCGCCGGCGCGACCGTCACGCTGAAGCTCAAGACCGCGAACTTCCGTCTGCGCACGCGGGCACAGTCGTTTCACCAGCCCACGCAGCTGGCGGCAAAAATTTTTGCCTGCGGGCGCGAGCTGCTGGCACGCGAGGCCGACGGCACCAAGTTCCGCCTGATCGGCATCGGCGTCTCCGCGCTGGTGCCCGCGGCACTGGGCGATTTCGCCGATCTTATCGATCGGCGAACCGCGGATGCCGAGCACGCCATCGACCGGTTGCGCGCGCGCTTCGGCGATGAGGCCGTGGTGCGCGGCCTGGTCTTCGATCAGGAGCACGAGGATTGAGCGGCGATCGGGCGCCGCCCGTTCCCTCACACGCTCATCACGGGCAGGGCTTGGTTTCCCGGATCTCCAGCGACTTCAACTCGCCGCTGATCGCGAAATCGTTGTAGTCGAGCAGCAAGGCGCGCGAGATGCCGTTCTCGTAGAGCTCGAACGTGATCGCATAGACCGGGGTCTGCTCACCCGCCTTGGACGCGCGGTCGAAATAGCTCACGGTGACCGGCCACCGATTGAGCCCGGACAGCGCCTGCTGCCCGGCCGCGGCGTCGGTCGGGATGCGTTCGTTGGGCGGGATCATGCGACCGACCACGGTCAGCGTGTTGTAGATCTTCTCGCCCTTCTCGGAGCCGTCATAGACCGGAAATTCCAAGATGGTCTTGCCGGCATGGGCGGCTTCGATGATCCGCCGCACATGCTCGGTCGGGAACACGATCGCATGGTCGAGGCTGAGCTTAGTGTTCTTCGGCTTGATGAGCGTGACCGCAATGTCGTCCGCCTGGCGCACCGCCGCGCCGTCGACCGCGTCGACGATGCGGTTGTTCATGTAGTTTTCCGACTTGAACTGAAAGTTCTTGGCTTCGCCGTCCTCGAAGGTATTCGACCGCAAATCGCTGAGCGTGACCTTGCCCTCGCCATTGTCGAGCTCGGAGACCTGGCGGAACTCGAGCTTGTACCCCTCGCAGGCGGTGCCGGCGAAATCGTAGAGAATGCGCCCGCGCGCCGCGACGGTCGAGGAATTGCCGTGCGCCTGCGCCAGCGTGAGCTCGTAGACCGCACGATGGGACGCAAGCTCGCCGCCCGGCGTCACCGCGTGGGCGCGCGACGCCAGCACGCCCG
>DATDGG010000283.1:0-2027 GCA_036522235.1 Xanthobacteraceae bacterium
TATCCGGCGCGCCCGCCCCGTAAAGGAAGCCTCAATCGTGATCGATCTCTATACCTGGACCACGCCCAACGGGCGCAAGATTTCCATCCTGCTCGAGGAGCTCGGCCTGCCCTATACGGTGCATCCGGTCGACATTTCCAAGGACGAGCAGTTCAAGCCGGACTTTCTCAAGATCAGCCCGAACAACCGGATTCCCGCGATCGTCGACCGCGAGCGCGGATTTCACCTGATGGAGTCGGGCGCCATCATGCTCTACCTCGCCGAAAAGGCGGGCGCGCTGCTGCCGCAGGCCGTCGAGCCCCGCTACCGGGTGGTGGAGTGGCTGATGTGGCAGATGGGCGGGCCCGGCCCGATGTTCGGGCAGGTCCACCATTTCGTGAAATACAATCCCGGCAAGGCGCCCTATGCGGAGGAGCGCTACCTCAAGGAGGCGCACCGCCTCTACGGCGTGCTGGACCGGCGGCTCGGCGAGGCGGAATTCGTGGCCGACACCTATTCGGTCGCCGACATCGCCATCTGGCCGTGGGTCTCGCGCTACGAATGGCAGACCGTGGACCTCAAGCAGTACCCGAACGTGCTGCGCTGGTATCGCAGCCTGGCGGTCCGTCCGGCCTTTCAGAAGGGCTATCATGTGCCCAAGAAGGTCCAGGACATTCCGATGCCCTAGGAATCGGGCGCACCGGCCGCGCCCCCTCGCCCTTGCCTTGGCCAACAGCCTGCCTAATTCCTAGGCAATACCGGTACCAAACTGCCTCCGCCCGACGCCGGCGCCGCTTGCCGGCCCTTGCGCTTGCAGACCTTGGATTGGCGCGAAGTTTGCAGCTAAGGTTTTGAATGCGCGCGGTCTTTGCTTTGGGCCGGCGCGAAGCGGAACACCGCAGGGAATGCCGCGGGGAGCTCCCATGACGGTCGCGTTCGATGAGATGAAGGCGGCGGACGGGGCTTGGCGTCCTCCCTATGGGGAGCTCGGCCGCTGGCTTGGCGAGATCCCCGCCGACGTTCTCGACTATCGGCGGCGCGAGGCGGAGCTCCTGTTTCGCCGCATCGGCATCACTTTCGCGGTCTACGGCGAGGCCGATGCGCAAGAGCGCGTCATCCCCTTCGATGTCCTGCCGCGCATCCTCTCGGCCGCCGAATGGGACCTGCTGCGCGCAGGCCTCGAGCAGCGCGTCAAAGCCCTCAACCTCTACATCAAGGACGTCTACGGGCGCCGGGAGATTCTCAAGGCCGGCGTGGTGCCGGAGGACCTGGTGTTTCAGAATCCGGTGTTCCGTCCGGAGATGAACGGCCAGAAGGTGCCCCATGACATCTATGTCCACGTGGCGGGCATCGATATCGTGCGGGTCGATGCCGAGACCTTCTATGTGCTGGAGGACAACGCGCGCACGCCCTCGGGCGTCTCCTATATGCTGGAGAACCGGGAGATCATGCTGCGCCTGTTCCCGGAGCTGTTCGCCCGCCACCGCGTGGCGCCGGTCGAGAACTATCCGGAGGAGCTGCTGGCGACCTTGAAGTCAGTCGCGCCCGCGACCGCCAATTCCGATCCGGCCGTGGTGCTGCTCACCCCCGGCGTCTACAACTCGGCCTATTACGAGCATTCGTTCCTCGCCGACAAGCTCGGCGTCGAGCTGGTCGAAGGGCGCGATCTGTTCGTCAAGGAAGAGCTCGTCTATATGCGCACGACGCAGGGGCCCAAGCGCGTCGACGTGATCTATCGACGCATCGACGACGATTTCCTCGATCCGCTGGCCTTCCGTGCCGATTCCGCGCTCGGCGTGCCCGGCCTGATGTCGAGCTACCATGCCGGCAATGTCACGCTCGCCAATGCGGTCGGCACCGGCATCGCCGACGACAAGGCGGTCTACAGCTACATGCCGAAAATCGTGAAGTTCTATCTCGGCGAGGAGCCCAAGCTGAAAAACGTCCCGACCTGGCGCTGCCGCGAGGCCGAGCACCTCGCTTACGTGCTCGATCACCTCGAGGAACTGGTGGTCAAGGAGGTGCATGGCTCGGGCGGCTACGGCATG
>DATDGG010000284.1:0-13059 GCA_036522235.1 Xanthobacteraceae bacterium
CTCCGGCGTTCACAGATTACCGGCACCATCGCGTGGCCGTTCAACTTCCCTCTGGCGGTCAAGTGACACGTCCGGTCGGCGGCTCGACCGCGAACCCGGCGCTGCCCGGCTTTCTCACGATCTCATAGCCCGCAACGCCAAGCTCGCCGAGGAGCTTGGCGACCACGATACGCTCGTCGATCTCGCCGATCTGCTTGCGCAAGGCCCTTCACCAGCCCAAGGGCGCGGCGGAGCGCCATCTTGACGAGGCGGGCGGCGGCCCGAGATCGCCGAGGCCATTGCCTCGCACTCAGCATGCGGGCTCGGGGAAGTGCTCGCCGGGAGGCAGCTCAGCCGTGGCCCCCGAACGATTGCTCAGATCGACGCCGTGAGGCTGCGCGATAGGTCGATAGCAGGTGTTGGTAGTCCGCGCGCAGCTTGTCGATCTCGTTGTTGGTCTGCGGCATGTCACGCAAGGCCTCGCAAGGGCCCCCGAAGGTTAGACAATATTGGAAAAACCCAAGGAAAAACAATGGGCAACGCGGTTTCGGTTAAACAACCCAACTACTTGAGATTCCACAGGAGTTTTTTAACGCGACCTTAAAGCCGCAAGCCTAGTCTCCAGGCCTGTTGGGTGCGGGTTTGAGGCCGGCGAGGAACGGCGGCATGGCCGGTCGAGTAGCGTTTGCAGAAGCATGCGCCCGGCAGGAGCGAAGGACGCTCCTCGCGCGCCTGCGCATGGCCGTCCTTCTGCTGGCCCTGCAGGTGCCGTTGTTGCTCATGGCCGCGCTGCCGCGGCCGGCCGCCGCCGAGGCGGTCAAGGGCAGCGTGAGCGCGGTCGTCGAGAACGGCTTTGCGCGGCTGGTTTTCTCCCTCGAGACCGAGGTCGAGTCGCAGGTCCGCACCGCCAACAATATCGTCGTCATCAGCTTCGATCGGCCGGTCGATGTGAATGTGGACCGCCTGCGCGAGGGCGCCGCCGAGTATATCGCGGCCGCCCGGCGCGACCCCGACGGCAAGGCGGTCCGCATCGCGCTCGCCCGGCATGTGACCATGAATTCCATGCTGGCCGGCGAGCGGCTCTATGTCGATCTCATGCCCGAGGGCTGGAGCAACCTGCCGCCCGGATTGCCGCGCGAAGTGATCGAGGAGCTGGCGCGGCGCGCCCGCGACGCCGAGAAGAAGCTGCGCCAGGAGCATCAGGCCGAGCGTGAGCGCAAGGTTGCGCTGATCCGGGTGCGCGTCGCGAACCAGCCGACCTTCACGCGCTACGTCTTCCAGCTGCCGGAGCCGATCAGCGTCGCGGCCGACAACCGCAAGGACAAGCTGACGCTCACCTTCAATGCCGCGGTCAACTTCGATCTGGCCGACGCCAAGGCGGCGCTGCCGGCCGCGCTGCAATCGGTCGACAGCGAGCTCGACCAGGATACCGCCGTGGTGCGCTTCGCCTTCAAGGGCAAGGTTGATGTCCGCACCTTCCGCGACGACAACAATTACGTGGTCGATGTCAGCTCGGCCGAAGCCAAGGACGCGCGGCCGCTGGATGGCAAGCCGGCCGACGAGCTGGCGGCGCTGGCGGCCGATCTGATGGTGAAGAAGACGCCGCCGCCCGCGAATGTGGAGGCGCCGCAGACCGTACCCGCCAAGGGCCCGCCGGGCGCCGCCGCGCCAAGCCCGATGGCACCAGCCGCCGCGGTGCCGAGCGCCCCGGCGCCAAGCGTTCCCGCGCCAAGCGTCGCGGAGCCCAAACGGGCGCCGCTGGCAATGCCGGCATCCGCGCCGCCCGGCGAGGCCGTGCCCGCCGCGAAGGCGGCCGCACCTGCCTCGGAGCCAGCCGCGTTGCCGCAGTTGCCGGCCACGGCGGCCGGCGAGCCGCCCGCGGTCAAAGCGGCGGAGCCGCCCGCGGCCAAGGCGGCCGGGCAGCAGCCGGCGAACGCCGAGACCGCGCCGCTCGATCCGAACACGACCATCAAGGCCATGCTGAAAATGCAGGGCGAAAATCTTTCGCTTCGGTTCCCATTCGGGAGCCCGACACCGGCGGCGGTCTTTCGCCGTGCCGACATGCTCTGGATCGTGTTCGACACCAATGTCGACATCAAGCTTGCGGAGCTTGCGAACGACCAGAGCCACAACATCAGGAGCGCCACGCTGACGCGGCAGGAGGATGCGGCGGCCGTCCGCATCAAGCTCGAACGTCCACGGCTGACCAGCGTGACAACGGAGGGATCGACCTGGGTCGTCAATATCGGCTCCCAGATCACCGATCCAAGCCGCCCGCTCACCCTGACCCGCAGCGGCATAACGCCCGCGCAAGCGAATGTCGCGGTCGCGATCGCCGATCCACGCGCGCTGCATCGGCTCGAGGATCCGGAAGCCGGCGACGCGCTCTTGGTCGTGACCGCGCTCGGGCCCGCGCGCGGTTTCGTCAACGGCCAGGAATTCGTCGAGTTTCGCGTGCTGCCCTCGGCCCAGGGCATTGTGGTCCAGCCATTCGCCGATGATCTCAATCTCGAGCTGTTCCACGACCGGGTGAGCTTGACGCGGCCGAGCGGGCTCACATTGTCGGGTTTCCAGCAACCCGAAGCGTCGCACGCGGATGACCGTCCGACCGTGGTCAAGCCGGATATCTGGATCTTCGAGCGCAAGGAAGATTTCGGCAGGCGCGAATCGCAATTGTTGTTCTCGGCCGCGAAGGCCAATGAAGCGCAGCGGCTCGCCGCCCGCGTCGACCTCGCGCGCTTCTATCTGGCTTGGGAGCGATCGGCCGAGGCCAAGGGCGTGCTCGACGTGGCGATCAAGGACAATCCGCCGAGCGCCGCCGATCCGGTTCCTCTGGTGCTGCGCGCCGTCGCCGATATCATGCTGGAACGGCCGCAAGACGCGCTGAAGGATCTCGCCAATCCGCTGGTCGGCAACCAATACGAGGCGCCGCTGTGGCGGGCCTGGGCCTATGCGCTGCTCAGCCGATGGGCGGAGGCGAGCGAGGGCTTTCGCGACGCCGAGACGCGGCTGCCGCGGCTGCCGCTCGAGCTGCAGCGTAAGGTGATGCGCGAGATCATGCGGGTTGCGATCGAGGTCGGCGACATCACCGGCGCGCTCAACATGATGCACGAGTTCGAGATTTTGGGGGTTCCACCCGAGCTCGAGCCGATCATGGCGGTCTATGGCGGCGAGGTCGCGGAGCGGCTCGGCCGCAACCGGGATGCGCTGCAGTCCTATCAGCTTGCCGCCGATTCCCGGGATCGCCGGGCGGCGGCGCAGGGGCAGCTGCGCGAGATCATGCTGCAAAACGCGCTCGGCAGGCTGCCGCGGCCGAACGCCATCGACCATCTCGAAACGCTCACGACGATCTGGCGCGGAGACGACACCGAGATCGAGGCGCTCAAGCTCTTGGCCCATCTCTACACCGCGGAAGGGCGCTATCGCGATTCGTTCCATATCATGCGCACGGCCTTGACCGCGCATCCGAATTCGGACCTGACGCGCGGCATCCAGGACGAGGCGGCGGAGACGTTTGAAAACATCTTTCTCGCCGGCCGCGGCGATGCGCTGCCCGCGATCGACGCGCTCGCTCTATTCTACGACTTCCGCGATCTGACGCCGATCGGCCGGCGCGGCGACGAGATGATCCGCCGGCTCGCCGACCGGCTGGTCGCCGTCGACCTGCTCGATCAGGCGGCCGACCTGCTGCAGTACCAGGTCGATCACCGCCTGCAGGGCGCCGCGCGCGCCCAGGTGGCCGTGCGGCTCGCCGCGATCTATCTGATGGGCCGCCGGCCCGACAACGCATTCGCGACGCTGCGCGCGACCCGCGTGGAGGATGTCAGCAACGAGATGCGCCAGCAACGGCTGCTGATCGAGGCGCGCGCGTTGTCGGATTTGGGACGTCACGACGTGGCGCTGGAGATCATCGCCAATATCGACGCGCCGGAGGCGCGCAGGCTGCGCGCCGACATCCTCTGGGCGGCGCATCGCTGGCGGGCGGCCGCGGAGCAGATCGAAATGTCCTATGCCGACCGCTGGCAGGAGTTTACGCCGCTCGATGACGTGGAGCGGTCCGACCTGTTGCGCGCCGCCGCCGGCTATGCGCTGGGCGAGGATGCGCTCGGCCTGGCGCGGTTCCGCGAGCGTTACGGCGGCAAGATGGGGGAGGGGCGCGACCGGCGGGCGTTCGACGTGATCACCGAGCCGCTCGATTCGAGCGGGACGGATTTCCGCGCCGTTGCCCACGCCGTCGCGGCGGTCGACACGCTCACGAGCTTTCTGCGCGATATGCGCGCGCGTTATCCGGAGACCGGCGCGCTGCCGCCCAAGGCCGTGCCGCCGGTGACGCCGCCCGCGCGGCCCGAACCGGGCGCGACCGGAAGCACGCCGGCGGCTCTCAACCGCACCGCCGCACGGTAGCGCCTTTTTTTGGCGCTACGTGCCGTAGCTCTGGATCAGGCTGCCGGCGACCAGGCTCCAGCCGTCGACCAGCACGAAGAAGATGAGCTTGAACGGCAGCGAGACCACCACCGGCGGCAGCATCATCATGCCCATCGACATCAGCACGGAAGCGACCACGAGATCGATGATCAGGAACGGCAGGAACAGGAGGAAGCCGATCTCGAAGGCGCGCTTGAGCTCGGAGATCATGAAGGCAGGAACCAGCACGCGCAGCGACATCTCCGCCGGCGTCGCCGGACGGGGCTCCGCCGACAAGTCGGTAAACAGCTGCAGGTCCTTTTCGCGCACGTTCTTCTGCATGAAGGTGCGCAGCGGCGCGCTCGATCGCTCGAACGCCTGCTGGATGGTGATCTCGTTGTTCGCCAGCGGCGCGATGCCGTCGTCATAGGAGCGCTGCAGTGCCGGTCCCATCACGAAGGCGGTGAGGAACAGAGCCAGCGCGATGATGACCGCATTGGGCGGCGCCGTGGCGGTGCCAAGCGCCGTGCGCAGGAGCGAGAGCACCACGACGATACGGGTGAACGAGGTCATCATCACCAGGATCGAGGGCGCGAGCGACAGCACCGTCAACAGCGCGATCAGCTGGATCACGCGCTCGGTCAGCCCGCCGCCTTGGCCGAGATTGATGCTGATGTCCTGCGCGGCCGCGGGCGAGGCAAGCGCCAGGACCAAGGTCACCGCGCCCGCCACCGTCATCAGACGAACACGGCAGGCGCGCGTGACTAAGCTCAAGATTTTCCGCCCGGACGGCCCAGCAAGTTCGCCATCTCCTTCTCCAGACTGTCATAGAGGGATCGCCCCGGCTTGGGCGCGGGGCTTGCTTCACCGCCGCCGGCGTTGCGTGCAGGCGGGGGCGGCGGGGGCTCGGCATTCACGGCCGCCGCCCGCGGCGTGCTTTCGGGCGGGCGCGGCTCGCCGGCCTTGCCCGGGCGGCGGAGCGCCGCCTCGAGCCGTTGCGCCATGTCGGCCAGGTTCTGGTCGGCATTGGCATCGAATTCCTCTTCGGCGACCACCGGCGCAGGTGGCGGCTCGCGCATCCGCGGCGGCTCGCGCTCGCGCATGGGTTCGCGCTCCCGCGCCGACTCGCGCTCGCGAACGGGCTCACGCTCGCGGACAGGCTCACGCTCGCGGACGGCCTCGCGCTCCCGCACCGGTTCCCTCGCCATCGGCTCGCGTTCGATCTGCGGCTCGCGCTCGCGGGCGCTTTCGCGCTGGCGCATCGGCTCGCGCGGCGGCGGCTCGCGCGGCAACAGCGGTCCTCCCCCGCCGAGGTCGCCCGGCATCGGCGCTCGTGGATCGGGTGTGCGCGTGAGCTCGGCGGCAAGACCCGCCAGCGGATCGGCGGGCCGCGTCTGGCGTCGTGTTGGCGGCGGTGGCGGCGGCAATTCCGGTTCGACCGGCCAGGGCGGGTGCTCCTCCGGCGGAGGCGCCCGTTGTGGCCGCGGCGCTGCCGCAGGCTCGGGTTGCAGGGGCCAATTGCCGCCGGATTCGGCGAGCGGGACGGAGCGCGGCAGGGTCTCGGCCGCCGCCGGCCGCCCCGGCTGGGCTTGATCGCGGGTCGCCGCCACGGCGCGCACGATGTTGGGCTCGATGACCACGTCGGTCGGACCGCCGATCATCAGGAGGTGCTCGACATTGTCGCGCCGGATCAGGATCAGGCGGCGGCGGCCGTCGACCGCGGCCGCATCGATCACCGCGAGGCGGGGCTGGCGTCCGCGCGCGGTCGCCGCACCGAGCCGCTCGGCGCCGAAGCGGCGCACCACCCAGGCGGTCACGCCGATCAATCCGAGCACGATCAGAAAAGCGATGAAAAACCGCACCGGAAGCGGCATCTCCGCGCCGAACAGGCTCTCGAACATGGTTCCTCCGTGCGCCCCGGGGGCCCCTCTTTTTTCCCTCCCTCGCAATCGGGGGAGGAAATCAAGAATCGCCTGAATGGTTAACGCCAGCGGCAATATTTGCCGCGTTCAATCCTAACAAAGTATTAAGAAAGTCGGCGCTTTGGACCACCCCATCCACTACACAAAAGGATTGCCTTGGTAAACGGCAGTTTAATGGCAAACCGCCGGAATCCAAGGCTTTAACCGTGCGTTAACCATACGGCCGGCAAAGTCTGCCGGGCCAAGCCTTGTGGGAAACGCCATGCCGATATCCGATATCCCGATCTTTGCGATGCTGCGCACGAAGCTGCAATGGCACCAGGAGCGCCAGCACGTGCTGGCCGAGAATGTGGCCAATGCCGAGACGCCGGAGTTCAAGCCGAGCGATCTCGCACCGCCGAGCTACGGCACAGGCGCGCCCGGCGTTGCCCCGGTGGCGCTCGTGCGCACGAGCCCCGCCCATCTGGCGAGCGCGGAGGGGGCCAGTCAATTTGACCTCCGGCCCGGACACGATTTCGAGGTGGTGCCGACCGGCAATGGCGTCGTTCTCGAGGACGAGATGATGAAGGTCGCCGCCAACCAGATGGATTTCCAGGCCGCGACCGCGCTCTACGCACGTGGCCTCGGCCTGATCAAGACCGCGATCGGCCGGTAGGACGGAGAACCATCATGGACTTGATGAAATCGATCGCCATCGCGGCCTCCGGCCTGCGCGCCCAGGCCGGGCGCATGCAGGTCATTTCCGAGAATATCGCCAATGCCGAATCGACGCCCGCGCAGCCGGGCGGCGACCCCTATCGGCGCAAGATCGCGACCTTCCAGTCCGAGATGGATCACGCGCTCGGTGCCCGCGTCGTGACGCTCGGCTCGGTGCGCACCGACACGTCCGACTTCCAGGTCAAGAACGAGCCCGGCCATCCAGCCGCCGACGCCAACGGCAACGTGAAATATCCCAACGTCAATCCGCTGATCGAGATGGCCGATTTTCGCGATGCGCAGCGTTCCTATTCGGCCAACGTCAACGTCATCAACGCCACCCGCGCCATGATCCAGCGCACGCTCGACATCCTCAAGTCGTGACCGAAGGAGCGCCGCCATGACCATCCCCTCCGTCGCCGCCGGCGCCTATGCCAATGTGGCCCGCCTCGCCGATCCCACAGCCGGCCTCGGCAAGGCCGCCGGCGCCGCCGACGCGGGCGCGAATGGCGCCTCGTTCGGGGCCATGCTCAAGGATGCGCTGAACGCGGTCGCCGAGACCGGCCAGAAATCGGACGCCAAGAGCGCCGCGATGATCACCGGCAAGGCCGACATGGTCGACGTGGTCACCGCGGTCTCCGAAACCGAGGTCGCGGTCGAGACCATGGTGGCGGTGCGCAACAAGGTCATCGAGGCCTATCAGAGCATCATGTCGATGCCGATCTGACGGCTGTCGCAAAAGATCAAAAGGATATGTCATGACCGGCCCGGAGGTTCTCGATGTGGCACGCGACGCGCTGGTGACGCTGGTTCTGGTGGCGAGCCCGCTGATGCTGATCGGCCTCGTCGTCGGCGTCGTCATCTCGTTGTTGCAGGCGCTCACCCAGATCCAGGAGATGACGCTGGTCTTCGTGCCTAAGATTCTCGCGATCTTTGCCGCCATGCTGATCGCGCTGCCGTTCATGGCCGATCTGCTGCAAGGCCACATGCTGCGGATCGCGGCGCGCATCGCGACGGAATAACCGCAGTGCTACCCTGCCTAGCTGCCGGCCCGCCCCTCCGCAGGCACTGCGGTCACGGTTGGCTGCGTGCGTACCGCGGGCGCCTCCCTCGCCCCGAAGGGGAGAGGGATGGGGTGAGGGGGCTCGGGCGTTGCGATCTTGGCGCGCGGGAGTTCCAACTGAATCTCAGAAACCCCCTCTCGCCTCCCTCTCCCCTCCGGGGAGAGGGAGTGAAATGTCGTGCCCGCCTGACGCGATCTCATGGCATTGTCCTGTGTGCGCGCCTGGAGGGATGAGGCGATGCGGATCGACGTCTCTTTCCTTCCCCCGCTGGCGGCCGCCTTCATCCTGGTGTTCGCGCGCGTCGGCACCATGCTGATGCTGCTGCCGGGCCTGGGCGAGCTCAACGTGCCGATGCGCATCCGCCTCACCGTGGCGGTGCTGCTCGCGGCGGTGCTGCTGCCGCTGCACCAGAGCGCCTATCAGCTCGACCTCAAGTCGTTCGGCCCGCTCGTGGGCATGCTCGGGGAGGAAATGTTCATCGGCGCGGTGCTCGGCCTGTCGGTGCGGCTCATCATCTCCTCGCTGCAGGTCGCGGGCGCCGTCATCGCGCAGCAGATGGGGCTCGGCTTCGTCACGGCGGTCGATCCGACCCTCGGCCAGCAGGGCGCGATCGTGGGCAATTTCCTGGCGATGCTCGGGGTCACCCTCATCTTCGCCACCGATCTGCATCATCTGGTGATCGCCGCGACCAATGACAGCTACGTGCTGTTCGCGCCCGGAGAGATTCCGCTGCTCGGCGACGTCGCGGCGCTGACCACCCGCACGGTCGCGAGCGCATTCCGCATCGGCATCCAGATCTCGGCCCCGTTCCTGGTGTTCGGGCTCCTGTTCAATCTCGGGCTCGGCGTGCTGTCGCGGCTGATGCCGCAGATGCAGGTGTTCTTCGTCGGCCTGCCGCTTTCGATCATACTCGGCCTGCTCGTCCTGGTGCTGGTGCTGGGCGCGATGATGACCGCGTTTCTCGGCGAGGTCGAAACCGTGCTCACCGGGCTCACCCCGACTTAAGGCCCGGGATCAGGCAAGCGCAATGGCCGAGGACGATACCGAACGATCGCAAGACCCAAGTCAGAAGCGGCTGCAGGAGGCGCATGACCGCGGCGACGTGGTCAAGAGCCAGGAGGTCAGCACCTGGTTCGTCATCGCGGGCGCAACCTTGATCCTGATGGCGTTTTCCGGCCCGATGGCGGGCGGCGTCATGACCACGATGCGCGGCTTGATCGCCAATTCCTACGACATCCGCGTGGAAGGGCCGGGTTTCATCGGCGTGATCGCCAGGCTCGGCCGCGAGGTGATCGCCGCGACCGCGCTCCCGCTCTCGCTGTTGATGCTGGCGGCGCTCGCCGGCAACCTGATCCAGCATCCGCTGGTCTGGTCGGCGGAGGCGCTCAAGCCGAAATTCTCCAAGATTTCGCCGGCCGCCGGCTTCGGCCGCCTGATATCGAAGCAGGCGCTGGCGAATTTCGCCAAGGGCCTCGCCAAGGTGGGCGTGCTCGGCGCCGTCATGGCGGCGCTGTTGTGGCCGGAGCGCCATCGGCTCGAAGGCCTGGTCACCTTCGATCCCGTCGTGATCCTGCCGATGGCGCAAGCGTTGTCGCTCAAGCTGCTCGGAACCGTGGTGGCGATCCTCGCCCTCATCGCGGCGGCGGATTACCTGTTCCAGTACCGGCAATGGTTCGAGCGGCAGAAAATGTCGATCGCCGAGCTCAAGGAGGAGTTCAAGCAGACCGACGGCGACCCGGCCATCAAGGCCAAGATCAGGCAAATCCGGATCACCCGCATGCGTAAGCGCATGATGGCGGCGGTGCCGACCGCCTCGGTGGTGATTACCAACCCGACCCACTATGCGGTGGCGCTGCGCTACGAGCGCGGCATGAACGCGCCGGTCTGCGTCGCCAAGGGCGTCGATCTCATCGCCCGCAAGATCCGCGAGGTGGCGAGCGAGCACGGCATCCCGATCGTGGAGAACCCGCCGCTCGCGCGCGCCGTCCACGCCACCGTCGAGATCGACCAGGAGATCAAGCCCGAGCACTACAAGGCGGTGGCCGAGATCATCGGTTATGTGATGCGGCTCAACCGCGCGTTTGCCGGGCGGCGCTAGACCAGACTAGCCAATCGGGCGCGAATCCGGCTGCTCGGCGGCCGCAAGCAAAAGCCTCGGCGGATGCCGGGGCTTCAAATCGGATCGTGCGTCCAACGATCGGTCGCCGACGGCCGCCTCGATCAAAGGTGCCGGTTCACGCCAACGCGTACCACATGCTCGCGCATGGTCTCGTTCGTCGTATAGCTGACGTTGGTCGGAAAGCCGAGGGCCGCAGCGTTGATGATCGGATCGAGGTAGTTGAACGAGCCAAGATCAACATAGATGTATTCGAGCTTGGCTGACCAATTGTTGATGAATGCCCATTCGACGCCGCCGCCGGCCGTCCATCCCGCGCGCGTGCTCGATGTGCTGCCGACATAGTTGTCGCCTCCGCAACAAGACCGGGGGAACAGGACGTTCGTGGTCGAGCTGACATGCCCGTAAGCGAGGCCGCCGGTTGCGTAGACCAGCCATCGATCCGCCGGCGCAAATCCCAACCGCGCGCGCAGCGTGCCGAACCAATCAAGCTTTTGACTAAATCCGACGACCGGGAAGGCGCCGAGCAGGGGGCCGGAGAGGGCCGGCGTCATTGTGATCGATTGGCTGATGCCATCGTAGTTGAGATCCGTCTCAATGCCTGCGACCACGGACCCGAATTGCTGATTGTAGCCCACCTGTCCGCCGCCGGTGAAAGCGGATTGTCTCAAGCTGCCGGCAAAGGTACGGAACGGATTGGCGGCCAGTCCACCCACACCACAGCCTGCCCCGAGCACGAAGCAGCCCGACGGATCGAGCTCGAAGCTCGAATTGTTGATCGCAGCGCCGACATTGCCGCCGACATAAAAGCCAGTCCAGGTGAAGGCAGGCACGACGGGCTTGGGCGGCGCTTTGAGCTTCAGGTCGGCCGCAATCGCTGGCGCTACGCTGAGCAATGCCAGCGCGAAACCGCTCAAAAGGATCTTTCGCATTGGCCCCTCCCGAACTGTTCAGAAAGCCATCCGACGCTACCATGGTAGTGGCGACTGCGCTGTTGCGGAAATACCACAATGCACCGGAATCTGTTCATCGGAGGTCGATGGACCGCAGAGGTTGCGTCCATACAGAAGTCGCTGTTCTGCGAATGCCCCAAATGCCGCTGTTGATCGGCTATTGGGCCACCCTTGCGTCGAATCTGCTGCTGGTGTTGTGTCAGCTTGCTCGATTCTGTTTGTTGCGCGCGGGCAGCGCAGTGCAAAGTATTGATTGCGTTTCTGTTTCAGCGTCGAATCGCGGGCGCCGGGGCGCCGCCAGAAAACCGGGTCGCAAGCCTCTAATGACGCAGCTGGGTCGCACCGCAGATGTCGCCCGCCTGGCGGTCGACCGCACCCGCAGCGGTCGCCAGGGCGGCAGCATCAGCCTGGTCCTGGTCCTGGCGGCGGTGCTCACGGGTGCCGGGGCCGGTATCGTTCTGGTCGGCCGTGCCAATGCCGAGCCCTATCTGCTGGCGCTGCTCGCGCTCTTGGCCATGGCCGGCGTGTTCCTGCTGCTGGCGGTGGCCGCCGGCCTCTTGCGTCTGGGCGATGCGCAAGCCGTGAGCCCGATCATCAAGTCCATCGTCGATCGCGCCCCCGACGGCCTGTTGGTGACCGATGCGGGAGGCCGCGTGGTCTATGCCAATGCCGCCTATCTGGAGCTCACCGACGTCGTGGGCGCCGATGATGCCCGCCCGATCGAGCGCGTCTTCGTGGGCGATCCCGGCGTGTCGGAAGCGGTCTATCGCCTGCTGCGGGCGGCGCGCGAAGGCCGCCGCCTGCAGGAAGAGGTGCGTGTCGGCGGCCGCAAGGGCGAGGCGGGGCGGTGGCTGCGCCTGCGCGTGCGCCCGCTCGGCCAAGGCAGGCATCCCACGGGCCTCACGGTCTGGTCGATCGCCGACGTGACGCGCGAGCTCGAGCGCCAGGAAAATGTCTTCCAGGAGCTGCAGAACGCCATCGACTATCTGGACCACGCCCCGGCCGGCTTCTTCTCGGTCGATGCCAATGGCGACATCGGCTACCTCAACGCCACGCTTGCCGAGTGGCTCGACTACGACCTGGCGCAGGTCGGCTCGGGTGAATTGAAGCTCGACCAGCTGGTGGCGGGGCAGGGGGCGGCGCTGCTGACGACGCTGAGCGGGGCGGCCGGCGAGGTCAAGACCGAGGTCTTCGACATCGATCTCAAGACCCGCGGCGGCCGCACCTTGCCGGTGCGGCTGTTCCACAAGGTCGCCTTCGGGCCCGACGGCGCGCCCGGCGCCTCGCGCACGCTGGTGCTCAACCGGGCGCGCGACCACGGCACCGACCCGCAGCGCCTCGCCGAAGTGCGCTTCATGCGTTTCTTCCACAACACCCCGATGGCGATCGCCACGGTAGATCGGCCCGGCAAGATCATCCGCTCGAACGTGCTGCTGGCGCGCCTGTTCGGGCCGCTGCTCAAGACCGAGGGCCCCGACGCCGGCTCGATCCTCGCGGTGGTCGCCGAGCGCGATCGCCCCGCGCTCGAGGCCGCGATCCGCCAGGCTGCCGACAAGCAGGGCGAGATCGCGCCGGTCGATGCGGCGCTCGCCGGCCCGGGCGAGCACTACGCCCGCTTCTATGTCACCGCGGTCGAGGAGGGAGACCAGGAGGCGGCCATCGTCTACGGCATCGAGACCACCGAGCAGCGCACTTTGCAGAATCAGCTCACCCAGTCCCAGAAGATGGATCTGGTCGGCAAGCTCGCCGGCGGCATCGCCCACGACTTCAACAACGTGCTCGGCGCCATCATGATGGCGACCGACTTTTTGGTGAATGCCCACAAGCCGACCGATCCGTCGTTCCAGGACATCATGCAGATCCGCCAGAACGCCAACCGCGCGGCCGGCCTGGTGCGGCATCTCCTCGCCTTCTCCCGCAAGCAG
>DATDGG010000285.1:0-2100 GCA_036522235.1 Xanthobacteraceae bacterium
GTCTATCTGGAGCCCGATAGCGGCCAGCCACTCACCGGCTCGCTCATGGATTACGCTATGCCGCGCGCCGACACGCTGCCGCCGTTCCGCACCGAGATCGCGGAGGTGCTCTCGCCCACCAATCCGCTCGGCATCAAGGCCGGCGGCGAGGGCGGCACCACCGCGGCGCTCGCCGTCGTGGTCAGCGCCATCGTCGATGCACTGCGCGACTTCGGCGTGCGCGACGCTGCGATGCCGGCGACGCCGGAGCGAATATGGAAGCTGATCCGCGATGCAAGGGCGACGCGAGAATCCGGGAACGCACGATGATCGAGAAGCAGTGCTTCAGGTTTCGCCAAGCTCACCTGGGACAAGCTTGAGCCATGCGCCGTCTTGACAAATATAGGAATAGTCCTATAATGTGGATGGGTCATGGGTCAGGAACTCGAGGCGCGCTGGCGGAAGCGGAGGCGGCAAGGTCAAAAAAAGTAAAATTCCCTGTTATTTCCCTGTTTATCAGGGAATTAGCTCCCCGGCGGCTTTCTCATCAAGGTGAGGTGACACCGGAGTATTTCTCAAGCTGATTACTCATGGCAAACTTCCGCGTCGTCATCATCCCGGTCACGCCGTTCCAGCAGAACTGCGCGTTGCTGTGGTGCGCAAAGACGCTGCGCGCCGTGGTCATCGATCCCGGCGGCGATCTTGCCAAGGTGCGGCGGGCCATCGATGAGAGCAAAGTCGCCGTCGACAAGATCTGGCTCACCCATGGCCATATCGACCACGCCGGCGGTGCGACGGAACTGAAAGAAAAGCTCGGCGTCACGATCGAAGGCCCGCACCGCGCCGACAAGTTTCTGCTCGACATGGTGGCGGGCAGCGGCCTGAAGTTCGGCATGTTTGAGGCCCGCAACGTCACGCCGGATCGCTGGCTCGACGAGGGCGACAGCGTGGCGATCGGCGAACTCGCCTTCGCGGTTCGTCATTGCCCCGGCCATTCGCCTGGCAGCGTCGTTTTCGTTAATGAGGGCGAGCGCTTCGCCGTCGTCGGCGACGTGCTGTTTCGCGGCTCGGTCGGGCGCACCGACCTGCCGGGCGGCGATGCCGCGGCGCTCATCGCGTCGATCAAGGAGAAGCTCCTGCCGCTCGGCGACGATGTCGCCTTCATCTGCGGCCATGGGCCGACGAGCACGATCGGGGCGGAGCGGGCGAGCAATCGGTATTTGCGATGAGGTTTACGGGCCTTGAATCACCGAGCCGTCATGCGCCGCGAAAGCGGGGCATCCAGTAACCACCGCGTTACGGACTGTGCCCCAATCGAAGCAACGTGGTTACTGGATCGCCCGCCTTCGCGGGCGATGACACGTGCATTTTGAAGCACTTGTTAGCAAAATTTGCAGAGACATTTACCGATCCTAAACATTGCTTGCCACAAGCTTAAGCCTCGAAAGAACTCGCGAGGCACATCATGAGAACCACCCTTGGAATCGGATTGGCCCTGCTGATCGGCGCGCCGGTCGAGGCGCAGGCGGAGAACGGACAGGTCGCGGCCGGTATTCTCGGCGGTCTTGCGGCCGGCGCCATCATCGGCTCGGTGGTGCGGCCGGCACCCCCGCCGCCGGTCTATTACTATCCGGCGCCTGCCTATGCGCCGCCTCCGCCGGTCTATGTCGAGCCGGCGCCCGCCTGCTACTACACGCAAGGCACTCCGGTCTGGGACGCCTATCGCGGGGCCTGGATCACGCCGCGCGTGCGGGTGTGCGATTAACTCGTAATTCGTCGTTACGGCAGACCCGTCATTGCGAGCGCAGCGAAGCAATCCAGGGCCGTGGATTGCTTCGTCGGCTTCGCCTCCTCGCAATGACGGGAGGCGGCGCTCCGATCAGCCGTGGCGCAGCTTGAGCGCGAGGATCGGGGCCATCAGCGCGAGCGTCACCATGCTCGACGCAATCAGCGGCCAGTCCCGGAGCGCCAGGCCATAGGCGAGCCAGAACGCGATCCCGACCGTGAACGCGAGAGTGCCGGCGAGCGAGATCGCCGCCGTCTCGCGGGAGCGGATGATCTTGATCGCCTGCGGTACCCAACACACCGTGGTCAACACGGCGCCGATCATACCGATGGCAT
>DATDGG010000286.1:0-9022 GCA_036522235.1 Xanthobacteraceae bacterium
ATGGATCTGTTCCGACGCAAAATACTGGCAACGGGCGCCGCGGCGACGGCGTTGGCCGCCGTGCGGCGCGTGTTTGGACAGGAGACTGGGAAAGGAGTAGGCGCCATGTCCTTTTACGAAAAGGGTTCCGTTCGCATCCACTATGAGGAGCACGGTTCCGGCTTCCCGCTGTTGCTGATTGCCGGCGGGGGATTGAACTCGACGATCGCCGGCTTGACGAACCCCTTTGACTCGTTCGGAGAGTTCAAGGGAGAGTACCGTTGCATCGCGGCGGACCTGCGCAACGCCAATACCGGTCAGTCCTCCGGGCCGCTGGAGATCGAGCGGTCGTGGGATTCACACACAGATGACCAGCTCGGTGTGATGGATCATCTGGGCATCAACAAGTTCATGGTGATGGGCTTTTGCATTGGCGGTCCCCTCGTCTGGAATCTCTTGAAGCGGGCGCCCGATCGTGTTGTTGCGGCTGTGCTGGCGCAGCCGAGCGGATCGCGTCCGGAGATGCGCGACCTTTTCTACGAAGGCAATATGAAGAACTGGGGCCCGGCGCTGGTCGCCCGCCGGCCCGACATCACGATGGAGGTGGTCGACAAATTCCTGACCAAGATGTACCGCACCAACCCCGACTTCGTCTTTACCGTGACGCGCGATTTCGTGCGCAATTGCCAAACCCCGGTCCTGATCCTGCCGGACGATATCCCGGCGCACCCATACGCGATCGCCATGGAGGCCGCGATGCTCGCACCGAAGGCCGAAGTGAGCATGTTCCCCTGGAAAGAGCCCAAGGAGCGGGTTCCCTTGGCGGTGCGCCAGATACATTCCTTCCTGCGGGCGCATCGGCCTGCCTAGGCGGCCAAATGCTAGACTGCGCTTTTGTGGCGGGAGATGCAGGTGGCCATCACCTCGTCCATCGGCTTTTCCCACCAGTCGTTTGAGAAGATCTCGATCTCCGAATAGCCGGCGAAGCCCTCCGCCTCCACCGCCGCGCGGATCGTTGGAGTATCGATGATGCCGTCGCCCATCATGCCGCGATCGTTGAGGATGTCCTTGGTCGGCACCATCCAGTCGCAGACATGGAAGGCGAGCAGCCGTTCCTTGCCGGCGCGGCGGATCTGCACCATCAGCGCCGGGTCCCACCAGATGTGATAGACATCGAGCGCCACGCCGATCTTGCCAGACGTCCCGGGATCGAGCCGGTCGCAGATGTCGAGAGCCTGCGCCGTGGTGTTGACGCAGGCGCGGTCCGCCGCATAGGCCGGATGCAGCGGCTCGATCGCCAGCGGCATGCCGACGCTTTTGGGATAGTCGAACAGCTCGGCGATGCCGTCATCGACCTGGGCGCGCGCGGTCGCGATATCCTTCGAGGGAGCGCTGCCGGGCCGTGAATATTGTGGCAGGCCGCCCACTACCAGCACGATGCAGGGCGCGCCCAACGCGCACGCCTCGTCCACCGCGCGGCGATTGTCGTCGCTTGCGCCCTGCCCGCTTCCGCAGCCTCGGGGAGTTCAGAATGCGAAGGCGAAGACTCGTCCTTCGGCACTGACGTACAGGCGATTCTTGGCCGCGATCAATGTCTGGAAATGCTCAAGTCCGGTCATCCGCACGCCCGCACCGCCGGGGAGCAGCGGCTCACCGGTATCCCCTTTGAACGCGTGCAGGCGTTCGTCGCCTTCGGCCCCTACCATCCAGACGATCGGGTCCGAACGTCCATCGCTGGTGGTGACGATGGGAGCGCCCGCGCCCTGCACGCTTCCGCACCATGCGGTCGTCATGCTGGGCGGCATGCCGGCGCTGATCTTGAGCACGGTGAGCCCGCTATCGGCTACGCGTACCGGACACTCGGCTCCGGATGCCTGGACCGCCACGAAGGCATCTCCGGCCACCGGAAAGAACGCCGGCGCGGTGCGGATCGGCCGTTTGGAAACGGTTTCGAGCGCGATATTGCCGCCGATCCCACCGAGATTGTCGCGATCCATGAGATAGCCGCGGCCATCCTTGCCGAGGGCAAGAATGAGAGCCTGGCGGCCATACGGACCCGTGACATCCAGGGGCAGCGGATTGGTACCGCCCAGGTCAGCGTCCCGCGCGTCGAGCGCTCGCCAATCCGTCGGCGCAAAGAAATCACGTTTGTCACTGGAGCGATGCAAGTCGGGAGCAAGCCGGATGACGGCCTCGCCGTCACTCCAAGTCGATGCGCCGATCGTATTGCCGGTGGCGATGAACAGCGACTGTGCGGATGCGCTGATGCCGCCCGGTGCCCAGATGCCGCCGCCACGCCCGCGCGTGGACCAACTGGCGACGTTTCCAGGATCGCGCAGCGATACGCTCACGACGAACCCGTGGTAGTCGCCGCAGTCACCGTAATGCCCGCCAAACGGCACGTAGAGCTTTCCGCCAGCGATGGTCAGCGCGCCGCGCTCATTCTGGTCGCGGGGATTGAAGCGCTCGGCGCGCAAAGCGTCCGCGACATCGACCGGCCAGCCGGTCACAGGCGAACCGTCCTTGAGCGACAACGCAAAAAGGCGATGACGCGGTCCCGAAGAATCCTCGACCGCCGCATCGAGATAGATCGATCCAGTGGATTCCTCGATCACCGGCGTTCCGGTGATGCCCAGCGGCTCGATATTGCCGCATCGCAACGAGGAGCGCGCGACGGGCTTGCCGAGCGACCGGGACCAAATCTCGTTCCCGGTGATGGCATCGAGCCCATAGACCTTGTTCTCTTCGGTTGCGATCACCAACAGGCCCGAGCTTAAATCCGGCGCGCCCCAGTAGAGCGGCTGCGCGTAAACCTTCCCGGAGACGCGGGCGTTGAATTTCGCGTCCAAATGAACTGATCTCGCCCGCTCCCAGGTCAATCCCGGAACCACGAAGTTGCCGCTGCGCTCAGGACCGCCGTGGTAGGAAAGCACGTGGTCTTGCTGGGATGCGGCAGGCGCGGCGGCGCCGGTCGCGATCACCGCCGCAGCGAAAAGCACGAGCAGATTGGCACGTATCATCGGTGATCCGGATATTGGGTGGGGGCCAGCCACCCGGAGGTTTCACGCCGCCGACACGAAATCGGCCGGCCCGGCCGTCATGCCGTGTCTGAACAGGGCCGTCGCAAATTTAGTATGGCCAGCGCGCGAACGCGAGTCGGGATCGGTTCCCCCTGATGCACGGTGCTGGCCCCCTACCTTGCGCCTTTCCTGATTTCGCTTGCGGCCCGCTCGCCCGATCTGATCGCCCCGTCGATGAAGGTCGGCCACGCCGTCGCGGTTTCGGTGCCGGCCCAATGCAGCGGACCAACCGGGTCGCGGACCGCCGAGCGGAACAGCACGGTGGTTCCGGGTGTGAGAAAACCGGTAAAGCAGCCGCCCGTCCACTGCTGGGTCGACCAGCTCGATTCCAGGTAGCTCACCGGCTCGAGCGCCTTGCGACCGAAGCGCGCGGCCACTTCCTTGAGCACGAGCGCCTTGCGCTCGTCGGCGCTGAGGAGCGCCGCCTTGCGGGCGTGCTCCGCATAGATGAAGCCGGTCAGGATTCCTGTTTTCGAATAGCGCTCCGGAACGCTGCTGTCGGCGGTCTCACCGAGGACCGAAACATAGTCCAATGATTCGCCGTTGAGCCCGCCTCGGCGCCAAAATGGCTCGCGGTAGATCATGTGAACCTTGATCACCGTCCCTTGCGGCCAGCGCTGCGTGACCTGCGCGCGGCCCGCTGGCAGCGAGGGCTGGTACTCGATCGCGCCGGCGAGATGCGGCGGGACGGCCACGACGACGTGCCGCGCCGCAACGCTCACCCCATCGGCGTGCACCACGGCGCTCCCCTCGCCCCATTCGATCCGGCGCACGGGCGCGTCATACCTGATCGCACCGCCTATCCGCTCCGCCAGGCGCCTCGCCACGTGCTGCGTGCCACCGACCACGCAATCCTGCTGCGCCCCACCCTCGTCGCCGAAAAGCAGGTCAAGGCCCCGGCAGGACTTGATCAGGAACAACGTGTGCAGGATCGATATTTCCTCCGGGCTCGCGCACGCGACCGAGCTGACCTCGGCGGCCACGAAGCGCCGCGCATTCTCGTTGTGAATGTGTTGGCGTGACCATTCGGCCAGCGTGGTCGCGTCGAGGCGCTCGGCATCCGGAAAAGTCCACGGTGTCTGCGGATCGAGCCTGGCGGCGAGCCGGTCGAGCTCGGCGAATCCCGCCTTGACCAGACGCTCGCCCGGATAGCTGTTGGGACCCTCGCCGTCGATGTGATCGTAGGCGTTCTTATCGAGGATGCCGCGCTGGATCCACTTCCCGTCAGTCGGCGATCGGTAGGTCTCGCAGCCCATCTCTTTGATCAGGGCGAGAAACCGCTCCTGCGGCGGCCCCACCCACTGGGCCCCCAGCTCGACCCAGGCACCGTCCTCCGTCGCCAGCGTGAACGAGCGCCCACCGACCCGATTGCGCGCTTCGAGCACGACAACGTCGGCGCCCGCCTGCTGCAGCCGAAACGCCGCCGCGAGCCCGGCAAAGCCGGCGCCGACCACGCAGACATCTGCCGTGAGGCGGGAGGGCGCTGCAGGCGCGTCTTGCGTCAATGCCCCTGTCCCGGCGCCGATCAGGATCGAGCCAGTCACCGCGCCGCCCAGGACCTCTCGGCGCGAAATCCTGGACATGCCTAGCTCCATTCTGCCGCGATCGGCGGCTGGCAACACCTGGTCGACGCTTGAAGACACCCTCGTTCAGCCCTCGGCTTGAGCCGCAAGTAGCCCTGGATCTGCGCTTCAAGGTCCAAGATTGTGGCGACCACGATCAACAACGAGGTACCGCCAAAATAGAATGGCACCGCCGCAGAGCTGATCAGAACTTCCGGTAGCAAACACACCAGGGCAAGATAGGCGGAACCAATCACGGCGGTGCGCGAGACGACATAGTCGATGTGCTCGGCGGTCGCCTCCCCGGGCTCGATTCCCTGTATGAAACCGCCACGCCCTTTCAGGCTTTCGGCGGTCTCCTCCGGATCGAACACAAACGCGGTGTAGAAGAATGTGCAAAGGACGATAAGGATGGCATAGAGGATCAGGTACAGCGGCCGCCCATGTTCAAGCCGGGTTGCGATCGTGGTCAACCAGCCTGGGCCCTGCCCGGCCGAAAAAATGGCGAAGGCAATCGGCACCAGAAGGAGCCAAGAGGCGAGGACAACCGGGATCACGCCCGCGGTATTGAGTCTCAGGGTCAGGTACGAGGACCGGCCCTCGATCATGTGAGGACCGACCCGGCGCTCGGGATACTGGATCAGAAACCGCCGCTGTGCCCGCTGCATCAGCGCGATGAAGCCGGTGACCGCAACCACCATCATCAGCAGCGCGACGAGAAGGTTGCCCGACAGCAAACCCTGGCGACCGAGTTCCAGCGTGCCCGCGATCGTCCCCGGCAGCTCCGTCACGATGCCGGCGACGAGAATGAGTGCGACCCCGTTGCCGATGCCGCGCAAGCTGATCTGCTCGCTGAGCCACACCAGGGACATTGTGCCACCGGTCAGCGTGATTACCGTCGACATGACGAAGAGCCAAGCGGGATACGCAACAAGGCCGGCCACACCCTCGAGCGCCACCGCGACCGCAGAGGCCTGGAGCGCAGCAAGCAGCACGGTGAGATAGCGGGTACGTCGATCGATGATTTGACGGCCGCGCTCACCCTGCTTCTTGAGCGCAGCGAACTTCCGCGAAATAATCGTCGCCAACTGAAGGATCACCGCTGCCGAGATATACGGCATGATATTGAGGGCGAAGATCGCCAGCCGATGCAGGCCGCCGCCCCAGAACAGATTGCCCAAGACCCCGCCCGACTGGGCGCGGAAAATCTGCGTCCAGACCGATAGATCGATGCCCGGCAGCGGGATGAACAGACCAAGCCGGTAAACCAGGAGCGCGCCCAGCGTGAAGGCGATGCGCCGCTTCAGCTCCGAGGTCATTTGCGGCAGGTCTCCGAATCGTCGCGCTCTGCAACTTCGAACATTTGATCAGCGCGAAGCTGATACATCACAGCTGCCAAAAATCAATTGCGATTTGTGCTTGGCATTCCGAGAGCGCGACTGCCCGCCGGCAATGAAAACTACGGCTGAGGTTGCGCGATGAGGCCGATAAAACTGTTCACGCGGCCGCTTGCGCCCTGCCCGCTTGCGCGGCGCGCCGGTCGGAGCCGCTCGCCAGCACCTCGACATCGGTGAAGCCCGCGCGCAACAGGCGCTCGCGTGCTTCCATGGTGGCCAGATCGTCGACATCGCTCGCGATCAGGACGGCCTGCGGCGCCAGCTCGGCAAACCGTTCGGCTGCCATCTCGGGCAGCGCGCCGGCGTCGATCACCAGATGGTCATAGCTGCGCGCCAGCGCCTCGATCGCGACCGACAGCCGCAGCGAGGCGATGAGGGCCTGCCCGTCGCTTACCCGCCCGGCCATCACCAGATGCAAGAGCGAATGGCGGTCGCGCGTGATGATGTCGCCATAGGATGCCGTGCCCGCGATCAGCTCCGCCATTCCGGGCGCCAGCGGATCGGAGGCGATCACCGACAGGTTGCGGCCGGCAAGCGCGAGATCGACCAGCACGACGCTGCCGGTTCTGGCGAGGCTGCGGGCAAGCGTGATGGCCGTGACCGTGGTGCCGACATTGCGCGCGGCGCCCACGATCGCGACCCGGCTCCCGCTCTTGCCGGCGTTGGCGATCTCCTGGCCCAGGGCTTCAATCGATTCGAGCGGCACGCCGATCTCGCCTGCTGCCTCGGAATCGGCGCGTGCGCCGCGGCCGCCGTCGTCGGTCGGTGCCGGGGCTGAGGCGCGCGGCGCGAAGGCTGCGCCGGGCGCCGGCATGGCGGCCAGCAATTCGCTGGTCAGGGCGAAGCCGACCGTGAGCGCCAGCATGCCGAGCGTCGCCACCAGGACGGTGGGCAGCGTCTTGGGCCACGACGGCGTATTGGAGACGGTCGCGGTCGAGATGATGCGCGCGTCCGGCGAGGCCGCATCGATGCTGTCGCGCGCCGTCGCCTCGCGGTACTTGGCGAGATAGGATTCGAGCAGATCGCGCTGCGACTTGGCGTCGCGCTCTAGCGCGCGCAGTTGGACGTCCTGCTCGTTGCTGGTGGATGATTGTTGCTTGAGCTGATCGAGGCCGGTGTTGAACGTCCCCATGCGGGCGTCGGCGAGCTTGGCGTCGTTCTCGAGCGTGCGCACCAGGCGCTCGGCCTCACCGCGGATCTGCGCTTCGAGATCGGCGATCTGAGCCCTCAGCTCCTTGATGCGGGGATGCGCCGGCAGCAAGGTCGAGGATTGCTCCGCGAGCTGCGCCCGCAGCGTCACGCGCTGCTCGGACAGACGCCGCAGCAATTCCGAATTGGTGATGTCGGAGAAATCGATGGGCGCGCCGGCGCGCAGCGCCTCGCGGATGAGCCGCGCCTTGGCCTCGGCATCGGCCTTCTGCGCGCGCGCCGCGGAGAGCTGGGCGTTGTAGTCGTTGAGCTGCTGGCTGGAGAGCGTCAGATTGTTGCCGACGACGAACAGGCCCATTTGGCTGCGGTAGCGCTCGACCTCGGCTTCCGCTTCGGCCACCTTGACGCGCAGCCTGTCGATCTCGCCGGCGAGCCACTGGCCGGCGGCACGGGTTTGCGCGAGCTTGGCCGAGCGTTGCAGCGCCAGATATTGCGCCGCGACCGCGTTGGCGACGGTAGCGGCGAGCTCCGGGTCGGCCGATTCGAACTCGATCACGATGACGCGGGATTTTTCCGCCTGATAGGCGAGGAGCCGGTCCTGGAAGCTCTTGAGCACCCGCTCCTCGGGCGTCATGGTCATCGGATCGCGGCCGATGCCGATGAGGCCGAAGAGCGTCCGCAGCAGCGATGGGCCGTGCAGCACCGGATCGAATTCCGCCCGCTCGCCGAGCTTCAATTTGTCGATGATGTCGCGCGCGAGATCGCGCGACAGAATGAGCTGAACCTGGCTCGCCACTGCCTCCTGGTCGACCGTGGTGGTCGCCGGCTCGTTGGTCTTCTCGGCTTCCGGCCGCAGGAAGACGTTCTCGCGGGTCTCGATCAGCACCCGCGCCTCCGACTTATAACGCGGCGTGATCAGGCTGACCGCCAGGAAGGCTGCCGCCGCCGCCGCGAGGGTCAAGGCCAGGATCGAAGTTTTTCGGCGCCACAACGCGCGTCCGAGCGCGCCGAGATCGAGCTCCTCGACGGCGGCCTGCACGACGCCAAGCCGCGTGGTCAACTGCGGACGCGTACCCATCACCGACCTCGCACTCACGCGCACAACGCGCGACTCGTGAGTGTAGTCTCAACCAACTATGGTTGATGGCGCGTTAAGGCGCGCGTTGGTGCCGCGCGGTGATCCTCTGTTAACCGCGGAGGCGTTAATGGGGATTAACGTTTTTGCCGACATGCCGGCGCGGCAAGGCGAGACAGCGATCGAAGAGCGAACATGGCGGCGCGACCCCTCAACATTCTCCACGTGCTGCGCGCACCGGTCGGCGGGCTGTTTCGGCACGTGCTCGATCTGGCGGGCGGCCAGGCGGCCCGCGGCCACCGGGTCGGGATCATTGCGGATGCAACGACCGGGGGCGAGCAGGCGGAAGCCGCGCTGGCCGCGCTATCCGCCGCGCTTGCGCTCGGCGTCACCCGCGTGCCCATGAGCCGGCAGATCGGTGTACGCGATGCGTCGGCCGTCGCCCATGTGGGGCGGCGCGCCGCCGGCGCGGCCGTCGACGTGCTGCACGGCCATGGCGCCAAGGGCGGTGCCTATGCCCGCCTCGCCCGCGGCGGTGCGGCCATCCGCGCCTATACGCCCCACGGCGGCAGCCTGCACTACCGCTGGAATTCGCCGACCGGCTTCCTCTATCTGAGCTTGGAGCGGGCGCTGATGCGGCGCACCGACCTGTTCCTGTTCGAAAGCGCCTATGGGCGCGACGTCTTCCGCGGCAAGGTCGGCGATCCGAGCGCGCTGGTGCGCGTCGTGCACAACGGTGTGGCGCCCGCTGAGTTCGCGCCGATCGTCGCCGACGCCCAG
>DATDGG010000287.1:0-4800 GCA_036522235.1 Xanthobacteraceae bacterium
GTGCGCGCCGCGGTTCACCTGACCGGCCGGGCAACGGGTTTCGGATTAATTGGACTTGAGCCCTTTTGGCTATAAGTAGATTGATCCGTCAAGGCGCCTGTCGCCGAAAATGACAACACCTCCCGGGCCGGTGCATGGCACAAAGATCAGCATTGCGTGCCGTCACGGCGCGGCGTGTCGCCGCCACGCGGCCCGGCGTCAGGCTCGCGGCCGATATCGGGGGCACGTTCACGGATATCGCGGTCTTCGATGACGCCTCCGGCAAGCTCGCTTTCGGCAAGGTGCTGTCGACGCCGTCACGGCTGGTCGACGGCATCAGCGCCGGCGTCGCCAAAGCCGGCAGCGACTACGCGGCGGCGGGCCTGTTCCTGCACGGCTCGACGGTCGCCATCAACACCATGCTGGAGCGCACCGGCGCCTTGACGGCGCTCATCATCACGCAGGGCTTTCGCGACATCTACGAGATCGGCCGCATCAATCGGCCCGACGCCTACAACCTGTTCTTCGGCAAGCACGTGCCGCTGATCGAGCGCGCGCTGCGGTTCGAGGTCGCCGAGCGGGTTTTGGCCGATGGCGAGATCGACACGCCGCTCGACGAGAGCGAGATCGCGCGCCTGGGCGAGCGGCTCGAGCAACTCGGGATCGAGGCCTGCGCGATCCTCTTCCTCAATTGCTACGCCAGACCCGATCACGAAGCGCGCGCGAAGGCGATCCTGGAGGCCAACCATCCGGGCCTGTTCGTTTCGGCCTCGCACGAGCTTTCCCAGGAATATCGCGAGTTCGAGCGCTGCTCGACCGTGGCGGCCAATGCCTATATCGGGCCGAAGGTGCGCCGCTATATCGGCGAGATCGAGGAGCATCTCCGCGGCGCGGGCTTTGCCGGCGCGTTCCTGATCGTGCAATCGACCGGCGGTCTCTACGAAGCCGCGCAGGCGCGCAGCCAATGCGTGCGGATGCTCGAATCCGGGCCCGCGGCCGGCGTCATCGGCACGCAAGCGCTCTGCCGCACGCTTAAGATCGACAACGCGATCGCCTTCGACATGGGCGGCACCACCGCCAAGGCCGGCGTCATCCACAAGGGCGAGGCGCTGACCACCGGCACCGCACTCATCGGCGGCTACGACCGGGCGCTGCCGGTGCAGATCGCCATGATGGATATTTTCGAGGTCGGCACTGGCGGCGGCTCGATCGCCCGCCTCGAGGACGGGGGCTTGCGGGTGGGACCGCAGAGCGCCGGCGCCGCGCCCGGGCCGGCCTGCTACGGGCTCGGCGGCAGCGAGCCGACCGTCACTGACGCCAATCTGGTCCTGGGCCGGCTCGCGCCCGACAGATTCCTGGGCGGCGAGATGCAGCTTGATCTCGCCGCCGCCAAGCGGGCGATCGGCCGCCTCGCCAAGGCATTGCATCTGGACGACACGGCGGCCGCGGACGGCATTTTGCGCATTGCCGCCACCGCCATGTCCTATGCGGTCAAGGGCGTGACCACCGAGCGCGGGCTCGACGCCGGCCAGTTCACGCTCGTCGCCTATGGGGGCGCCGGGCCGTTGCATGCGGTCGCGGTCGCGCGCGAGATCGGCATCCGCAAGGTGATCATTCCGCAGGCGCCCGGCATGTTCTCGGCCTTCGGCATGCTGTTCTCCGACCTGCGCTACGATTTCGTGCGCACCTGGCTCACCCGGCTCGAAGAGGCATCGTTCAACAACATGGAAAACATCTACCAAGCACTCGAGGATCAGGGCCGCGCCGCCATCGCGGGCACCTCGATAAAGCCGCAACGGATCACGCTCAAACGCGCCGCCGACATGCGCTATGTGGGCCAGGAGCATGCCGTGACGGTCGATATTCCGCAGGCGGTGTTTGGGCGGGGCGATCACGGCGCCATCAAGCGCCTGTTCGATGCGATGCATGAATTGCGTTACGGCACCTGCGCGCCCGCCGAGCCGGCCGAGATCGTGAGCCTGCGCGGCACGGTCAGCGGCACCATGCGCAAGCCGGCGCAAGCCACGATCAGGCGCGGTCGCCCCGCACCGCCGGCGGCCGCGTTTGCTGGCAAGCGGGCGGTCCACCTCGGCGAGCGCGGCGGCTTTCGCCTGACGCCGACCTACCGGCGATCCGCGCTGCTCGCCGGCAACCGGATCAAAGGACCGGCGCTGATCGAGGAGCATGCCTCGACCACGGTGCTGATGAGCGGGGATGCGCTGACGGTCGACCCCTACGGCAATCTGCTGATCGCGGTCGCGGGAGCACGCTGAATGCCTGTAGCCCGGATGGAGCGTAGCGCAATCCGGGAGCATCGTTCCCGCATTACGCTGCGCTCCATGCGGACTACGGAGCCAAATAGGTCCAATTGGCGAGCGGACACAACATGAAACGCACGCGCAAGACAACGATCGATCCGGTGATCACCGAGATCGTGCGCAACGGCCTCGTCGCGGTGACCGAAGAGATGAAGACCAATCTCATGCGCACCGCCTACAACATCATCATCTACGAGGCGCTCGACTTCACTACCGGATTGTTCACCCGCGCGGGCGAGACCGTCTCCATCGGCATCGGGCTGCCGATGTTCATCCGCGGCATGGCGGAGACCGTGAAGGCGAAAATCCGGCATTTCGGCAAAGCCGGGATCAAGCCGGGCGACATCTACGCGACCAACGACGCCTACCTGACCGGCAGCCATCTCAATCACGTCACCTTGACGTTACCGATCTTCCACCGCGGCGAACTGATCGGATTTTCCTGCTGCATGGCGCATTGGCTCGATATCGGTGGCGCGCTCGGCGGCATGACCACCGATATCTTTTCCGAGGGCCTGCAGATTCCGATCCTGAAATATCAGGACCGCGGCACCGTCAACACTGACCTGGTCGAGATCATCCGGCAGAACGTACGCCTGCCGAGCCGCGCCATGGGGGATTTGCGCGCCCAGGTCACCGCCGTGAAGACCGGCGAGCGGCGCTTTCTGGAGCTGGTCGAGCGCTATGGCCGCGAGGCCGTGCTCGCAGCCATCGCGGCCATCATGGACCATTCCGACAAGTCCGCGCGCGGGCGCACCCGCACCATCCCGGACGGCGTCTACCAGGCGGAATCCTACATGGACGACGACGGGATCGACATTGGCAAGCCGGTGCCGATCCGGGTCAAGGTGGACGTCAAAGGCGATCAGATGGTGGTGGACCTGTCTGACGTTTCCAAGCAGGTGCGCGGCTTCTACAATTCGGGCGTGACCACCGGCCATGCCTGCGCGCAGGTCGCCTACAAGTGCCTGACCTCACCGACCGACTATCCGATCAACGACGGCTCCTTCCGCAGCCTCACCGCCATCGTGCCGCCCGGCCGCGTGATCAGCGCCACCCGTCCGGCCCCGATGCGCTGGTGGATGACCTATCCGATGACCATCGTAGATACGATCTTCAAGGCGCTGGCGCCCGCCATTCCGGATCGCGTGATCGCCGGCCATCATGCGGACCTGCTGGTCGCGGCCTGCCACGGCATCAATACCAAGAACGCGGAATTCTTCATCGCCAATTTCGGGCCGCTCGGCGGCGGCTGGGGCGCCAAGCAAAAGGAAGACGGTGTCTCGGCGACCGTGTGCATCAACGACGGCGACACCCACAACAGCCCCAACGAGCAGGCCGAGGCAAAATTTCCCCTGGTGGTCGAGAGCTATCGGCTCGTTCCGGATTCCGGCGGCGCCGGGCGCCACCGCGGCGGGCTCGGGGTCGAGCGCCTGGTGCGGGCCCGCACGCCCATGACCATGAACACCCAGATCGAGCGCGCCCATTGCAAGCCGTGGGGGTTGCACGGCGGGCGCGAAGGCACCGGCAACGACGTGGCGCTGCGGCTTGGCGGCGCCTGGAAGACCGATTTCCCCAACGCCAAGGTGCTGGTGGCGGCGCTCAAAGCCGGCGACGCCTTCCGCATCCGCTCCGGCGGCGGCGGCGGCTACGGCTCGCCCTTCGAGCGGCCCGCGGAGCTCGTGCAGGAGGACGTGCGCCAGGGCTATGTGAGCCTCAAGGCGGCCGCCGAGCACTACGGCGTGGTGATCGATCCGGAGACCTTGGCGATCGATCGACCGGCGACCGAGAAGCTGCGCACGGCAAAGGCAGCGGGTGCCTGAACGGTGTTTGATGCGGAATCGCCGGAGCCCCCTCACCCCATCCCTCTCCCCTCCGGGGCGAGGGAGGAGATTGCGGCATGCGCGTCACTCCGCTCGCGCCGCTTCTATCTTGGTTATTGAAGCAACAAACTATCGGCTGGCGCAGGCGAGCTCCCTCGCCCCGAAGGGGAGAGGGTTGGGGCGAGGGGGTTCCCGGACTCTCGATTGGCGCAAGCTACCTGCGCGGCTTGAGCTTGGCGGTAAAGGAAAAGCCGCCGGCCCCGCAGCACGGGCACGACGCGCCCAGAAGCACCGCCTGCTTCTGCTCCTCATCAAGATCCGTGCGGTCGAGCATGCTGCGCATCTGCTGCTGGAAGAGGTCGTGCAGCGCCTGGGGGCCTGAAAGGATTTGATCATCCGCAGCCGCAACCGGGACGGTCGGCTTGATGCCCCGCCGCGGCGCCTTCGCGGATGATCTGCGCTTGGCCACGCTAGCCCCTCACCACATTGATCATCTTGTCGAAGTCGCCGCGCAGGAAGCACGCCATATTGTGCTCGATCGTCGGCAGCGCGCGCTCCGCATAGACGTCGCAGAAGCCGCCGAGATGGGCCGTGATGATGACGTTCTTGGCCGACCACAGCGGATGGCCGGCGGGCAGCGGCTCCTCCTGGAAGACATCGAGGGCAGCGCCGGCGATCTG
>DATDGG010000288.1:0-4664 GCA_036522235.1 Xanthobacteraceae bacterium
GCCGGCATTGTTCACCAGGATGTCGATCTTGCCGAAGGCCGCCATGGCCTCGTCATAGGCGCGCTGAATGTCGCCCATGAGCGCGACGTCGCCCTGCACCGCAACGACACGCCCGCGCGCCGTCGCGCCGATGGTCTTGAGCGCAGCATCGAGGCCCTCGCGCCCGCGCGCCACGATGGCGACATCGGCGCCCGAAGCCGCAAAGCGGGTCGCGACCGCGAGTCCCACCCCCTTGCTCCCGCCGGTGATCACGGCCGAGCGGCCCGCAAGATCGATTTCCACGCTTCCCTCCCTGGCTGGCCCCATGAATAGCCATTATCGAGAATAGTCACTATACATGCGATCGCCCCACCGACGACGGCGCCGTCCCCTGGGATTTCCAGCGCGGACACGCGTCATTCACCGCAATGAGGACAAGCAGAATGGGTGAGACCGCCCCAACGCAGGCCGCGTGGCATCCGCAGCGCGAGATCGAGCTCATCGCCGGCACGCCGCCCGGCGGCGGGCAGGATCGGCCGGCGCGCGTGCTGATCGATCTCCTGAAGGAGCGCCTTGGCGTTCCGATCAAGCTCACCAATATCGCGGGCCGCGGCGGCGGCAATGCCTGGGACTATCTGGCGGAGCATCCGGGCGATGCGCATATCGTGGCGATCAATTCCCCGACCATCATCACCAACCAGCTCCTGGGCGAGAGCGCGCTCGATTTCTCCGCGCTCACGCCGCTCGCCAATCTCTATACCGAATACCTCGTCTTCGTGGTCCGCCCGCAGGCGGCGCCGGCGAGCGCGCAGGCACTCCTGGCACAGCTCGCGCGCGATGCGGGCGGCATCCGCATCGCGTTCGCGACCGCCATCGGCAACATGAACCACATGGCGCTGGCGAAAATTACGCAGCAAGCCGGCGGCGACGTGGGCGCGCTCGCACCCGAGGTGTTCGATTCGGCGCGCTATGCCGTGGCGCATGTGGTCGAGGGTCGCGCCGACCTCGCCGTGATCACCGCGACGAGCGCGGTGCCGGAGCTCGAGGGAGGCCTGCTGCGTGCCATCGCCGTCTCGGCGCCCGCCCGCATGGCGGGACCCTTCGCGGCGGTTCCGACCTGGGGCGAGAACGGCATCGACTGCGTGGTCGGCACCTGGCGCGGCGTGATCGGGACGCGCGACATGACGGCGCCGCAGATCGCCTTCTGGGAAGCGGCGCTCGCGGGCGCGGTACGCGGCGACGCCTGGCGCACCGAGCTCGCCCGCCATCACTGGGTCGATACCTATATGGGCGCCGCCGCCACGCGGGATTTCCTGGAGAGCGAGCGCGGCGCCATGCACGGCGCGCTTTTTGCTTTGGGATTACTGGCCGAACCGGGGTGACAATGAGTTTCCCCCTGCCCCCGGCGTGATAAGCTCTCCCGGTCGGGGCAGCGCGGTACCAGGCGACACGAAGAAGAGGAGCGCATGATGAATTCCGGGCGGCACAGGGCGACCTCAAAGTGGGCGATCTCGTTGGGGATTCTGGCCGCCGTCAGCTCTTGCTCCGCCGTCCTCGCTATCGCCCAGCCGGCGCAGGACGGCGCGGCGCCCGCCGACGCGGCGCAGAACCGGGCCTGGTGCGAGAACCGGCAGCGCGCCTTTGCGCCCGATCTGCGCATCAAGGGCTGCACCGTGATCATCGATGCCGCCAACCTGACGCGCAGCGATCTCGCCGTCTCCTACAACAACCGCGGCGCGGCCTATCAGGAGAAGCGCGATTTCGACCACGCGCTCGCCGATTACGACGAGGCGATCAGGCTGCACCCGACCTATGCGCCGGCCTTCAACAACCGCGGCAACGTCCATCAGCTGAAGGGCGACCTCGACGCCGCCATCGTGGATTACACCGATGCCATCCGGTTCGACTTCAACTTCGTCCAGGCCTTCAACAATCGCGGCAAGGCCTACCAGCTCAAGGGCGACGTCGATCGCGCCATCGCGGACTATAACGAGGCGCTCAAGCTCAACCCGAGCTTCGCGATGGCCTTCGTCAACCACGGTGATGCGTCGCTCGCCAAGGGCGACCTCAACCGCGCGATCGCCGATTACAACGAGGGCATCAGGCTCGAGCCGAATTCGGCCACCGCCTTCAACAACCGCGGCACCGCGTTCGGGCGCAGGGGCGACCTCGACCACGCGCTGACCGACTACGACGAGTCGATCCGCCTCGATCCCACCTATGCGGCGGCGTTTCGCAACCGCGGCCTCACCTATCAGCGCAAGGACAATCTCGACCATGCGCTGACCGACTACAACGAAGCCGTCAGGCTCGACCCCAAGGACCCGCAGAACTTCAATTCGCGCGGCAACGCCAAGCAGGAAAAGGACGACCTCGACGGCGCACTCGTCGATTTCAACGAAGCCATCAGGATTAACCCCAAATTCGCGCCGGCGTTGCGCGGCCGCGGCGGCCTGCGCGAGGCGATGGGCGACTACGACGCCGCGCTCGTTGACTTCAACGAGGCGATCCGGGTCGACCCCAAGGATATCGACGGCTACCGGGCGCGCGGCTTCGCCAATTTCTACGCCGCCAATTACAGCGCCGCCATTTCCGATCTGGCGCGCGCCGTCGCCGACAAGCCGACGGACGCCTATCCGGCACTGTGGCTCTACCTCGCGCGACAGCGCGTCGGCGACCAGACCGCGGCCGCCGAGCTCGCCACCAATGCACGGCATCTCAAGCCATCGGACTGGCCCTATGCGGTGGTCGAAATGTATCTCGGCGAGCGCACCCCGGAGGCCATGCTCGCCGCCCCCGCCAAGCCGGACGAGCGCTGCGAGGCGCAATTCTATATCGGCGCGTGGGAGCTGCTGCGCTCGGACCGCGCCGCCGCGATCGAGTCGCTCAAGGCGGCGGTCAGCACGTGCCCGAAGAACTTCGTCGAGTTCGCCGACGCCAAGGCGGAGTTGAAGCGGCTGGGGCAATGAGCAAAACGTAGCCCCGATGGGGCCAACGGGTCGGCACGAAGCGCCGCCCGATGATAAACTCCGCAAAATCCGGGGCCGGCCACCCCGCATTTCGTACACGCTTCATCGCTGATCGAGGACGCTTGGCGATGGGAAATCGAACACTCGCCTTCTACCAGGCTCTCCCACCGAATGCATTTCGGAAATGTCTTGGAAATTGCAAACTCCTGCGCAGCCTTCAGCGCGTCAGAAAATGGAACTATGGCACAATTCATTATCTGCAATGTTTCATTCGTATCCTCCGGGAGGAAGGTGCTGTGGCCGTCTGGTCTCAAACCTGGCACGCTGCCGACCGACGCAAAACCGGAATGGTGCTCCTTGGGGAAGTAGTGAACGTAAGCAAGATCTCCCTCACCATAATGTTGATAGCTGGGAACCCTCCAGCTTCATGACCAAGCCAGAATGAATTGATGCCAACGCCATATCGCTTGCCGAAGACCGCTTCAACATCCGCGGGCTTCGCGACTTCATGGGAGGACTCAAAATCAAAAATTATCATGGCTGATTTATGAAAAGATCAGATTGTGATGAGAGCGAATTCCATTAGAAGAATTGCTCCCTCAAACCTTCAGCAGACTCGGGTCAAACCAGACCTCTTCTTGTCCGGGGGCAACCAGGAATCGCCAACCAGGCCCCAAACCCAAATACTTTATGATCTCCGAGAATCGATCATTCAGGTGGAATGCGTGCAAAGGAACAAAAAATCCGGGGTCTTCGGAGAGCTCTTCTCCCGACCAAATATACCATCCCGTTGTGTCCCCCTGTGGGGGATGGCGCAGACCGTTCAGAGGAAATTGCGTCGGATCAAAGGTCTTGCTGATGCCTATCTTAAGGCGACCGTCGAGCGCAAGATAGGACGCGCCGAATTTCGCGCATGTTGCCAGTTGCATATTCTGTAAAGAGGACATCGCAAATCCCTCCCAATCACAGCCCGAGTAGATCTTTCATGAACTTCGAGAAATTCGCCATGACCCCACCTTGCCGCGCGGAACAAGTCGGGCACTGCGCATTTACAGCATCCAGGCTTCGCATCTGTGCGGCGTCAATGCTCCCCGTTCGATAATATTGTTCCACTAAAGGATCTATGTGATTAGCATGCATCCTCGGATGGAATACACCACAATCAGCACAGGGTTGCCCTTGGACAGACGCGCGCTGCTGCGGGCTCGTCGCGTTCGGAGGTCGAGAATATCGCACGGTAATATTTGGACCGCCTGAACTGGTCTGCGGAGGCGGTTGTGTCGGCGGGGCTTGCAACGGGGGTGGCGACGGCCGGGGCCCGACCCCGCCGAATGGCGGGATCAGATGCGGAAGGTTGCTGCCGATAGGAGGCGACGCACCCGTCACGCTCTCATTGAGGAAGTCGAGGTTGCGCTGGCCTGTCTTCTTGTCCGCAACGAGAAGGACGCCATTGGGAGAGCTGCCGCCCTGGTAGCCGATCGAATCGGGAGACCTGAACGGTCCCGTGTCGAGCGCGTAGGATGCGTCCCCTTGCGCGCCCGAAGCCGCCAGCCGCGGATTTGCGAACGTCCCGGACAGGCCGCCCGTGGCCGCGGGTGGTGAGTTCGCCAGATGTCCGAACAGATCCAAAGCGGCATTGGGCCGGAAGGAAACGGGAGGGGGCTGCGATGTAGGCTGATTGAAGAGAACGGGATTGGCGGCGTTGGATGGCGGGCT
>DATDGG010000289.1:0-13372 GCA_036522235.1 Xanthobacteraceae bacterium
GACAAAAACTCTCTTAGACGTATCCACGCCAATTCGGATAATCTTCGTCATGGACGGCTCCCGCGTTTGAGATATGCACGACCTCATTCTGGCACATCGATGCCGTAGGGGGCCGTCCACCCCAACAGTAACCCCTGTGCCGTCGACCGATTTGCTTTCGTGTGCCCCGATGGAAGCCGTGGTTACTGGGTCGCCCGCTTTCGCGGGCGATGACAGCAGCAATGTGGATCAAGTGTTAGCGCCACAACACTAGCGAACCCTTTTCGCTACGGCGCCTTCAAGGACGTCTAATGAGCGTCGAGCCGCCGCTCATCAGGTGTGCGCGCCGCGATCGAGCGGGGAAAACGTCGTATAGATGGGGCACCAGCCTGCCGGGCTGATTTCACCCTCGACCAGAACGCAACTATTGGGAATTACGAAATACGGGCAGCCGCCGCAACTCTCGTTCGCCTTCGGATGGTCCTGATACCGAGCGGCGGCCTGTGTCAGTTTCTTCTGATCCTGAGGCTTGTAAATTTGAGCTTCGGCAGGCGCGGCGCGGCCACAGGTCGCGGCGGTGGCCACAGCACCCACAGTCTTGATAAAGGCCCTCCGCGATGATCCGAAAGTCGGCATGGCTGTTCCCTCCTTGGCGCGGCGGCTCAATGATATCCCAAGTACCACGACCAGCCAATGCTGGCGCGGAACAATACCGGCAGTCGCCGGATCAAGGTCGATGCGGCGATGCGCGCGATTCCGGTCATCGTAGTTATTTCGTATTCCCTAAACGGTGAGGAGGCCCGGGCGCGCGGCGACGGCGCGCGCGCGGGTCGGGTAACCCGATTGTGTTTATTGCGATCGGCACCGCTCTATCCGAAGGAGAGACTCATAAGCTCCAGCGCGGCGCGACCCGCGAGCGCAAGGGATTCGCGAGGGTTTCTCTCATCTCGAAATGATTGTAGTTCTCGCCAACGAGGAGCTTCACGGGCTTTCCCGCGGCTCTGACTGCGTCCGCAAAATCGCGACTTTGCCGCTGGAAATCCGGCGTCTCGTTGGTCCCGTATGCGACCACGACGGGCGCGCGAAGCCGATCGATATGTCGCTGCGGGCTCAGCGCATTCTCCACCTCGTCCGTGAACTTGACGTAGGATGAGCGGGCCGAGAGCCGCGGCGCTTTGAGGTCAAACATGCCGCTGATGCATAATCCGCCCTTTATGAAATCGGCTGGAACTCCAAACCCTCCCGCCGCCCAATCGGTCGTGAGCGCGACACCTGCCAGGTGGCCACCCGACGAATGACCGCCGATGTAAAGCCGGCTGGCATCGCCGCCGAAGCTCGCCGCATTCTTGTAGACCCACACTATGGCGCGGCGCACCTGATCGGCCAGCGGCAGAAGATTGCCCTGCACCCTGAAGCTCTCCTCCTGCGCCTATCGGGTTGCGGTGGGCCCTGGTTGCGTGCGCCTCTTGACGGATGGGCGCGATCGGCCTATTCGGGAAATTGAAACTGGTGATTTGCGCGCCGATCTCGGGCCTGCCGAGGTCGGCTTTTTGTTTTGCGCAGGCGAGCTCCGGCCGCCATCCTTGCGTGGTCTGCATGGCTCCGAGGCTCTCGGATGCCGGGTTTGTTGTTTCCGAATTGTATTATCAATGGCCGCGCGCTTGGAGCCATGCGATTTTGGCGGGTGCTCGCGCGCCGGCGGAGCGTCGATGAGCGGCCAGAGGGAGCATCGGCCGGGGAAGAAAGCCAGGTCTTGATTCCCGGCCCTCAGGATTGCGACCGCGATGCGCGTCCGCCAGGATAGAAACCATGGGCGAAGCGGGCTTGGTAAGTCCCGCCCGGGATATGCGCCGCAAGCAGAGAGGAATCCGGGCAATGACCAACACAGGCACAAGGTCGGACGCACCCCGGCGCATGAAGCGCATGGCGGTCGCGTGCGCGCTCGTCCTCATGGTGACCGGGCACGGCACACCGGGAGGAGAACTCGCCGCCGCGCAAGCGCAGGACGCAACGCCGGCGCCCTCGACATATGGAAACTTTTATGCCGGCGGCTCCTACGACAAGGCGCACCCGGCCCGGCACATGATTGGACAGATGTATGTCCAATTCCAGATTCCGGCGCAGCTGCGACACCCGCTTCCCATTGTCCTCATCCACGGCGGCGATCAAACGGGCGCCGGTTGGTTCTCGACGCCGGACGGCCGGCCGGGATGGGCGCAATACTTCGTGCGCCTGGGATACGGCGTCTACGTCGTCGATCAGGTCGCGCGCGGGCGCTCGGCTTTCGTCCCCGAGGTCTACGGCGCCACGAGCGGCCAGCCGCTCGACTATGTCATGCAGAAGTTCACCTCGCAGGAACGCTACAAGCTTTGGCCGCAAGCGGCTCTGCATACGCAATGGCCGGGCAGGGGCGAGCCCGGCGATCCGGCCTTCGACCAGTATGCGTCGTCCGAGGCGCAGGGAATGGAGAACCGCGCCTTGCAGACGCAGATGAACGTCGATGCGCTGGCGGCGCTGCTGGATCGAATCGGCGCTTCGGTCATCCTGGTGCATTCGCAATCCGGCGCTTATGCCTGGCCGTTGGCGCAGGCGCGGCCGGCTCTGGTCAAAGCCATCGTTGCGGTCGAGCCCGCGGGTCCGCCGGTTCACGACGTCGTGGTGCACAGCGCCCAGCGGTTCGATGTCGGTTGGGACAACGCCATCAAGCAGACGGAAGACGACTATTACCGCGACAATCCCGGCGTAAAGCCGTACGGCCTCACCAGCATTCCGCTGCAATATGCGCCGGCCGTGACGCCGCAGTCGCCCTTATCTTTCGTGCAGCAGGAGAAGCCGGAACGCCGCGATCTCGCGCGTTGCTGGCGGCAGCAGGAGCCCGCGCGCAAGCTCGTCGCCGTAGGAGAGCGCCCGATCATGGTGCTGGAGGCGGAGGCGTCGTTCTACGCCGGCTACAATCATTGCAATGTCGAATATCTGCGGCAGGCGGGGGTCGATGCGACCTTCATCAAGCTCGCCGAGCTCGGCATCCATGGCAACGGCCACATGATGATGCTGGAGAAGAACAGCGATCAGGTGGCGCAGGTCATCGCCGATTGGCTCGAGAAGGTTCTGGGGCCGATCGAGGCGGCGCAGCGGAGCGCGCACTGAGCGAGCTCGCTGCGGCCGGCGCGAGTTGCTCGGATCGGTGCCCGAACCTCGGGTGCGCCTTCTGCCAGGGCAGAGAGATTTATCCTACGGGACGACCCTGCGCACGAACGCGCTGGATTCGATCTCGAATGTTTGCAATTTGTACCAGCACAGCAGACGAACTCACTTGCGACGCCTGCTGCGCTACCTGCCGGGCGGTTGGCGACGCCTGCCGGTAGATCTGCTGGAGTTGATCTTCAAAGGCTTTAAGTTGTGCTTGCGCAGCAGGCGACGCAAATCGCGGGTCGGCCTCCAAAGCTCGAACCTCTCTAAGTGCTGCGTGCAGGGAGGGAATGCCGCAGTGGGCATAGGCTTGCGGAACGTGCGCCACCGCAAGGGTGGCCGCAACCGCGCCTGTCAAAACAAGCCTGGTCGTCACAGAACCGAAATCGACCAACTTCATGGCCTTCCTCCTTCGATAAGGGACGGATCCGTCGTCGGGGGCAAACGTAGCTCGCGCAGAATTGCAATTCAAGCCGGAGCGCGTCACGCCTTCGTCTCGCCGAGCGCGCGGGTGGCGATGTCATGCACGTCGCGCGACAGCGCAGGCGCCGCGCTGACACGGCGCAGCGCCGCCTCCGCCAGCGCCCGGCGCGAGGGCTCGAGCACGCGCCAGCTCTTGAGCGCCGAGAGCAGGCGCGCCGCCACTTGCGGGTTCTTGGGGTCGAGCGCGAGCACCGTGTCGACCAGGAATCCGTAACCGCCGCCGTCGGGGCGGTTGAACTCGCGCTGGTTCATCATGGCGAACGCGCCGATGAGCGAGCGCACCCGGTTGGGATTGGTGAACGAGAACGCGGGATGCTGGGTGAGCGCCTTGACACGCGCGAGCGTCGCGGGCTCCGGGATGGCGGCCTGCAGCGCCAGCCATTTGTCCACGATCAGCGGATCGTTGCCGTAGCGGGCGTAGAAGTCGGCCAGCACGGCGGCGCGTTCCGGCACGTCGCGCAGCGACAGCGTCGCCAGCGCGGCGATGCGGTCGGTCATGTTGTCGGCGGCCTGGTACTGGCGGGCGGCGCGCGCGACCGCGTCGGGCTGTGCGGCCGCGACCAGGAGGTCGAGGCACACATTGCGCAAGGCGCGGCGGCCGGCGCCGGTCGCATCGGGGCGGTAGGGTGCGTTGTCGTCGAGACGCTGGTAGCGCTCGGCCAGCTCGGCCGCCAGATGGGTCCCGATCGCGGCGCGCAAACCCGCGCGCGCGGTGAAGATCGCGTCCGGATCGATGTCGCGGCCGATCTCGCGGGCGATGTCGGTCTCCCCCGGCGGCGTCAGCGCCTGCGCCACGAAGGCCGGCTCGAGCTTGGGATCGGCAAAGATCGCGGCGAGCGCCTCGAGCAGGCCGGGATCGCTGCGCGCCGCTTCGCGCCCGCGCAGCGCCGCCACATTGTCCACCAATAAACGCGTCGCCAGCGCCTGCACGGCCTGCCAGCGGTTGAACGGATCGCGGTCATGGGCCGCGAGGAAGCGGAGGTCGTCGGCGCTTAGATTGGCGGTGAGCCGGATCGGAGCGGAAAAGCCGCGGTTGAGCGAGGGCACCGGCGCCTCGTCCACCTCCGTGAACACGAGGGTCTCGGCCGCCTGGGTGAGCGCAATGACGCCGCCCTCGAGCGGCCGCCCGTCCGCGAGCTTGAGCTTCAAATCCGCGCCGTTGCGGCCGACGAGCCCGGTCGCGAGCGGGATCACCATCGGCGCCTTGTCGGTTTGCCCCGGCGTCGGCGGCACCGTCTGGGCGAGCTCCAGGCGGTAGGTCCGGCTCGGCGCATGGTAGGTGCCGTTGGCGACCACCTCGGGCGTGCCGGCCTGCGAATACCAGAGCATGAATTGATCGAGATTGGTCGGCGCGGCATCCGCGAAACACTGCACGAATTGCTCGACGGTCGCCGCCTCGCCGTCGTGGCGCTCGAAATAGAGGTCCATGCCGCGGCGGAATTTCTCTGGGCCGAGCAGCGTCTTGAGCATCCGCACCACCTCGGCGCCCTTCTCGTAGACCGTGGTGGTGTAGAAGTTGTTGATCTCGTGATAGAGCGCCGGCCGTACCGGATGGGCGAGCGGTCCCGCGTCCTCGACGAATTGATGCGCGCGCAGCGCCCGCACGTCGCTGATGCGCTCGACCGGGCGCGCGCGCTGATCGGCGCTGAACTCCTGGTCGCGGAACACCGTGAGGCCTTCCTTGAGGCAAAGCTGGAACCAGTCGCGGCAGGTGATGCGGTTGCCGGTCCAATTGTGGAAATATTCGTGCGCGATGACCGCCTCGATGGCGGCGAAGTCCGCATCGGTCGCGGTCGCCGGGCTCGCCAGCACGTATTTGTCGTTGAAGACGTTGAGGCCCTTGTTCTCCATGGCGCCCATATTGAAGTCGGACACCGCGACGATCATGAACGTGTCGAGATCGTATTCGCGGCCGAAAACCTCCTCGTCCCAGCGCATGGCGCGTTTGAGCGCATCCATCGCATAGGCGCAGCGGTCCTCCTTGCCGGGCTCGACATAGATGCGCAGCGCGACCTCGCGCCCCGACATCGTGCGCAGGCGATCCTCCACGCAGCCGAGCTTGCCGCCGACAAGCGCGAACAGATAGCTCGGCTTGGGAAACGGATCATGCCAGGTGGCGAAGTGGCGTGATGTGCCGGCGATCTTGCCCGATGCCTTGAGGTTGCCGTTGGCGAGCAGCACCGGCGCATCGGCGATCTCGGCCTCGATGCGGGTGGTGTAGACCGCCATGACGTCGGGCCGGTCGGGAAAATAGGTGATGCGGCGGAAGCCTTCGGCCTCGCACTGGGTGCAATAGGTCGCGCCCGAGCGG
Source organism: Xanthobacteraceae bacterium (assembly GCA_036522235.1). Classification (GTDB taxonomy): domain Bacteria; phylum Pseudomonadota; class Alphaproteobacteria; order Rhizobiales; family Xanthobacteraceae; genus VAZQ01. The sequence continues at coordinate 5,963 of DATDGG010000289.1, forward strand.
TAGAGGCCCATCAGGCGGGTATTGGCGGAGGGGTCGATGACGGTCTCGATCTCGAGCTCGCACCGCCGCTGCGGCGGTTGCGCGATGGTCAGACGGTCGGCGTCCGCCACATACTGCTCGGGCGCGAGCAGCGCGCCGTCGAGCTTGAGCGAGCGCAGGTCGAGGCCGTCGCCGTCGAGGACGAGCGGGGCCGGCGCGGCGCCCTGCGGATTGGGCTTGAGGACGAGCCGCGCCCGCACCCGCGTGGCGGTGGGGTCGAGCGACACGTCGAGGTCGACCGTTTCGACCAGCCAGTCGGGAGGGCGATAATCCTTGAGGCAGACGGGGGGAGCTTGTTCGGTGCGCATAGAGACTTGGTGGACTTGGCCGACGCATTGGTCAAGATGCTCCTCTCCGTTCGCGAGCGCACCGGGAAGGGTCAGCCGATGATGCGCGCCATGGTGCTGGAACGCTCCCGCGCACGCCTCGCTCTGCGCGAGCGGGTGTTGCCGGCGCCGCAGCCTGGCCAAATCCTGGTCGCGATCGCGGCCTGCGGGGTTTGCCGCACCGATCTGCATGTGGTCGACGGCGAGTTGCGCGAGCCCAAGCTGCCGCTGGTGCCCGGGCACGAGATCGTCGGGCGGGTGGCGGAGCTCGGCGCCGGCGTTACGGGTCTTACGCTCGGCCAGCGTATCGGGGTGCCGTGGCTCGCGCACGCCTGCGGCATCTGCCCCTATTGTCGCGCCGACCGGGAAAATCTTTGCGACACACCGCTTTTCACCGGCTACACCCGCGACGGCGGCTACGCCAAGCACACCATTGCGGACGCCGATTTTTGCTTTCCGCTGCCGGAGCACGGGGATGACGCCGAGCTCGCGCCGCTGCTCTGCGCCGGCCTGATCGGCTGGCGCTGCTACCGCATGGCCGGGGAGGGGAGCGCGCTCGGCCTTTATGGGTTCGGCGCGGCCGCCCACATCCTGGCGCAGGTGGCGGTCTGGCAGGGGCGCCGCGTCCATGCGTTCACCCGCCCGGGCGATGCGGAGGCGCAAGCCTTCGCACGCGCGCTCGGAGCGGCGTGGGCGGGCGGCTCGGATGAAGCGCCGCCGGAGCCGCTCGATGCCGCCATCATCTTCGCGCCGGCAGGCGCGCTTGTTCCCGCGGCCCTCAAGGCAGTGAGGAAGGGCGGACGGGTGGTCTGCGGCGGCATCCACATGTCGGATATTCCGAGCTTTCCCTACGCGCTGTTGTGGGAGGAGCGGCAGCTCGTCTCGGTCGCCAATCTCACGCGCGTCGATGCGCGCGAGTTCCTCAACCTTGCCCCGCAGGCGGGCGTGCGGACGCAGGTCAAGCGCTATCCGCTCGCCGCGGCGAATGATGCGCTCGCCGACCTGCGCGACGGCCGCCTGCAAGGGGCGGCCGTGCTGGTGCCATAGGACATGATCCCACGTGTCGTTGAAGCTCGTTCGTATTGGTGTTCGACGCCCAAAATATGTAGACTAGCTCCGATCGAGACCCTTAGAGGGCCGCTGACATGCGCCTGAGTGCATTCTTCCTCGTGATGATTTTCGCTTACCCGGCCGGGGCGGCTGAGTTGGAGTGGAAGGAATACCAGTTTCCCGATGCTTCCTTCACGGTCCATTTTCCAGCCGATCCCGATATCAAGATGTCGACTTATCGTGCTCCTGACGGACGCTCGTTCGACGCACGCGTCTACTCCGTTGCGCAGGAGGTCGGCGTGTTCACGCTGACGGTCGCGGAAGTCCCCGAAACGGGGAACCAAGTCCAGGAAGACGCGCTGATGAGCGATGCGGTCAGCAAGATGACGGCAGGAGGCCAGATCAAGTTCGACATCCAGCACCGGATCCGCTGGTTCTACGGCCGCCAGCTCGGCATAGCGGGGGCGAGCGGCGGTTACGCCTATGTCGCGGTGTTTCATCACAACAATCGGCTGTATCAGATCGAGGGCAGGGCGTTCGTCGCGGGCGGACAGGCGGAAGTCGAGGCGATGCATTTTCAGCAATCGCTCGACTTCCCGTGACCTGCCGGGGCGCGATCGGGCCTTAGCTCAGCCGATACGTGACCCGTAGCGCGCTTGCGAGATTTGTTGAGGCTTTGCCTGCCGGCGATTCCCACCCAGCAGATATATGCTGACGACGAGGAAGACCCCGAGCACGACCGAGGAGCCGATGGTCCCGAGGTCGAGCCCACCCTGCTCGTGCGTCTTGGTCAGGATGTCGCCCAAGGTGGCGCCGAGCGGCCGCGTCAGGATGAAGGCCAGCCAGAACAGCAGCGTGCGCGACACACCCGCAAAGAAGCGCGCGGCCGCGATGACGGCCAGCACCCCCAGAATGACGAGCGCGCCGCCTTCATAGCCGAGACCAAGCCCGGTTCCATCGGCCAGAAAGTCGCCGACCGCCGTTCCGAGCGTGTTGGAGAACAGGATCGTGATCCAGTAGAACATCTCGGCTCTCGGATTGTCGATGTTGTTGACCGACACTGAGCCGAGCGCAAGCCGCCAGGCGGCAAGAATGGCCATCAATATCGCCACCAGGACCAGCGAGCCGCCGACATAACCGAGCCCGGCCGTGCGATCCAAATAGTCCGACATCGTGGTGCCCGCGGTCGTGGTCGAGATGATGACGGCCCAGTACATGAGCGGGTGATACGACTTCGACATGACCTGCGCGACGAGCGTGACGAGAAAAATGCCGAAGAAGATCGCGGTGCTCACCGCATAGCCCAGGCTCATCGTCATGGACAGGAGGTCGCCGCCCGTCTCGCCGAGCGTCGTTGCGCAAATCTTCAAGATCCAGAAGGCCAGCGTGACGTGCGCAACCTTGTTGATGGTCTCGTGCATCTAGGGCTCCTCGCAGTGGGTTTGAGACCGGCCGACTGGACAGTCGCCGGAGGCGATTGACGTTTGGGAAAACCGACTCAACCGGCCGCGAGCGCGCATCCGACTGAGCGTCGCTGCGCGAGCAGCAGCCGTTACCGTGTTACGACGGTGTGGATGAAAGAGCGTCGGTCGGCTTGCGCCCTAGTGGTTGCCGGCACGCTCCACGCTGTTCTCCAGGATGCGCCCGGTCTTGGCGTCGACACCGATTTCGTGCACGACCGCGCCGTTCTTGATGTCGAAGGAATAGCGCAGCCCGCTGCCGCCTCTTTCCTTCTCCAGCTCCTCGGCTGCGATCTCACCCGGGAAGGCCTTGAGCGCAATAGCGCGCGCTTCGGCCAAGGTGATTTTTGCCGCCGGGGCGAGCTCTTCGCCCGTGAATGCCCGGGCCGAGGAAAGCGTCGTTGCCGCTGCGCCGGTCGCCACGGCGCCGCAAGCAACGATCGCCGCGAGAGTCTTGCTGAATGTCATCGTCTGTCTCCTGCTGTCGGCGAGCTCTAATCGCTCACAGCAGAAAGATGCCGTTCGATTCTTGGGGGCGTGTTTCCAACGCCATACAAATTCGTATGGTTGCTCTTTATGCCTTGGCTTGGCGCCTGCACGCTTTCGCGCGCAGGCGCCTGGAGCTCAACCGAGCTTTTGAGTAGAACGACTACCGCCCGAACACCGCCACGATGGCGGAGGGTTGGTAGAGACCCGCGCCGCGCAGGCCGGTGGCGCCGCCGGCGACCACCGCGACGTATTGCTTGCCGCCGACGCTGTAGCTCATCGGCGGCGCCGTGATCGGCATGCCGAGGCTGAAGCTCCACAGCTCCTTGAGCTGGTCGGCGTCATAGGCGGTGAGGCGGCCGTCGGGATGGCCGGAGAACAACAGGTCGCCCTCGGTGCTCAGCATTCCGGATTCGCTCGGGGTCTGGAACTCCGCCTTGTTGACGACTTTGCCGGTGCGCACGTCGACCGCCCACAGCGCGCCATGCGCGGCGGCGCGGCCTGCCTGCGAGCAGCACGGCGGCAGGCCCACATAGTCCTTGGTCTCGTCGAGCGGCGTGCGGTCGGCGGTGCCGTTGACGCAGCCTTCGGCGCCCGACACGTAGGCGATCATGCGCTTCTGATCGAGCGTGGGCGGGAAGAAGGTCGGGGCGCCGCCCCACCAGGGACAGTCCTGCTGGGCGGGCTTGCCGCGCATGGCGCCGGTGCCGGCATAGAGCTGCACGCTGCGGCTGGGATCATAGTCGAGCGGCTTGCCGGTCTTGGGATCGATGCCTTTGGTCCAGGTCACCTTCTCCTGATACTGATCGGCGCGCAGGAACTGACCGCTGGCGCGGTCGAGCGTGTAGAAGAAGCCGTTACGCGAAAAATTCGCCACCACCTTGCGGGTCTCGCCATTGAGCGAGATCTCGAACAGCATTTTCGGGCTCGGCGTGTCGAAGTCCCAATGCTCGTTCGGCGTCTCCTGGAAATACCACACGATCTTGCCGGTATCGGCGTCGAGCGCGATGGTAGAGGCGGTGAACAGGTTGTCGCCCGGGCGGAACTCCGGATCATGGGTCGGGAACGCGTCGCCGGTGCCGTAATAGAGGAGGTTGGTCGCAGGATCATAGGACGCGGTCTGCCACACGCCGCCGCCGCCGACCCGCCAGGCATTATGATTGTCCTTCCAGGTCTCCGAGCCCGGCTCGCCGGGCGCCGGGATGGTGAAGGTGCGCCAGGCGAGCTTGCCGGTTTCGACGTCCCAAGCGCCGACCCAGCTGCGGGTGCCGAGCTGGCCGCCGGAGCTTTCGCCCTGCACGACCAGCTCCTTGCCGCCGGCGGTCTTGATCGCGAGCGGCGCCGCCGTGAAGGTCTGGGTCTTGGGCGAGGGCGTGCCGGTCGCCGGATCGGTCGGCGCGGTCGCCTGCGTCTCCCAGACGACCTCGCCGGAATCGCGATTGAGCGCGATCATGCGCACGTCGTTGGTGGAGATGAACACCTTGTTGCCGTACATCGCGATGCCGCGATTGGTGCGCGACTTGGTGATCTTGGGATCATAGCGCCACAGCGGCACCGCCTCGGTCCCGCTGCGCACGTCGAATTTCATCACCCGGTCATAGGTGTCGGCAACGTACATGAAGCCGTCGTCGACCAGCGGGGTCGATTCCTCCTTGCCGGCGAGCGTCCCGCCGGTCGCGCGTCCGCCGATCGAGAAGATGAACTTCAGCTTCAGATCCTTGACGTTGTCGCGGTTGACGTCTTTGAGAGCCGAGTGGCGCGAATTGTTGTAGTCGTGATGCACCATGAGCCAGTTCTGCGGCTCGGCGGCGGTATCGACGAGGCGCTGCGGCGTGACGTCGGCGGCGGTGGCCGGCCGCGCCATCGCGGCCAGGCTGATCGAGGCGAGTGCGACGAGTGTAATTTTTGTGGACACGATCTCCTCCCTGATTTTGAGCCGGTTCGAGCCGGGCAGCGTCCGCCCGCCCCCGCGTGACCGTGCACGGAATTGCGGCGCGGCGGCTATTTTTGGCCAGACGGCCGAACCATGTTAGCGCAACGACGGGGCGCGCGCTCCGGCAATTATTGCCTGCGCCTGGCGCCCGGGGCAGGGTGCATCTCCCGATAGCGCGCGAGCAGGCGCTCGAAGCTCGCATTGAGCGCGGCCTCGATCTCCGGTCTTCGTTCGAGCCGGGCCAGCAGCATGGCAGCCGCCTCGATGGTGGAGAGCCCGTCGCTGCGCGGCTCGCGCCGCAGCCGTCCGTAGCGCGAGGGGCGCTTGGGGGCGAGCACGACGCGTTTGCATTTGAGCATCCAGCCATTGCGCCACCACAGCGCCTTGGCCTGGCTCCAGGTGCCGTCGAGCACGATGATGCCTTCGATCTCGCGCAATGCTTGATCCTGGTGGTCGACCGCATTTCCCTTCTTGTTGACCACCACGATCTCGCGGTCGGGGAGGAGGGCCGCGGCCTTGAGCGAGCCGAGATAGAGGATCGCCCAGCGCTGCGGGTCCGCCGCCCTGCCGAGAATCTTGGTCAGGCTCGGCCACGACAGACCGATCTTGAGCAGCGCGTGCTTGAAATGCAGCGCCGTCAGACGCGCGGTGCCGAGCTCGCGATCCTGCTCCTGCGGATGCTGCAGGATCATGAGCGTCACCTTGTTGTCGATCGGCGCGATCCCCTCGCACACGCACAGTGCGGGCGGCTTGCCGCAGCGCGGGCATTCGGCCGGAAGATCGGCGGGACACGCTGGCAGGGCCCCGACAGGCTGATCGGTCATGCTCGCCGTATACGCCTCGCCCCCAATAGCCACAATGCGCGGGCGCGTAGGGGCGGCCCTTGTGGCCGCCCTGCGGGCACGCCAAAGCGGGCGCCCACCATAAGGGCGTTTACGCCCGTCTTCGACGGGCTATGGGGCGCCCCCACGATCGGAGCTCGCGCAAAATCCTCGTAAATATCCCGTAGTTTGCTTGGCAAGCGGGTTTCGCTATAATTTCCCGCGTTTTGCGAAGGTTGATGGGAGCGGTCATGAAATTCGCGGATAGGACTCTGGGTTCTCTGGTGTTGACGGTTGCGCTGGCCTCGACCGCGTGGGCAGGCACGATCACCGGCACCGTCACCGGGCCCGACGGCAAGCCCTTCATGGGCGCGTTCGTGATCGCCGAGAACCCGCAGAACAAGATGACGGTGAACGTCCTGTCCGACGCGCAGGGCCGCTATCACATCACCCGCCTGCCGGACGCCACCTACACGCTGCGAACGAGCGCCATCGGTTACAAGAGCGATCCCAAGACCGACGTGCGCCTGGCGGGTGAAGCGGCCGCTTCATTCGACTTCGCGCTGCAGAAGGGCATGGTGCGCTGGGGCGACCTCACCACCTATCAGGGCCGCCAGCTCCTGCCCAAGACCAAGGATCATGACCTCTCCTACGCGGATCCGTTCTTCACCACCTGCCTGCAATCCTGCCACTCGTTCCAGACCCGCATGACCCCGACCGCGTTCGACGAGGCGGGCTGGCGGGCGCGCGTGCAGTACATGCGCGACACCATGATGGCGGGCGAGGGCAATCGTCTCAGCGACGAGAGGGTCAACGATTTCGTCTCCTATCTCACGACCGCGTTCGGACCCAACGCGAAGCCCGCGTCCCCCGAGGACATGCCGCAGTACAAGTCGCTGGTGCGCCCGGCGAGCCCCAAGGCGATGAACATCGCCTATGTGGAATACGACTTCGGCGGTGCGAGCGGGCTCGGGCCCTGGAGCGCGGTCGAGGACAAGGACGGAATGATGTGGATTCCGTACTACGGGCGCGGCAACGAGGTGGTGCGGCTCAACCCCAAGACCGCCGAGCTCACGCGCTTCCCGCTGCCGTTCTCGCGCACCGCCGGCATTCATTCGGTCATTCCCTCGCCTGACGGCACCGTCTGGTTCACGGAAGCCGCGCTCGGCCGCATCGGGCAGCTCAATCCGGCCACCAAGGAGATCACCGAGTTCCAGAACACGCCGCTCGCAGATGGCAAGCGCACCGGCGCACACACTGTTCGCGTCGACAACGGCGGACTGGTGTGGGTGAGC
>DATDGG010000290.1:0-1976 GCA_036522235.1 Xanthobacteraceae bacterium
ATCCGGCGCTTGACGTGGCCGGAATTGTCCCGATCAGGCCGAAAATCTCGCCGCGATAGATCGTCAGGGTCGCCTGATCGACCGCGGTGAGATCGCCGAATTTTCGCGTCAGCGCGCAAGCCTGTACCGCAGCCATGTCGACTGCTGCATTTGCCTGGCCGTTCCGCATGTGGTCTCCGATCGCCTAACGGCCGACGCGGCGAGGCCGGCCGGCGCTCCGTCCGGCGATTCTGCCCGGCCTGGCCGCGGGCTTGTCCGGTCTGGACAACGCCGAGGCTCGTGGCTTCGGCGCTCTGCTCTTCCACAAATCCCTGTAGTCGGTACCCGGCGGGATGACCTCGGACACGACCACGATGTGCGACATGTCATTTTGCGCCGGATCGCGGATGACGTGAATTGGGTCGCGCCCGGCCTGAACCGCGGCGATGGCGGCCAAGAGCTGACGGCGGGCCGCGACGATGCAGACATCGCTGGTGCCGAGATGCTCGCGCGAGCGGTCGTGGATCGGGCCCGGCGACTCGGCCGCGAAGGCGTCGTGCGCCGCGTAGTAGTCGCCCATGCCGGTGAAATTCGTTGTCTTCATCAGCTCACGGTCTTGCAAATAGCGGTTCCGCTTGTTGCGGCGGTGGCGATGATCGATCACCTCGCTTGCAAACTCCTGCTCATAGCGTTCCCGCGCGATTGGCCTTACACGATTGAAGAAAAAGTCGAAGCGGACATGGCTCTCGTCGTCGATCGGCACGCGCCAGTGGACCGTACAGCCTTCGCCCACGCGCCCTTCGCTGCCCACATTGGCGACCTTATTCGGCATGAGGAAGTTGTTGATACGAACGTGGCGGTGTCCGTCCTCCGCATTGCGAATCGCGCAGTTGCGAACCCCATAATCCGTGGGCTCGGCCTTCAGGGCCGGCCGCCGGTCCGCACGCAGAAACGCGGCGGATGCCTTGCGGCTGCCCGGCACGCTGCGCGCATCTTTTGGTCCTGGCGGACGATGGTGCAGGGACCGGTGCAGATAGGACAGATGGGCCGGATCGAGGTCGCCCTCGAGCGCCTGCAAATAGTTGCATTCCATGAAAGTCTTTTGCAGAAAGCGATGCTCCGGCGTCGCGTCCAAAAACTCATAGCTCGGCAAGAGCGGCGGCGCGCCCTTGCCCATATAGGCGAGCAGCAGCCCGGCGCGCTCGATGACCGGATAGGCGAGATGCCGAATCTCGTCCTTGTAGCGGCTCTCCGGCGGCTCCGCCGGCTGCTCCAGGCAGCGCCCGTCGATGTCGTAGAGCCAACCATGATAGAGGCAGCGCAGCCCGCCATCCTCGATCCTGCCGTAGCTCAGATCCGCGCAGCGATGCGAGCAGTAGAGGCCGAGCAGGCCGAGGCGCCCGCGCTCGTCGCGAAACAGCACCAGTTCCTCGCCGAGAATCTTGACCGGCAGCGGTGCCCCGCCCGGGGGAAGCTCCTCGGCCAACGCGACCGGGTGCCAGTAACAGCGCATCAGGGCACCACCGGGCGTGCCGGGACCGGTCAGCGTGATCAGCCGGTTTTCCTCGCCCGTGAGCATCGATCGCCTTCCCGTATTGCGTTTGGCGGCGGCAAACGAAGGCGCATTTCCCGATGGCGATGCGTCTCGAACTTCAAGATGGAGATTGATTCTGATTCTAGAATGAATTGCCGTGGAGGCACAGCGCCACCGGCAACCGCCACCGCCATACCCGCAGATTTCAGTGGATACGTGCGGAATGGAGAAAGACAACCGTCCATCGCTCGTATAAGTCTCAAAAAGGTCGTTCAAATGTCGGGCAACATCGTTGGCTTGTAATCAGGAGGTTTTGCCCGAGTATCCACAAACCCCATAACACATTGAAGGAGATGGCTATGGCGTCGTCAGACGGAGCCCAGCCCATCAAGCCGGGCGCGAAGCTCGATCCCAAAGGCACCGCACTGGTGAAGAAAATGCAAGCGCTGTCAAAGCAGGCGCG
>DATDGG010000291.1:0-15985 GCA_036522235.1 Xanthobacteraceae bacterium
ACCGCGCGTCTGTTCATCAAATCGAACGAGGACGCCTATGTGACGGTGTTCAGCGTCGGTCCGACCGGACAGGTGCACCAGCTGTTCCCGAACCGATCGCAGACCGACAATCACGTCGCGGCCGAGCGCACGACCGAGATCGCGGGCGGCAATACGGGCGCGCATATCGGGATTTCGGGCCCGGTCGGAACCGAGCTCATCAAGGTGGTCGCCTCGAACCGTCCGCTGGTCGTGATCGCGGAAAATCTGCTGCAGGGCCGCGAGATCTTCCGCAGCGTCGATGGCGGCGTGCAGACGCTGGTGCGCAACCTCGATGTCGTGGCCAACGAACCCGAACGCAAGATCGCCATCGAGAACTTCACGCTGCGCACGATCGCCAGCCGCGCCGCCGGCGACCCCGCCATCATCATCATCCCGGGCCAGGCCGCGGCAGGCTCGACGGTCACGCTGCCAGTCGTCACGCCCGGCAGCCTGCTCAGTGTTCCGGCGCAGCAGCCGTTCCCGCTGCTGCTCGCGGTCGACAAGGGAGCCTACAAGGTCGGAGAACGCGTCACGCTCGCGGTCACCTCGCTGCAGGCCTGCTACCTGACCGTGCTCGACCTGACCACCTCGGGCAACGTCCGCGTCCTGTTCCCGAACCAGGTCACCCAGAACAATGCGGTCGCCGCCAATCAGACCGTGCTGGTTGCCGGCGGCGCCTCGCCGGTCTCGTTCGTGGCCGCCGGCCCCACCGGCACCGAGCAGATCGTGGCGATCTGCTCGAGCGACCGTGCGCCGGTCCTGACGCACCAGATCGACCTGGCGCAGCTGTTCCCGCCGGCCGGCGAGCGCTCCGACGTGGCGCGCGATCTTTCGGTGGTGGCGAACCGGCCCGCGGTGGCGACGGCGTTTGCCACCACCGCCTTCGCGGTCCAGCCCTGAGGGCTGGACCGGCGGCGTACGGCGTATCGCTCCGTGATCGCATGCTTAGGCAAGGATGAGAGAGGGGTGCCATGCGAAGCTTCTCACTACCGATCTCCCTGATAGCGTTCATGCTCGCCGCCGGCGCGTCGCCGGCGGCGGCGGCGGTCTCCTGCGAACCGCTCGTGCAGGCGATCGAACAGGCGCGCGCCGCCGGCGACCTTGATCGGCTCGCGCGCCTTCATGCCACCGTCGCAGACCCGGCATCGCATTGCTCGGACCTGGCGATCGCGTGCATCGGCCGCCGTGTCGCCATCGGATTTGTCCAGCAGGCCTACGCGCGTGCAAACGCCGGTGCGAAGCTCGACGAAATCGCGGGACTGCTGCAGCGCGGCCGCCGATTCGGCGCGCCCTGGCAGCTGCTGGTCGCCCAGGGCGACGACGAATTCGGGCGCGCCGGCGCCGGCAACGCGAACGCCTATACGGCAGCGGCGCACAATTACGAAATGGCCATCAATGATCTGGCGGAGGGATCGGTCTGCGCGGAATATAATGAACCGCCGGCGCCGCCGCCGAGCCAAATCGCCGCCCTGCACAAGAAGATGGAGGAGGCCAAGCTCCTGGCGCCGAGCTTCGAGCTTGTGCGCACGCGCGACAATGAGTGCGGCGGCGTCTTCCTGCGCAATGTCAGAGGTTTCGAGCCGACCAGCACGCCGGTGCCGATCGAGTTCGAATACAACGCGACAAGCTTTACACAAAAAGGCCGGCAGGCCGTGGCCGCTCTGCTCGAATGCGCGCGCCCCTATCATCGAATCCACCTCACCGGCCATACCGACAGGATCGGCTCGGACGGGTTCAACATGGACCTGTCGGCGCGCCGGCTCGCTGCGGTGAAGGGGTTCCTGGTGAGCGGCGGTTACAAAGGCATCATCGAGCTCGAGCCCAAAGGCAAGCGCGACCCGTTCGTGGTCGACGATCCGACCCAACATAGCGAAGCCGAGATCGACCAGATGAACCGCCGCGTGGAGCTGCGGGGGGCGACGGAATGAAGCCCGCGGCGAATTCCGGCCTGGCAAGGCAGCTTGCGCTGGCGGCTGCGCTGCTGGCCGCGTTCCTGCCCCGCCCGGCCGCCGCGGAAGTGCACGCGATCGTCGCCGGATTCAACGACTATGCGGGCCGCGCGAAGCTTGGCGGCGCGGTCGCCGACGCCAATGACATCGCCGCGGTGCTGGCCCGACGTGGCGTCCGCGATCTCGTCAAGATGACCGACGGCGCGACCAGCGTAGCGAATTTCAGGAGCCAGTTCGACAGCATGGTCGCGCGCGCGAAGTCCGGCGACTTGATCATGTTCACATTCTCCGGACACGGCATCCGGGCGCCGGAGAAGCGCGAACCCAAGCGAACGCCGGACGGTTACGACAAAGGCTTTCTGTTCCCGACCTACGACCAGAACCAGCGCCCCGATGAAATCCTTCGCGACGAGGATTTGTACGATCTCTTTAAGACCACCGCGGCAAGGGGATTGCATATCCTGTTCGTGGTGGACGCCTGCCACGCCGGGACCGGTCTGCGCAGCGCGGATTCACGCGGTGGCGGCGGCGCCTTCAAGTTTCAGCAGTTCGATCTCGAGCCGGGCGCAGCGCCAGTGGTGCCGCCGAAGCAGGCCCCCGGCCCGCGCCCGCCGATTCCGGGCGCCGCGGCGATCACCGCGCAGCTCGCTGAAAAAACCGTTCAGGAGCTGCCGATCGACGGTTCGCTGCGCGGAGCGCTGAGCTACGCGGTCGCGCGCGGGCTGGATGGTGCCGCCGACCCCAACCGTACCGGCACCATCACCCTCGACATGCTATGGCAATACATACGCCCGCAACTGCGCGTGCTGTCCGAAACCCGGCAGGTGCCGACCCTGTTCGCGCGCGAGGCGGACGGTGGAATGCCGGTCCTGACCACGAAGGACGCAGCTCTGACCTCGGCCCCTGCCTCCGCCCCGGCCGGCCTGCCCGATCCGGAGACAACCTTAGTCTTCGCGATCGGTTCTCCCTCGCCGCCGTCGATACGGGGTGGCGCTTTCGTCACCGACCGCGCGCGCGCCGATCTGATCTGGGATGCCGGGAGAAAGCAGATCCTCAACGCCCCCGGCGACGTGCTCGCCTCCGATATCGAGGCCTCCGGCCTGCAGGGCGCGATCGATGTCCGGCGATTGCTGGCCTTCCTGCGCAAGCTCGCCGGGACCACGGGCGCGTTGGAGGTGAAGGTGGCGCGCGCGGACGCGCCCCCCGGCACCAGCGATGACCGCCTCTATAAGGACGGCGAAAAAGTGCGGTTCGAGGTGGCGACCGGACCCTACAAATTTCTGACCGCCTTCGATGTCAATTCGGACGGCACGGTGCAGTTTCTCTATCCGAGCCTCAAGAGCGATCCGCTGGAGACCAGCTCGAGCACGCCCTTGGCTTCCTCGAACCCCGTCGTCGGAAAACCTTTCGGCGCGGATTACGCGGTCTTCATCCGCAGCGAGGAGCCGCTCTCCGAGCTTCATGCGGCTTTCCTGCGCGCGCAGAATGCGACGATCCCGGCGAGCCAAGCCTACGATCTGATCCGCGGCGCGCTCCGCGGCACCCACTTCCGCGTCGGCATCCAGGGACTCTTTACCTGCCGCAAGATCATGGAGAATGGTCAATGCGATTCAATGCTTGGTTCGCGCTGATATTGGCGAGCTGCATCCTGTCCGCCGGCCCCTCGCAGGCCCGCGATCGCGCCCTCGTCGTCGGCGTGAACAAATATCCGAACCTCATTTTCGAGCACGCTCACGGCGGCAAGGACCTGCGCGGCGCGGTCGCGGATGCGGAGACCTTCGTGGACCTTCTCGTCAACATCTTCCACTTCGACCGCTCCGATATCAAGCTTTTGACCGACGCCCAGGCGACCAACCGGAACATCCTGGACGGCCTGCAGACCTGGCTGATCGATGGAAGCCAGCCGGGCGACCGGGTGGTGCTCTACTTTTCCGGTCACGGCGCGACAGCTGCCGTCAGGGACGCCGACGGGAAAACGCGGCTCACCTCCACGATCGTGCCGGGCGACGCCGCCGGTGATCTCGACCAAGACAATCCTGTGATAACCGGGATGATCCAGGGCAAGACGATCGGCGAATATCTGGCGCGCATGCCAGGCCGCCGCATCATGGTGATGGCCGATTCGTGTCACTCCGGCTCGGTGACGCGCGACATCGGACGCGCGGCCGACGACCGCCTGGTGCGCACCATCACGCCCAGGCGGCCGGTGGGCATGACCGAGGCGGAATTCACGCCGGCGGTCCAGACGAGCCTCAAGACCTCCAATCGGTTGATCGAGATTCCGCCGCGCGGCGCGACGGCGGACAGCCTGGTGGTCTGGCAAGCAGCGACCATCGACCAGGTCGCCTTCGACGATCCGGATCGCCTGGGCGGGGTGTTCACACAGAACTTCGCCGACGGGCTGCGCGACCGCAAGGCGGCGTTGCATCCGGGAGGCGAGGTGACCGCCGGCCGCCTCATCAACTACGTCCGCGATCAGTCGCAGGCCTTCTGTACCGGGCACTCCAAGGTTTGCCAGGCGGGCTTGACGCCCGACCTCAAGTCCGAGCCCGCCTATCGCGACTTCGTGCTCAATCCCTACCCGCCGCCAGGAACGCCCCCGCTTCCGCCAAGCGGTCAACAGGTGTCGGCCGACGCGGAGAACCTGCTCACCCACAAGAACGACTTTCAGGTGCGGGCGGAGATTCTTCCCGGCACGCAAATCAAGCTCAGCCGACCCGGCCGGCCATCTCAGGTGCAATTTCGCATAACATCCGCCGAGGCCGGTACGCTGGTCGTGCTCGACACCGGTCCCGACGGCAAGCTTCATCAGATATTCCCGAACCGGCGCTCGCAACAGAACAACAAAAGCGGGCGGGTCAATGCCGGCGCGCCGATCACCATTCCGGATGCGAGCTACGGCGTCGCGTTCACCGCGACCGACCCGGGCCCCGGCACGCTCCTGGTTCTGGTGGCCGAACAGGCACTCGACCTTTCCGGCGTGATCGACCGAAACCTCGACTTCAAGGCCGTCACCGATCCGCGCGGGCTCGTGGTCGAGCTCGCCGACCGGGTGCAGGCGCCGATGATCTCGCCCGACCTCACCATCCCCAACCGCGGCTATCGCTGGGCTTTCGTCGCCGTGCCCTATGTGGTCGAGCCCTGAGGCCGCGCCCGGGAGGAACGATGATGCAGCAGCTTGCGACACGGCGGCCTCGCGGCTGGCGGATCTCGCGGGCAGGTTTTTTCGCCGCGGCGTTGGCCTGTACGGTTGGGCTGGTCGCGCTCGTACCGCTGCCCCGACACGCGCGTGCAGACGACACCTGCGGCGCCATTGCGCAACGCATCGCCACGGCGCGCCAGGCGCGCGATCTCGCGGCCCTGACCAAGGCCCTCGCGGGGGTCTCGGGCCCAGAGTCTTCGTGCAGCGAGAAGGCCCGCTATTGCCTCGGCCGTTCGGTCGCCTTGGGCTATCTCGCCGAAGTCTATGCGCGCAGCCCGCAGAAAGAGGCGGCCGGCGCAAAGGCGTCGCCCGACGAGCTGGAGGCTCTGCTGGCAACCGCGCGCAGCTATGGGGCGCCCTGGCAGTTGCTGGTCGCGCTTGCCGACCGCAAGCTCGAGCGCGCCAAGGCAGCGCATGATCCGGCGCTCTACGGCGCGGCGGCCTATGACTACCAGCTGGCATTGCTGGACCTCAGGGACGATCCGGCTTGCGCCGACTACGGCGAGCCGCCGCCGCCGGTCGCGCCCCAGATCGCTGAAATTCACCAGCGCATGTCGACGGCGTTGCTGCTCGCCGCGCCGATCAAGATCGCGACCGGCAAGTGCTCGATCTGCCAATGGGCGTTCCTGTCCGCAATTCGCAATTTCACGCCGTCCGTGCGTCCGTTACCCATCACGTTCAATTCAAACCGCTCGGAACCGACGGCGGAAGGTCGCGAAGCGATCGCCGCGCTGGTCGAATGCCTCAACGCGCAGAAGCCGCCGCAGATCGTGCTGAGCGGACATACCGACGAAGTCGGCTCGGCATCGTTCAATATGAAGCTTTCGGCCGAACGACTCGCAACCGTGCAGCGGCTGCTGCAGCAAGGCGGATTTGCCGGGAAGATCCTGCTCGAGCCGAAGGGCAAGAGCGAGCCCTACAAGGCCGGCGATCTGAGCGAATATTCCGAGGCCGAACGACAGCGTCTCAATCGGCGCATCGAACTGCGCGCCTTCGCCGAAGGTGAGGCCCCCACATGTGGCCCCTGACCTTGACTGCGCGCCGGGCGGTGCCGGGCGCCGGGAAGAGCTCGCACCTCTTCGCCGTCCAAGCCGCCAGCAGCCCGTCAATCCGATTGTCGGCCGGATTGCGCTTGCGGAGATTTACCCGGGCGCGAAAGTCCCCTAACGGTCCCCATGTCATCGCGGTGCGAGCGCCAAACGCTCGGCAATCCAACAGAGGTGCGCAGCCATGACCATCAGCTCGAAACGAACCCGGTGTCGCGCGGCCTGGCTGCTGGCGGTCGGAAGCCTCGCTCTGGCCGGGGTTGCGGCGCCGG
This sequence comes from Xanthobacteraceae bacterium, assembly GCA_036522235.1. Classification (GTDB taxonomy): domain Bacteria; phylum Pseudomonadota; class Alphaproteobacteria; order Rhizobiales; family Xanthobacteraceae; genus VAZQ01. The sequence goes on from DATDGG010000291.1 coordinate 6,491, forward strand.
TAGAAGCAGGCCTGCAGCTAACGTCGACGGCGGAACGCCTGACGGCCGCGCAGGCGACATTGGCGCTCCATCTCGTGGACGCCATCGCCGCCAAGCAGCCCCCCGCCAATGTCATCGTGTCGCCCGCGAGCCTTGCCGGCGCGCTCTCCGTCATCGAGCGCGGGGATTCGCCGAAATTGCAGCCGATGCTGCACGGCTTGCTGGGCTTCAACAAATCGCCGACGGCGTGGATCGATTTTGATGCGCTGCGGCGTGCCACCGGCGGCGGACGCGAGAACGACGCGCTGTCGAGCGCGAACGCCATGTATTTCGACACCGCGACGATGCCCTATCCGGAGGCCGTTGCGACGCTTTCCCAGGATGGAACGCATGTCGAGATCTCGGATTTCGGCAAGCCCGAGGCGCTCGCCGCAATCAATGCCTGGGTCAATGCGCAGACCAAGGGCAGGATCCCGACCATCCTCGATCAGCTTCCGAAGGACACCGGTCTGGTGGCCTTGAATGCCGTCTATTTCAAGGATCGCTGGAAACAGACCTTCGATGCCGGCGAAACCAAGCCGGCGCCCTTCCATCTCGTGGGCGGGTCGACCGTCGATGTTCCGCTCATGCATGCCGGTGATCGGCAGTTCTCCTTCCGCCGCGATCCGCGCTTTGTCGCCGTCGACCTGCCTTATGCGACCGCGGGCCTTTCGCTCGTCGTGGTGACGACCATTGATGCGCCGGCTGCCGCCAAGGATTTTGCCGGGCTTGCCGACTGGCTTGCCGGCAAGGACTTTGCCGAGGCGCGCGGCGAGATCGCGCTGCCGCGCTTTGGCGCGTCGGCGAATATCGATCTCATGCCGGCGCTCGCGTCTTTGGGGTTCAAGCCGCCGGCAGCGCTTCCGGGCTTTGCGGCAGGACCGTTGCGCCTGCGCAAGGTGCAACAGCGCGTCGAGCTCAAGGTCGATGAGGAAGGCACCGAAGCCGCGGCGGCGACCGCCGTGACCGCGGCCCGATCGATGCAGCCCGATCTCGTCAAGATGGTCGTCGACAAGCCTTTCGTGTTTGCCTTACGCGATTCGACCACGGGGCTCGTCGTGGTCGCTGGCTATGTGGCAAAGCCGGATGCGCTCCCGATCGCCGAGAGCGGCAAGCCGACATCCAACTAATCCAAGCAGGAGGTCACAATGCGTTGCTCGATCTGCACGATGACGACCGCAGGGTCAGGCCGGAGCCGCCCGCTATCGCGCGCGGCGCTCGGCGGGGCCCTGGCGTTGATGACATTGTCAGCCTCGCCGCTCGCACAAGCGCAGGCGCCGGCGCAAGATCTGCCGCCGATATTTCAATTGCCGAGCGGGGGCGCTCCGGAAGGCAATGCGGCGCCGGGCCGGTTTGAAGGAGCGCCGCCCGCCGCTCCCGACCAGGGCGGAACCCGCGTGGTCGGCGGAAGCCCGACCACGCATCAAGCCTGGCCGAGCCTGGTCATTGTCCGCTATCGCGCCCAGGGCAACGGCTTCGACTGCGGCGGAACCGTCATCGCCCCCGATTGGGTCTTGACCGCAGGCCATTGCGCCGGCGGCGCCGCCGCCGGCTATTCGGTCACCGAAGGAACCGACAATCCGAAGAGAAATCCGGGGCGCGATATCGGCGTCTCCGAGGTCATCCGCCACGAAAGCTACAACGCGAATCCGCCGCATAACGACGTCGCCCTGTTGCATCTTCGGTCGTCCGCGCAATCGCCGCCGCAGCTGCTGGTCAGCGGCGCCGTCAGAGGGCAGCTGGAATCGGCGGGTGCCGCGAGCCTGGTCGCCGGCTTCGGCTACACGCGACCGCAGCCGGTCCAGGGAGAGCATATCGGCCCCGGCTCGGATCAGCTGCTGCAGGTCCAGCTGCCGATCGTCGATCGCGCGACCTGCACACGCATCCTCGGTAAATTCTACGATTCAGCCGCCCGCTTCATCGACGAAGCCACCGTCTGTGCCGGCGACACGGCGGGCGGCAAGGATTCCTGCAACGGCGACAGCGGTGGCCCGATCGCCATCAATGCAGCGGGCGGGCGGCAAGTTCAGATCGGCGTGGTCAGCTGGGGCCCGGGCTGCGGCCAGCGCGATACCGTCGGCATCTATGCCTCGGTCGGCCATTTCGAAGGCTGGATCAAGCAGCGCGTCCCGGGCGCCACGTTCTACGCCTCTCCCGGGTCGGCGCCTGCCCAACCGTCGCAGCCCGCCGTCACGATTGCCTCCGTCGAGGCCGCGGCGGCAGCCCTCGGGTCGCGCGCCGGCATTCAGGTCGAGATCGTGGAGGGAAATCGTGCGCGGGTCGGCAGCATCGTTCATTTCCACGTCAATTCGCCGATCGCCGGACAATTGCTGGTCTACAACATCGACCTCGCATCGGGCAGCGCCTACCAGGTGTTTCCGAACCGGTTCCCGGGAGGAAGCCGGGTGCAGATCGCCGCCGGCGCCAGCGTGACGGTTCCAAATCCCTCCACCGATCGCTTCGATATCCGTGTGCAGGAGCCGGCCGGACAGAACCGCCTCTATGCATTCGTCCTGCCGCCCAACATCAAGATGGATGACATCGCCGACCGGGGCCTGGACATGAACAACCTGGCCGATCCGGAGGCGATCTTCAAGGAGATCGCCGACCGCGCGCTACGCGGCCTCGAGGTGGTGGCCGCGGGCCGTGCGGACCGCGGTGCGGCCGTGTTCCAATATGAGATCGTCAGGTGAGCGAGCGAGCGCTTTGCGGAACTCAGACCGGGAAGGAACCACTCATGCGTAATCTGCAAGATGTGTTGCGCTGTTGCCTGGCGGGCGCGTTGGCGGGACTGCTCGCCTTGGCGGGACCGGCCGCCGCCGAGGATACTCCGGCACCCGATGAACAATTCGAGCGCGACCTGACGGTCGCCCAGAAGCCGATTTTCGAGATCTTCCTGCTGCGGCCGCCTCGGCATATCGACGTCGACGCCTGGGTGGACAAGCCCGGCCGGGTCTACTCCATCGGACAGCCGCTGCGCGTGATGGTGCACCCGTTCCAGGATGCCTACATCACCGTGGTCGACGTCGGCAGCAGCGGTCGCGTGGCCATTCTCTATCCCAACCATTTTCAAACCGGCGCGCGCGTGCGGGCCGGATCGACGGTGTCGATACCGCTGAAATCGGCGCCTTGGCAGATCAAGGTCGGCGGACCGCCCGGCATCGATCTGATCCAGGTGATTGCGTCGCGGCATCCGATCACGCTGCCGGAATTGAACGAGCTGGTCCGTTCGACCGCCGACAGCCCGACCGTCACGCTCGGCCGCTCGGCCGCGGACGTGGCCCGCGATTTGATTCTGCAACTCAAGCCCGAGGTCGCGTCCGGCCGCGTGCCACCCGGCTTCGGCTTGCGCAATGTCCTCATCCGGATCGACAGCTGAGCCGCGTCTGCAGGAGCGCGCCGCGCGTAGTGGCGGCACGCCCGAGGGCGCCCGGCTCCGCGGCCATGGTTGAGGCGTCATCGGTTGGGAGGCCGCCATGGGGCTCGTGGGATTACATCGGATTGCGTTTTTCCTCCTCGCAGTCGTGTCGACGACGTCGCCCGCCGCCGCACAGACCAGTCAGGAGACCGGATGGTGTGTGAACAAAGAGAATACCTTCTCTGCGGATGTACGGATCAAGGGCTGCACGGCGACGATCCACGCCAACGCCAAGGCGGCCTGGGCGTACAACAACCGCGGGAACGCCTACCTTGCCAAAGGCGACGAAGATCGCGCCATCGCCGACTTCACCGAGGCGATCAGGCTGGACCCGAAAAATATGCTTGCGTTCTACAACCGCGGCATCGCCTACCACGCCAAGGGCGATGAAGACCATGCCATCGCCGACGGCAGCCAAGCGATCCGGCTGGATCCGAAGTACGTGTTTGCGTTCTATAACCGCGGCAATGCCTACCATGCCAAAGGCGACGAGGACCGTGCCATCGCCGACCACAGCGAGGCGATCCGACTGGACCCGAAATATGTGTCTGCGTTCTACAACCGCGGCAATGCCTACCGCGCCCGGCATGATGACGATCAGGCAATCGCCGACTTCGGCGAGGCAATCCGGCTCGATCCGGGATATACGGCTGCGTTTACCAATCGCGGGCTTATCTATGAGGCGAAGGGCGATCGCGATCGCGCCAAATCCGATTTCAACGCCGCCGTTGCCATGGCGCCGAAATACGACAACGGCAAGTCCGGGCAGGACATCGCGCGAAAGCGGCTGGCGGCGCTGGACGCATCCCCGACGCCCGTCCCAGCGCCGGATGCAAATGTGACAAAGGCGGAGCGTCGCATAGCGCTTGTCATCGGGAATTCGGCATATAGATCAGCTCCGGTCTTGGCCAATCCGCGCCGGGATGCCGACGCCGTCTCGGCGGTGCTGCGCGCAGTTGGATTTCAGGCAGTGACGCTTGCCAATGATCTGACGCGAGACAAGCTCATCGAGGCCCTGCGGGTGTTCGCGCGGCAGGCCGAGCAGGCGGATTGGGCCGTGGTCTACTACGCCGGCCATGGAATCCAGATGGGCGGCGTCAATTATCTGATCCCGATCGACGCTAAGCTCGAAGTCGATCGCGAGGTGGACTACGAGGCGGTACCGCTTTCCCAGGTGGCCAATGCGGTGGAAGGCGCCAGGAAGCTGGGCTTGATCATATTGGACGCCTGTCGCGACAATCCATTTGCCAACCAGATGCGTCGGACCGCGGCGACGCGTTCGGTCGGGCGGGGGCTTGCGAGGGTCGAGCCGGAGGTCAACACCTTGATCGCCTTCTCGGCCAAGAATGGCGAGGTGGCGCTCGACGACGACGGCGGGACCAACAGCCCGTTTGCCGCGGCTTTCGTCAAGGAGATCACGACCCCGGGCCTCGAGGTCCGCAGGCTATTCGATGCGGTGCGCGACGACGTGCTGGAATCGACGCACCGTCGTCAGCAGCCCTTCACCTATGGCTCGGTCTCGGGGCGCGAGAACTTCTATTTCAAGGCCGCGCGCTGACCGGAGCGACGCAACTGCCTGAGCATCGGTAGGCCACCGCCACGGCCCGAAACGAGGCCCGGCGGCCAGTCCTCCGCCAACGCCCGCTGGCCGAGCGGCGTCGAGCGCGCAACACCCTCCAATTCATTTGCCGGCTACCAAAGCGATGAACGGGCGGGACCCTTCCGCATACGCGCCAACGGTGCGAGCTAGCGCGCATAGGAGGGCCGCACGATTGGCTCCTCCATCCGCTGCGGGAGAGTGAGATGACCAATCAGCTGATCAACGGAGATGAACGCGCTTCGTCGGCGCATCCCGCCGGGCCGCACTACGTCCACGCCGAGCCGGCACCCGAGCTGACCGAATTGCATGCCCAGGCGCTGGTGTATGAGCGCCTGCCGACGACGCCCGTAAGCGTCATCATCAATTGGTGCCAGCGGGCCCATGACTGCCTGGCCCGGCTTGCGCGCAACGACCCGTCCGGCATCAAGCAGTGGCAAGAGCTGCTGCTGCCGTTCCTGCTCAAGAGCGCCTTTTTGCAACGCTGCCACGACAAGCCGCAAGGCTACGCCGGCGACTATCTGACCATCCAGATGATGTACGACGACGCCCCGCGCGGGATCGACCACTTCGGACGCGCCGTCGATTTCTGGGCCATGGCGCAGCCTTGCCCGCGCGCCGTACGCAATCGGCGCCGGCTGGTCGGCGATCTGGTGCGCCAGGCATGCGAGAAGTTTTCCGCGCCGTCGGTGGTGAGCCTGGGCAGCGGCCCGGCCGCCGAGGTCTTCGATCTGCTGCCGCGCCACAATGCCCGCTTCACGCTGATCGATATCGACGCTGACGCGATCGGCTATGTGCAGGAGAAGGCGCGGCTCTGTTCCGCGGCGGGGCGCGTCGCAACGGTGCAAGGAAACATCATCAAGATGGTTCTGCGTGACGAAGGGCGCCTGCCGGGCAATCACGCGACCTTCTACAGCATGGGGCTGATCGACTACTTCAGGGACGATCTGGTCATCCGGCTATTGAACTACATCCACGCCAAGCTGGCCCCCGGCGGAACGGTTCTGCTTGGGAATTTCCGGCCGGACCATCCGAATGTCGCGCTGTTCCAGCACGCGCTCGATTGGCCGCTCGTGCTGCGTTCCGAGCAGGAGCTCCTGCGCCTGGTTGGGCAATCGCAATTCGCGCGCTCGCCGGCGAAGATGGGGACGGAAGCCGAGGGCGTGCAGCTCTTCGTCAGTTGCGTGAAGCGCGATGGTTGAACGGCACGGGCCGGGATCTCGCCGCAACGCGCGATCATCAGTCCCGCGCAGGAGGGCAAGATGACCAGTCACGTCGCCATCGGTGCCGGCGGACACCCTGCCTTGCGGATTGCGGCTCCGCCGGGGGCCGCAAGCGCTTCGGGGCGGCGCTGCCGCCGGTGAACGATGACTAATCTGAACCGGAATCCCCCCAAATCCGAGACCGCCGCGCGTCGCTCCCCCCGCCCGCTGACGGCCTCCAATCCGATTGGAGCTCCGGCCCATTTCATTTGGTGAGCGCCGGCCGCATGGTGGCGACAGGTCACGACACGATGTCGGAACCAACGGATTGATGGAGGATCAAATGTTCCGCACTCTTCTGGCTACTGCCGCCGGTGTCGCTCTCTTGCTCGGCTGTGCGGGCGTATCACAAGCGCAGGAGGCGGCCGACAACGACCGCCTGGTGATCGTCAACGGCAACAGCCACCGTGTCATCTATGACGACGGCCGCGACGATCTGTTCTGCGTCACCCGATTGTACGTAGCCGGCTATAACCAGTACGGCCACCCGATCTATCGCCGGACCATGCACTGCCGGTAATGCCGGCGACTGATGGACGCCGCGCGGCCTGCGCAAGCTGGCCATTTGCTCGACGAGCCAAGACGGCAAAAGGTCCGGAGCGCAAAGCCACGGACCTTTTCGTTGCCGCTCACTGCGGGCGATCACCCTCCTGCGTCTTCGGGCGCGATGCGCCGTGCGCGACCACTGGAAAGTCGAAGCTCTGCTGGGGGAAGGGCTCGTCGATGAGCTCGAAATGCCACCATTCGCGCCAATAAGGCCGAAAGCCGGCGCGCCGCATGAGCTCCCGCAGCATCGTTCGATTGGACGATGCGGTCGCGGAGACATTCGGGCTGGCGGTGCTGGCGAGCGGGTCCAGGCAATCATAGCCGGTGCCGAGATCGATCGTCCCATCCGCGAAACGCTCGCCTTGCGGCGCGGTGCAAGGCTTGAGCGGGGCGGCCGGGTCGTAGGCCGGCAGCGGAGCGATCTGGCCGATGCCGAGGTCGACCGTACTGCCGCGCGAATGCGCCGAGCGCGAAGCCAGATAACCAAGCGAAAAAAGCTCTCTCTTGTCGGTGTTCGGAAAGAATTCCGCCTTCATGCGGGCGTCCTGCGGCATCTTGCTCCAGCCGAGAAAGTCCCTGACCGCGCGGGCCGGCCGATAGCAATCCCAGACGATGAGCGACACTTTCTCGGCGGCAAGCGCGGCCTGGACTTGCCGCAGCGCGACGGCAGCCTTGTCGGTAAGCACGCACGCGCCGGCCAGATAGCCGGCGACCGGCCTGCCGACGAAATTGTGTGAGCCGGCGTAGCGAATGTCCTCGCGGATCGCCGGTTCCACATTGGCGAGGTAGGAAAATCCGGAGGGAAGCTCCGCTCCGGTGGCCGCAAGGCTGCTCACGATCAAGCATCCGCCGAGCATCGTGACGAGCTTGATCGACACTATTCATTCTCTCCAAGAACGTGTGGATTTCTTGGTCCGGCAGCACGTCAGCGCGTCAAGAACCGATGCGCCACCAGGCCGGAATTGTCGTGGTAGGTGACAAGACACCAGGACCCCGGCCCCGTGGCCGGCTGGCAAACATGAACGATCACGTCATCGGCGTTGAAGGGAATGAGGCTGGTCTTCGGAAAGCTCGAGCCCGGTCCGGTTCGGAGATTCAAACCGCCGTCCGGATCATTGGGGCCGACCCCGACAACGCGATGGAGTTCGTTGGCGCGCGTCGACAGGAAACGCGATCCCGCCCACCCGCTTTGGCAGCGATACTTTACCTGGCACCATTCTCCCTGGCAGTTCGAGACATCAAGGCCGGTCGCAGCGGGCGGAATGACGCCCTTGACCTCCGCTGCGTTGCCGGGCGCCGCGCGAATGAGCAGTCCCTTGTCGGGGTCGTCCCATGCAACCTTGACGGTGACGTAGTCTCCATGCGGACGCTCGCAATCCAGGGCGGATGGCGCCGCGGCCGAGGGTTTGATTGCTGCCTCGACCTGGGGACGCGGCGGTGGCGGCGCCTCCGGCGGTTTCGGCGTCGCGTTCGGCGGGACCGGCTTGGCGGTTCCGCTGAGAAAGACCAAGCGTGCACCCCGGAGCTCGTTGTAGAAGGCCGGCACTTGATCGTGCCCGTCTCGCTCGGCAAGCGTGGCGACCTCGTCGCGCACCTCGTCGCCGAGCTCGCTCAGGCTCAGGCCGGGTTGCTTGAGCTTTTCGACAAACACGCGGGTGAAAACCGAGTTGCGGCTGTCGTCGTCACGGGAAAGGTGGTCGAGCGCGGTCTGTCCCTCGCGCGCGGAGTAAAGCGTGAACACGCCCTCGGTCGGTTCAAGCCGGCTCAGCCCGCGCGTCGTTCCGCCGAGCGCGCGGGTGCCTTCCCGGGCGAAAGGATTCTCCCGGCAGGCATCAATGACCACGATCGCAACGCGCGCCCCGGCATTGACGATCTGCCGCTTGATGTCGCGCTCGGCAACGGCGCGCTTCTTGGCGATCTCCCGGTCGCTCGGCAGGAGTACCGGAATATCCGCCGGGATCAGATAATTGCCGTCATCGAGCGTGATGCCGTGCCCGGCAAAGAAGAAGACTGCGCTATCGCCGGGCTTGAGCGTGCGGGTGAACTGTCCAAACCGGCGCAAAAGGTTGTCGAGCGTGGCATCGCGGGTGACACGGGTCACGGAAAAGCCCAGCGATTCCAGCGCGTCGCCGACGGCATCGGCATCGTTGACGGCCCGTTGCAGCTGCTGCTCGCCCGACAGATTGGGGTAGACGTTGATGCCGGCCACAAAGGCGAGCTTGCTCTGTGCCCACACCGGCCCATTGAGGCCGGCCACCAGCCACGTCAGGGCAAGGCATGTCAGAGCAAGGCGTGTTCGGATCAACATTCTGCCCTCGACGGATCAACCAGCCAAAGCGCGCCCAGCCGCAGCGTTTGCCGTCGCGTAGCCTTCCGCGGCGGAGAATGCCAAGAGTCTAGCCCGGCCAAAGGACAGTGCAAGCGGAGATGGGCCTGGCACCCGGCCCGCCGCTATTTGATAGCCCCGCTATCTGCGTCCGCGGGCGGCAGCGCCGGGGCGGCTGGCGGCGGCTCCGGCAGCGTGGCGGCGGCGTCCTCAGCCGACCATCTTGCAAATGCCTCCGCGAAGGCGCGCTCGCCCGATGCGCCCTTTTCCATCGCCAGGATGGCGCGCTGGTTGTTGGAATAGACGATCGGAATATCGAACCAGGACC
>DATDGG010000292.1:0-13095 GCA_036522235.1 Xanthobacteraceae bacterium
CCAAGCTCATCCTCGGCGCCGGCGAGACGTCCGAGATGGTCGTGCTGCGCGGGACCGGCAACGATTTCTGCGTCGGCCGCGCCACCAGCGGCCGTCGCCCGGCCAGCAACTCCGCCGACGCGCTCGAGCGCCGGTTCGGCAGCGACGTGGTGTTCGATTGCTACAACGCCTTCCGCCGCGTCAGCGCCCCGGTCATCGGCGTAGTGAAGGGGCGGGCGCTCGGTTTCGGCTGCGCCATCGCGGCGGTCTGCGACATCACGCTGGCGGCCGACAGCGCCCAGTTCCAGGTCCCCGAAATGCTGCACAACATCATGCCCACGATGGTGATGTCGGCGCTGGTCGACCGTGTGCCGCGCAAGGCGATGAGCTATTTCGTCTACTCGACCGCGATGATCAGCGCGGCGCGGGCGCGCGAGGCGGGCCTGGTCAGCGAGGTGGTGCCGCTGGACGAGCTCGACGCCGCCGCCGAGACGCTGTGCGCCACCATGATGAAGGCGCCGCGTCCGGCGCGGCTTGCCGTCAAGGAATATACGCGCTCGGCGCTCGACATGGGCATAGCGGGCGCGATCGACTACGCGCGCAACCTTCACGCCACGATCAATTCGGCGGCGGCGATGCGGCCGAAGCCCAAATAGACCGCGGTCCTCACGCCCGCGCGCGCCGATCAGCTGACGATCTTGCGTCGGTGCGGGGATGCGCGCGCGGCATTGCAAGCGCGCGATCATCCAAGGCGGCGTTTCGTCCAAGGCAACGTTTGCTCCGGTAGCATTCTGCTGTCAGCGGTAGTCGAGTGCGTGTGGGCGCATGTGCATCCCGTGGATTGACATATTGGCGGCCCATTGGAGCCAGAATTGATCGTCAAACGAGTGAACTTGTACGAGGTCTGGAGGCAAGCGCATTGATGGTTACCGAGGGAGACGCATATGCCCAAACAAATGACTCTCCTCGCGCCGGCCATCTGCGTCAGTCTGCTTGCCGTCGTCTTGTTGACCTTGCGATCGGAGCACGCGCGTGCGGTGGACGCATGCGCCGCCAGGCCAGGCGCCACGGCGCCGCAAGGCAGCCACTGGTACTATCGCCTCGATCGCGCGACGCACGGTCAGTGCTGGTATCTGGGGCCTGAAGGCACCAAGGTGGCGCCGCCGCCCACGCATCGGGCGCAGTCGGTGTTGCGTTTGCCGACCGCAAGGCCGCTGCTGCCTCCGGCGGGCGAGACCGCCTATGCCCGGGCCACGCCTGACGAATTGATGGCCCCGAAGATGACTCGGGAAAACGATGCGGCCCCGACCTTTGCGCTGCGCTGGCCGGGGCCTTCCCTCTCGCCCCCGCGCGAGATCACGTTCATGAGCAACGGCCCTCCCGCGAGCGATAGCGCTGCCATGAGCAGCAGTGTTGCTATGAGCAACAGCTACGCCGCGGAGCCCACCTCTGCGAACGAGTCGGATGGCATGCCGTCGATATGGCCCATCCTCGACCCAGCGGATCGTGAGGCCGCGGCTACGAAGAGTAAGCCTCCCTTCTGGCTTGTATTGGCGATTCTTACTGGTGCGCTGGCATCAATGGCCTTGATCTTGAGCGCATTCTCCACGCGCTCCGCGACCCGCCACATCAGGCGATCGGTTTCCCGCAATCGGGCTCGGCCCGGTTTCACCAAGGCGAATACGGCCGCCGCCAGGGCGCCCGCACCGGCTAGCGCATGTCCCGAAAAGCATGCCCTCGCGAAAGCGGATACCGGTTTTCCGAAATGGACATGCGCCAGCGCAAAAAAAACGGAGCGCATCCCGATCCATTCGATCGGGATCGCTTGGAGCGGCGCGTCGGTATCGCCCGGCCGCGCCGCCAAATGACTTGAGGTCATCGAGGCGCAATCGATTTGCCGTCGCGGAAGTGAAAATCGACAGCGTCGCGCCAGCGTGACGATTTGGAACCTACATGCTGCGGGTTTCTCGCTCGCCGGTTCCGTTTGATTGATCTTCGTGGACGCGCAGTTCCTCGGCGGCTTGCAGCCATTTGTCGGCGAGCTCGAGCACCAGCTTGCGGTGCTCGGGCGCCAGCTCGCGCGCAAGCTGCAAACATTGTTCGACGTATTTCCGGCAATCCGCGCTGCGCATTGGTGTGTCCTCACACTTGCGTCACAATGCGACGACGAGAGCGTCGCAGTGAGTGAGACGATGAGCACGAACCCATGCGAATGGTAGAACCTTACGCTCGCGGCCTGAGTTCCCGAATTAAGGCAGCGGTTCCAATCACGAAGTCGGGAACGAAGCGGCGCCCTTGGCATTTAAGTGGCAATGGGGTGACCTGATCGGGAGGCGTTGGTGGTTTCATGAGCAGACGCGACGCGTACCGGGCCTTTGCCGCGGATTGCATGAAGCTGGCCGCGGTCGTCCATGACGCCACTACCAAGCTGGTCTTTCTCAATATGGCGCAAGCGTGGCTGCGGCTTTCAGACCACGTCGATCTCGGCAGGTCGTACCAGGTCGAGGGGGTATTTGGTGCGGATGGCGCGCAGGGTCCCTCGCCGCAGCTCGACCCCGGTCCCGATCATGACCGGGAAGCGTGACGCCGCCGCATAGCGGTTGCGGGAAGTGGGTACGCCAAAACGGCGAACCGGTCAGCCAAACATCGAATCGATTTCGTGCTGGGAGAGATGCCCCGGATCGCCGTCAAGCTTGGGGCCGGCCAAGAGCTTGTTCTCGCCATTGCCCGGCGCGACCACCACCGCGGCGGTGTAGTCCTTGAGGGCGTCGCGGCCGCCCCAGATTTCCAGCATGCGGGCCACGCGGTCCTCGACGAATTTCAAGGTCGCCAACACCTTGCCGATGCGCTGGCCGCTCAGATCCTGGAAGTTGCAGGCCTCGAATATGCGCACCACGTGATCGCGGATGTCGCTGGCGAGCGCCTGCTCCTGCTCGTGCCTGAGCGAGGCGGAGAGCGTGTTGGCGGCTTCGTCGATCGCTTCGACCGCTTCGAGGATTTGCTGGGTCGCCCGCTCGGTGCTGTTCACCACGGCATCGAGCTCGCGGCTGGCGCGGCCTTCGCCGGCCTCGCTGAAGGCGCCGAACTGCAGGCTCGCGAGCTCCTCCATGGTGCGGCTTATGGCGCGGTGGATGCTGTCGGTCTCGCTCTTGAGCTTGTTCAAGTCGCCGATGGTCATGTGGTCGGGCTTGACGGCCTGCCTGGGATCGCTGTCGCCGTCGCATCCGATCGGCTGCGGCGCTGCCGGCGCCCGCCGCTCGATCAGGTCGCGCAGCGCCTTCAATTCGGTGAGCACCTCATGGTGCTGGAGCGCAGCGCTCGCGCCGTTGGCGGACACGCTGCGCGGCGTTCCCGCCGCCGTCATCTGCTCGATGCGGAAGGTTTTTTGCCGCACTGGCATGGTGGTTCCGTGGTTTCTGGGCCGTTCGGTCTGCGCGCGTTCTAGCCTGCCGGCGCTTAACGTCAGGTTCATGCGCCGTTTTTCGGCCGTCTTCGGGTCGCGCGGGTCAGGGCGATAACGGGCGATTAACCATGATGATTCCATGTTTACTCGAAAGAAACTATAAGTTGATGAACAACATCTTTCTGGCGGTATCCATAACAATTCTAACCATCGCTTTTACCAATCCGACGCGGTTTTGAATTTACTTTGTCGATGTTCAGACGGAGCCCGGCGTCCCGCGCGCGGTTCGCTCCGTCTGGAACATGTGTCGTTGCGTAACCCGCCAGAGTGATACCGAGAGTCATCATCATGTCCATTCGCGTCGTCCCCGCTCTCCTCGCCGGCTTATTTGCCTGCGGCACCGCGTCCGCCGGTCCGCTCGCCCTCACTCCCGCAACCAACCAGGCGTCCGCGCCGGTGCAGCAGGTTGCGGTGCAAGGACCCAACCTCGGCGGCGGGTTCTTCGAATTATTGTTTGGTGGCCTTGGCCGCGGCGGCGGACTGCCGTCTTATTCGGGCGAGCCGGCGGCGCCCGCCTACGGCATCGAGGGAAGCGATCCGCAGGCCATGGATCCCCGCTTCCTCCCACAGCAGGTCACCTACGAAGGCAAGGAACCCCCCGGAACCATCATCATCAACACGCCGGAGCGCATGCTCTATCTGGTGGAAGGCGGCGGCCGGGCGATGCGCTACGGCATCGGGGTCGGGCGCCCGGGCTTTACCTGGGCCGGGGTCCACACCGTCACCAACAAACGCGAATGGCCGGATTGGACGCCGCCCGACGATATGCTCAAGCGCCGGCCCGATCTGCCGCGCCACATGGAAGGCGGTCCGGAAAATCCGCTCGGCGCCCGCGCCATGTATCTGGGCTCGACCCTCTATCGCATCCACGGCTCCAACGAGCCCTGGACGATCGGCACCGCGGTATCCTCGGGCTGCATCCGCATGCGCAACGAGGATGTCATCGATCTCTACAACCGGGTGAAGGTCGGCACGAAGGTCATGGTGCTGTAGGGCACTCTTTAAGTCCGTCCGTGCGCAAATGATGAAGGCCGCCGGCTGACGGCGGCCTTCATGCTTCAAGCGTCGCTGCCGCCGAAATCTCCGCCGCCACCGAAATCGCCACCGCCGAAGTCGCCACTGTTGTCGGCGAAATTCCCGATATCCTGGTCGGTTTGGTTGTCCGCCGCATTGTCGTCGGCGGAGGTGTCGAAAAGGCCGGAGCCGCCGCCCTGCGGGTTGTGGCCGATGTCATCGATGCCGGCTTGGCGGGCGAGGTCGCCGCCTGCGCTATTATGGTCCCACGGCGAGGCCGGGACCGCCCCGAAGGCCGGGTCGGCGACGCCGAAGGCGTGGCTCGGCCCCATCATGGAGCGGATGCCGTCGAGCAGCAGCGATCCGCCGATCACGCCGGCCGCGGCCGCCGCCGCGGTGCCCAGGAAGGAGCCGCCGGGCGCGGGCGGTGCTTGCCGCCAAGCTGCGGCGGGGGCGGGCGCGGCTTCCTGACCTTGCGCTTGCGGGCGCACCGAGGGCACCGAGCCGCCGCGCGGCTCCGCGCGCCGGCCCATCAGGGCGTCCCGCATATTGTCGAGAAAGCCGCCCGACTGTGGCGCGCTGTCCTCGCCGAGCCGTGCCTCGAGCGCGCGAATGCGGGCGTCGGCGCGCTTGAGCGCCTCGTCCTGCACCAGCGCGGTTTGCACCAGCGCATAAGTCGCGTTGGGGGCGCGCCGCAGCCCCTCCATGATGGCCCGTTCGGCATCGCTATCGCGGGGCGTGTTCTCGAGCGTGGCGAGACGATCGAAGAGATCGGTGACGAGCTGGCGTTCCTGCGGAGTCATGGCTCTGCCTTTCCGTGACAACCTGACGACGCCGCTCATGTAGGCAGCCGCCGTGGCAGCGGAATGACGCCGTCCGGCAAAATTTTTAAGGGAAGGGGGCTTGCACGGCTCCGGCGGCGCCCATCCGGCGTGATTTTCTACGTCCTACGCCAGCGCGACATTGTGGCGCGCCAGCAGGTCCGCGAACGCCGCGCCGGCCAGGAACGCATATTCGCGCTCGCGCAGCGTGGTCAGCGGATCGAGCCGCTGCAATTCCGCGTCGACGACGCCCGGATGGCACATGATGACGCCGCCGTCCGGCAGCGCCTCGAGAAAGCCCTCGAACAGCGCCGCAAAATCGGCGTCGTCGCGGAACTCGTAGACGCCCGCGAAGGCCGGATTGGTACGGATGCCGAAGGCGAGGGCGCGGTGCTGGAAGTCCTGGCTTAAAATGTCGATGAGCCAGGCCTTGCGGTCGGCGAAGCGCAGGCGGCGCTGGACCGCCCGGCCGCACTGGCGCAGCCAGGCGTTGGGAGCGCTGTCCTTGGCGACCTTGAGCACCGCCTCGCGGATCTGCGGAAACAGCTGCACGTGCTGATGCCCGTCGATGAAATCGGGCGGGCGGCCGAAAGTGTGCACGAACATCCGCAGCTGTGCCGCGACCTCGGCCGCCAAAGCCGCATCACCGAGGCGGTGCAGGAAGCCGCGGACCAGGGTCGGGACGAGTGGCAGGAAGGCGCCCTCGCGCAGGGGTCTATAGTCGCTGCTGAGCGGGCAGAACGGCGCCGTCAAGGTCACGTGCAGCCCGATGGCGACGCGGGTCGCGCCGGAATTGAGGACGCTCAGCGCGTGGGCTTCCGAGCGGTGAAAGCTCGGCGCCGCCACCATGACGGAGACCGCATTGAGGCGCCCGCGCACCACGAGGTCGCGGATCGCCGCATTGACGGCGGCCGATATGCCGTAGTCATCGGCGCAAAGCCAGATATGCCGGCGCCCAGAGAGATTCTCGCCGGCACGGTCCGATCCGCCGGACTGTCTGTCCAACACTTCTTGAATCCCCAAGCCTCTTGAATCAAGCTCAGCCCAACAACTCAGCCTCGCCTCAGCCTTAAGTCACTCTGCCGCAGTCCGCGTTGTTTGGTCCTCCGCGCGGCCCGTGTCCTGCGCCGTCCTGAGGCTCTGCTCGGCCACGAAATAGATCGGGCGCGCCTTCAGCTCGGAGAACATTTTGCCGATATACTCGCCCATGATCCCGATCATGAACAGCTGCACCCCGCCCAGTACCATCAGGCCGATGATCACCGAAGGATAGCCCGGGACCGACTGACCGTAGAACAGGGTTTCGATCAGGATATCCACCGCAAAGATCAGGGCAAAGGCCAGCAACAAGAAGCCCAAGAGGCTCGCGAGCCGCAACGGCGCCACCGAGAACGAGGTCAGGCCTTCGATCGAAAGCCCGATCAGGGAATAGAGGCTCCAGGTGCTGCGCCCATGGGCGCGCTCGGCCGGCTGATAGTCGACGCGGACCTGGCGGAAGCCGATCCAGCTGGCCAAGCCCTTGAAGAACCGGTTTCGCTCGGGCAGCTGCTTGAGGGCCGCGGCGGCGCGCGGCGAGAGCAGGCGGAAATCGCCGGCGTCCTCCGGAATCTTCTGCCGCGCCCCCCAATTGATCAGCAGATAAAATGCCTTGACCGCCAGCCGAAACAGCCGCGGCTCGTTCTCGCGGTTGACCTTGGCGGTGTAGACCACGTCATAGCCTTGATCGAGCCAATAGCCGACCAGCGTGTCGACCAGAGTCGGCGGGTGCTGGCCGTCGCCGTCCATGAACAGCACGGCGCCGAAACGGGCATGATCGAGCCCGGCCGCCAGCGCCGCCTCCTTGCCGAAATTGCGCGACAGCGACACCACCTGGAGGTCGAGGCCGGTGGGGGGGAGCGCGTGCGCGACCGACAGGGTCGTGTCGCGGCTGCCGTCGTCCACATAGACGACCTCCACCATGAGGCGGCGCGCCGCGTTGAGCCGCCGCGCCACCTCGACAATGCGGCCATGCAGCGCGGCGAGCCCTTGGGCCTCGTTATAGAGCGGAACCACGATCGAAAGGCCGGCCTCCGCCCCCCCGGCGCGCAGCCTGGGCGAAGGCTCTGTTCCGCCTGCGAGACCGATCGCATTGGACGACATCGCGCCTGCCTTTCGGGCCTGATAGCCCCGCCGCCTTCTATAGCCCAGGCCGGCCCCCCTGTCGCGCCGCGCCCGTCATGCACATTGTCTCACCTCCCCAACCCGAAACAGAAGGTGAAGGTTGCCGGCTGGACGTGCTAAGCGGAGCCGGTCATGTGGTTGCCTCCCCCGCTTAGAGCCCTCGGCCGTCGCATTCTGCCGGACCCCGGGCGCCGCGTCGTCGCCGTCAAGGCGGTGAGCTTTGCGCTCATCGGCGTGGTCAACGCTTCGGTCGACTTCGTGGTCTTCTCGTTCTTCTTCTATTTTGTCGGCCTCCCGATCGTCACCTCCAACTTGATTTCTTGGCTGGTCGCGGTGACCGGGTCCTATGTGATGAACTCGATGACGACGTTTGCGGCCGAATCCGGACGCAAGCTGCGGCTTAAATCCTATGCGAGCTTCCTCCTGGCGCAGGTCGCCGGCCTCGTGGCCAATACGGCAACGATCCTCATCGTGTCCGCTACCGTTCCGGTTCTGTGGCAAATGTTGTTCGGGCCCGACAGGCCGCTGGCGCTCGCAGGCCACCCGATCGATCCGGTTCTGATCGGCAAAGTGCTTGCCATCGGGGCAAGCTTCCTGGTGAATTTCTCGCTGTCCCACTTCGTCGTCTTCCGGCGCCGCGGGCCGTCCACAACGCACTAAAGCGGAATCGCATAATCTTGGCCGAAAAGTCTGCAACTTTTCGGGATCATGCTCTGAACAATACTGGGAGGCGGGCTTCGTGTTGCACGATGAAAATCTGCGGGCCGAGCGGGCAAGCTTCGTCACCCATCTCGAATGCGCCTTCACGGGCGAGCGCCACGCCGCCGACGAGGTGCACAATCTCTCGCGCGCCGGCAAGCCTTTGTTGGTGCGCTACGATCTCGCCGGCGTCAGGAAGGCGCTCAGCCGCGAGGAGCTGGCGCGCCGGCCGGGAGACCTGTGGCGCTACCGCGAGCTCCTGCCGGTGCGCCGCGCCGGCGACATCGTCAGCCTGGGCGAGGCCATCACCCCGATCGTGCCGCTGCCGAAAATGTCGGCGCGGCTCTCCGCCGGCGAAATCCTGGTGAAGGACGAGGGCCGCCTGCCGACCGGCTCGTTCAAGGCGCGCGGCCTCGTCATGGCGGTGTCGATGGCCAGGGCGCTCGGCATCAAGCACATGGCGATGCCCACCAACGGCAATGCCGGCGCCGCGCTCGCCGCCTATGCGAGCCGCGCCGGCATCAAGAGCACGATTTTCTGCCCGGAAGACACCCCGGAAGTGAATGTCAGCGAGATCGCCCTGCAGGGCGCGACCGTCTACCGGGTCAACGGCCTGATCGATGACTGCGGCAAGATCGTTGCGGAGGGCAAGGCAAAAGTCGGTTGGTTCGACGTTTCGACCTTGAAGGAGCCCTATCGGATCGAGGGCAAGAAGACCATGGGGCTCGAGCTCGCCGAGCAGCTCGGCTGGCAACTGCCCGACGTGATCCTCTATCCGACCGGCGGCGGCACCGGCCTGATCGGCATGTGGAAGGCCTTTGCGGAGCTCGAGGCCATCGGCTTCATCGGCTCCAAGCGCCCCCGCATGGTGGCGGTGCAGGCGGCCGGCTGCGCCCCGATGGTGCGCGCCTTCGAGGCCGGCAGCGAGCAGGCGCCGCGCTTCGAGAACGCCCACACGATCGCGTCGGGCATCCGGGTGCCGCAAGCGATCGGCGATTTCCTCATCCTGCGGGCGGTGCGCGAGAGCGGCGGCTTTGCGATCGCGGTCGAGGACACGGCGATCAGCGCCGCGCTCGATGAGGTCGCGCGCGAGGAGGGCCTGTTGCTGTGCCCGGAAGGCGCCGCTACTTTTGCGGCCTACAAGCAGAGCCTCGCCGACGGGCGCATCGGCCGCCACGAGCAGGCGGTGCTGTTCAACTGCGCGACCGGGCTGAAATACCCGCTGCCGCGCGTCGATCGCACGCTCGATCGCACCAAGCCGATCGACTTCGCGGCGCTGTGATAGGATATGTCGCGGCCCGGATGGAGGACGTCATGGGTAAACTGCTGATCGCGGCGCTTGCCGTCTCGCTGGCGAATGTCACCGGTGCCGCGGCGCAGAATTTCCCGACCCGGCCGGTCACCATCGTGGTGCCGTTCGCGGCCGGCGGGCCGGCCGACGCGATGGCGCGTGTGATCGGGGATCGCATGCGCGTGGCGCTCGGCCAGCAGGTGATCGTCGAGGACGTGGCCGGAGCGGGGGGCTCGGTCGGGGTCGGCCGCGTGGTGCGCGCGCCGCCCGACGGCTATACGGTCAGCATCGGCCACTGGAGCACCCACGTGGTCAACGGCGCGATCTATGACCTGCCCTATGACCTGTTGAAGGACCTCGAGCCGGTCGCGCTGCTGCCGTCCAATCCGCAATGGATCATCACCAAGAAGAGCGTGCCGGCGACCAATCTCAAGGAATTGATCTTCTGGCTCAAGCTCAATGAGGACAAGGTCTCGGCCGGCACCGCCGGGCCGGGCTCGGCCTCCCACGTGGCAGGCGTGTATTTCCAGAAGATCACCGGCACGCATTTTCCGTTCGTGCCCTATCGCGGCACCGGGCCGGCGCTCAACGATCTCATTGCCGGGCAGATCGACCTGATCGTCGATCAGACCTCCAATTCGATGGCGCAGGTGAAGGCCGGCTCCGTCAAGGCGTTCGCGGTGACCGCCAAGGAGCGGCTGCCCTCGGCGCCCAACATCCCGACGGTCGACGAAGCGGGCGCGCCCGGGCTCTACATTTCGGTCTGGTACGGGCTGTGGGTGCCCAAGGGAACGCCGCGCGACATCATCGCCAAGCTCAATGCCGCCGCGGTTGACGCGATGGCCGATCCGACGGTGCGCGAGCGCATGGCGACCTTCGGCCTCGAAGTTCCGGCGCGCGAGCAGCAGAGCCCGGAGGCGCTGGCGAGCTTGCAGAAGGCCGAGATCGAGAAATGGTGGCCGATCATCAAGGCGGCGCACATTTCCGGCGAGTGATCAGCCGCCCTGCGCAAGATGCTCTGAAGGCCGCAGGAAGGTCGTTCATCGCGTCCTTCACAGCAGTCTCCACCTATCCTCGAACGACGGCTGCGGCGGCATGATCGGCAACATCTTCAATACTTCCGGTGGAATCGGCTGCATTTCCGGCATTGCTTGAGGTTTGTCTTCCTTGGGCTTGTCCAGCGTAACCTCAAGCTTGTCACGACTGTCATCGGCGGCAGGCCAATGCAAGAGCGACTTGTCCATTCCACTCGCGCCCTTGTACCAACACTTGCGGCCGTCGATCAGACGCCATGCCCAATGGCTATCGCTATTCTGCACACTTGTTTGACACTCGATGGCCTGCGCACTGTCGATGCAAACAAACAGGATGCACAATGCTATTACGTTTCTGCTCATAGTCTCACCTACCATGTCGCAGAACCAGAGCTGGCCGCCCCCTCAGTGCTATCGGTTAGCCGGTTTCCCGGCGTCCCTCGCCACCCCCGCGGCATCCGTTCAGTGCTCGCGGCGAAGTTGGCTATTGAGCTGCGCGGACTCCAGCTCCAGCTGTAGTTTCCGCCCCGGATCAATCTCGATCTCAGCCTCTTCGGCGATCTTCAACGCGGCCAGCGCCCTCAGGTAGCAAGTGGCGAGCCGCAGGTCGGCGACGATTTCCGCATTGCGTGCTTTGCGGGATTGTCTTCGCAAGCGTTCTGATAGAGCTATGATTTCGCCAGCCTGTGCCATCGGTCGCTCCTTTGGCCCTGCCGCAAAAAAGCAAGGCCAATTGCGACCAATGTATTTGTTGTTTGTTTGTTGATTATTTGGCGATTGTTTGATCGTCCGATGGTATCAAGTCACCGTTAGGTGGCGGCGATACGCATTTTCACACCGCCGCCGCTATCGGATCGAGCAACGGCGCGACCCCCCCCGTATTAGAGCACCGCAAGGTCCGCTCAACGGTGCTCATCGGGCGCTTGATCACCCGCCGCCGGTCGGCCCGCTTACGCTACTGATCTGCGGTGCGATGGTCGGACCGGATCGGCGTGGGTCCACGCCGCATCAGCCGCCGAGTCCGGCCGTGAGCCTCGCAAAAAGCGGGTTCTCGCGCGCGAACACGTAGCCGAGATCGGTGACCGCGACGTTCTCGGCGCCGTGCTGGCGCAGGAAGCTCGCGAGCGGATGCACCTGGGCGGGTGGGCAGTGGAGCGTCAGCATGCCGGATGAGGTCGGCCCCCCGAACGGGGCTTCCACCCCGAAGCGCGTCCTGACCTCGGCCAGCAGAGCTTCATCGCAGCGCACGAAGCGGGTGCGCACCTCCCGATAGGCGCGCCCGCGCGCCTGCGCGGCGATGCGGTCGAGCACCACCCGCGCGATCTCGCGCTCGGCGCTGCCCCAGGGCGCGGTGCGGGCCGCCACCAGGTTGGCCTGCGAGCGCAGGATCAGCCCGTCGTCGATCACCTTCAGGGCATTCGCCGCCAAGGTGGTCCCGGTCGTGGTGATGTCGACAATGAGCTCGGCGGTGCCGGCGGCGGGCGCGCCCTCGGTCGCGCCGGTGCTCTCGACGATGCGATAGTCGGTGATGCCCTGCTGCGAGAAGAACGCCCGCGTCAGGTTCACGTATTTGGTGGCGAGCCGCATCTTGCGGTCGTGCTTGAGGCGGAACGCGGTCGCGACGTCGTCGAGATCGGCCAGGCTGTGCACGTCGATCCAGGCCTGCGGGACCGCGACCACCACATTGGCATGGCCGAAGCCGAGCGCGTCGACGAACACGATCTTGGCGTCGATGTCCGGGATCATCTCGCGCAGCAGGTCTTCGCCGGTGACCCCGAAATGGACGGCGCCTTGCGCCAGCAGCTGGGCGATCTCGGCGGCCGACAGATAGGCGACCTCGATGCCCGGCAGGTCCGCGATGGCGCCGCGATAGTTGCGCGCCCCGCGGGGCTTGATGAGATCAAGACCCGCGCGCGCGAAGAAGGCCTCGGCGTTTTCCTGCAGCCGTCCCTTGGCCGGCATGGCGATGACGAACGGGCTCGTCACGCGCGCCTCCCCGACGCCGCCAGGCGCTCGATCCAGACCGCAAAGCCCACCGCCGGGATCGGGGTCGGGCTGCCGATCCGCGACAACAGGCCGTCATAGCGCCCGCCGGCGACCAGCTGGCCGCCCTCGCGCGCCGCCGCATCGTGCAGCTCGAACACGAAGCCTGTGTAATAGTCGAGGCCGCGGCCGAAGGCGGTGGAAAAGCGGATGCGGGCGACGTCGATGCCGCGCGCGGCCAGGAAGCCGGTGCGGCTTTCGAACAGATCGAGCGCGCTGTCGAGCGCGATGCCGGCGTCCTGCGCGAGCGCCCGCAGCTCGGCCGCCGCCTGGTCGGGCTCGCCCGCGACCGCGAGAAACCGCTCGATCAGCGCGCGCGTCTCCTGCGGCAGCGAGGCCGGCACGCTCTGCGCCGCCTGCTCGAGAAAGCGGTCGGCGATCTCGCCCACCGAGCGCCCGCCGACGGCGGTGATGCCCGCGATCGAAAGCAGGTCGGTGACCAGCGCATGCGCGGCGGAGCGGTCCGAGCCGGCGAGCGCCGCCAGCATGCCCTGGTATTCGGGGCGCGTATGCGCGCTGCTGATGGTCAGGCGATCGAGATCGTGCGCCAGCGAGGATTTGTGATTGAAGTCCTTGACCAGGCGCCGCTTC
>DATDGG010000293.1:0-2845 GCA_036522235.1 Xanthobacteraceae bacterium
ATCGGCATGACCGGCACCAAATACGGCTGCGGCATCGCGCAATGCGGCGCCTGCACGGTGCATGTCGACGGCGTGGCGATGCGCTCCTGCTCGATCCCGGTGAGCTTAGTCGCCGGCAAGCAGATTACCACCATCGAGGGCCTCGCGGTCGGCGGCAAGCTCACTGCCGTGCAGCAGGCCTGGCTCGATCATGACGTGCCGCAATGCGGCTACTGCCAGAGCGGCATGATCATGGCGGTGACGGCGCTGCTCAAGCAGAAGCCCAAGCCGACCGACGCCGACATCGACGCAGCGATCACCAATATCTGTCGCTGCGGCACCTATCAACAAATTCGCGCGGCGATTCACGCCGCCGCCAACGCGTGATCGGGGAGGCCGCCATGACCTATATGCCGCGCATGAATCGTCGCGCTTTCGTGGTCGGCGCCGCCGCCGCCGGTGGCGGACTGGCGCTCGGCTTCCAGCTTCCGTTCGGCCCGCAGGTGGTGCGCGCCGCGGACGGCTCGCCCGAGGTCAATGCCTGGGTGGTGATCCGGCCCGACGACACGGTCGTGATCCGGGTCGCCCGCTCCGAGATGGGGCAGGGCTCGCTCACCGGCCTCGCCCAGCTGGTCGCCGAGGAGCTCGAATGCGACTGGTCGAAGGTCACCACTGAGTTTCCGACGCCCGGGCAGAACCTCGCCCGCAAGCGGGTGTGGGGCGATTTCTCGACCGGCGGCAGCCGCGGCATTCGCGGCTCGCACGAATACGTCCGCAAGGGCGGCGCCGCCGCGCGCGAAATGCTGATCCAGGCCGCCGCCAATGAATGGAAGGTGTCGCCGTCGGAATGCAGCGCCGCCAACAGCGTGATCACGCACAAGGCGTCCGGGCGCACCACCACGTTCGGCAAGGTGGCGGAAGCGGCCGCCAAGATCGAGCCGCCCAAGGACGTCAAGCTCAAGGACCCGAAGGACTGGAAGATCGTCGGCAAGGGGGTCAAGCGCCTTGATACGCTCGACAAGCTTACCGGCAAGCTCACCTACGGCATCGACATCAAGATGCCCGGCATGCTGATCGCGACCATCAAGGATTCGCCGGTCAACGGCGGCAAAATCAAGAGCTTCGACGCCGCCAAGGTCGCCGGCATGCCCGGCGTCAAGAAGGTGGTGCAGATCGGCGACAGCGGCGTTGCGGTGATCGCCGATACGTTCTGGCATGCGAAGACCGCAATCGATGCGCTGCCGATCGTCTGGGATCCGGGCGACAACGCCAAGGCGTCGAGCGCCACGATTGCGGAGTTCGTGAAGACCGGCCTCGATGCCGAGCAGGCCTATATCGGCAACAAGTCCGGCGATGCGCCCGCCGCCATCGCGGGGGCCGCCCGCAAGGTCGAGGCGGTCTACAGCTATCCGTTCCAGAACCACGCCACCATGGAGCCAATGAACGCCACCGCGCGCTACACGGCCGACCGCTGCGAGGTCTGGGGTCCGAGCCAGAACGGCGAGGCGGCGCTGGCGACCATCATCGAAGCGTCCGGCCTGCCAGCGGACAAATGCGACTTCAACAAGGTGATCCTCGGCGGCGGCTTCGGCCGGCGCGGCCGCTCCGACTATGTGAAGCAGGCGGTGCTGATCGCCAAGGAAATGCCGGGCGTCCCGGTCAAGATGATCTGGACGCGCGAAGAGGACATGACGCATTGCTCGTTCCATCCGATCACGCAATGCAAGATGACCGGCGCTTTCGACGCCAACAACAAGCTGGTCGGGCTGCACATGCGCATTGCCGGCCAGTCGATCTCGGCCTCGCTCGCCCCGCAGAACCTGCAGAACGGCATGGACCCGGTGGTGTTCCAGGGGCTCAACCCGACCGGCCCCGAGGGCACATTCGGCTACGACATTCCGAACGTGCTGATCGATCACGCCATGCGCAACACGCATTTGACGGCGGGCTTCTGGCGCGGCGTCAATGTCAATCACAACACGATCTACGTCGAGTGCTTCATCGACGAGCTTGCTCAATCGGTCGGAATGGATCCGCTCGAGTTCCGCCGCAAGCTGCTCAAGCCGAAGCACCTCGCCGTCCTCAATGCGTGCGCCGAGAAGATCGGCTACGACAAGCCGCCCCCGCAGGGCGTCTTCCGCGGCATGGCGCAAAACCATGCCTTTGCGAGCTATGTGGCGGCGATCGCGGAAGTGTCCATCACCAATCAGGGCCGCGTGAAAATCCACCGCATCGTGGCGGCGACGGATTCGGGCTATGCGGTCAATCCGGCGCAGATCGAGCGGCAGGTCGCGGGCTCCTTCGTGTACGGGCTCTCGGCCATGCTCTATGGCGAGATCACCGTCAAGGACGGCGCGGTCGAGCAGCAGAACTTCGACACCTACAACGTGATGCGCATTGCCGAAATGCCGCAGGTCGACACGATCGTGATGCCGTCGGGCGGCCCCGTCTGGGGCGGCGTCGGCGAGCCCACGATCGCGGTGGCGGCACCCGCGGTGCTCAACGCGATCGCGGCCGCGACCGGCAAGCGCGTCCGCTCACTGCCGCTGAAGAACGCCGACCTGCGGTCGGTCTGAGCCAATCGGGCGGCGGCGCGATGCGTCGCCGCCCGCCGATATCGACGGAATAGGAGGACCCCAGAATGATCTCGCTCTCCATCAATGGCCAATCGCATAGCGCCGACGTGGAAGACTCGACGCCCCTGCTGTGGGTGTTGCGCGACACCATCGGCATGACCGGCACCAAATACGGCTGCGGCATCGCGCAATGCGGCGCCTGCACGGTGCATGTCGACGGCGTGGCGATGCGCTCCTGCTCGATCCCGGTGAGCTTAGTCGCCGGCAAGCAGATTACCACCATCGAGGGC
>DATDGG010000294.1:0-5233 GCA_036522235.1 Xanthobacteraceae bacterium
TTCGACGCCGCCAGCATGAACGAGATCGCCCGGGTGGCCGGGGTCTCGAAGGGCACGCTCTACGTCTATTTCGCGAACAAGGAGCAGCTGTTCGAAGCCATCGTCGGGCACGAATGCCGTGCGCAGGGCGAGCGGATATTCGCGCTAGACGCCAGCGATCACGATGTCGAAGGCGTGCTGACGCGGCTCGGCCTGGCCTTCGTCGAGTTCCTGTGCCGGCCCGAGCGGGCGCCGTCGCTGCGGACCGTCATCGCGATCGCGGAGCGCATGCCGGAGGTCGGACGCCAGTTCTACCAAACCGGTCCGGCATTCGGGCTCGCGCAACTGACGACTTATCTGAACGCGCAGGTCGCCGCGGGCGTCCTCGTGATCGAGGACTGCGAGGTCGCGGCCGCGCAGTTCATGGACTCCTGCCTGGCGACGCTGTTCAAGCCGATCCTGTTCAACCTCGGCACGGTGCCATCGCCCGAGCGGATCGCGCACGTGGTCAAGATCGCGGTTCGCACGTTTCTCGCGGCCTACCTGCCACGCTGAATATCGTTACTGCGGCGCGATGCCGGCGGCCTTGGCCTGCTCGGCGACCGCCTTGGCGATCGGCGTCCAGCGCACCACCTCCTGCTTGAAGAACGCGGTGAAGCCGTCCGCATCGAGCGATTTGATGTCGATCGCTTCGTTCTCGAAGCGCGCCTGCACATCGCTTGCGTGCAAGGCCTTCACCACCTCGGCATTGAGCCGCGCCACGATTGGAGGCGGCAGGTTCGCCGGTCCCGACAAGCCGAACCAGGTCGAGGACACCAGATCCGGGTAGCCTTGCTCCTTGAAGGTCGGAATGTCGGCGAAGGCCGGCAGCCGCTCCTCGGTGCCGATGCCGAGGCCGCGCAGCGTTCCGGCCTTGAGCTGTCCCGCCGCCGCCGACAGTGCGAGCGAGCCCGAGGTGAGATGGCCGCCCAGCACGTCGTTCACGATCAGGTTGGCGCCGCGATACGGCACATAGGTCATCTTGATGCCGGCGTCTCGTTGCAACATTTCGTTGACCAGCTGGGTCTGCGACCCGAACGAAATGGTCGCATAAGTGAACTCGCCCGGATGGGCCTTCGCGTAGGCCACGAATGCCGCCAGCGTCTGCTGCGGCAGATCCTTGTTCACGAACATCACGGTCGGCTGGCCGCCCAGATAGGCGATGTGGGTGAAATCCTTGAACGGATCGAACGGCAGCGGCGTGAAGGCCGGCGTGATGACCAAGCTGCCGAGGCTCGAGATCACCAAGGTGTAGCCGTCGGGCGCGGCACGTACGACCGATTCCTGGCCGATGATGCCGCCGGCGCCCGGTCGATTTTCGACCACGAAAGATTGGCCCAACGCAGTGCCGAGCTTGTCGGCGACGATACGCGTGAGGAGATCGGCCGTGCCGGCGGCCGAGAATGGCACCACGATCTTCACCGGCCGCGTCGGCCAGGATTGTGCGTGCGGCGACCCGGCACCGCCGAGGACGAGCAGGACAGCAACAAGAATGCGCGCGAGGACCATGCACCATATTGCCATGCCGCGATCGCGATGGAAACGCTCGCGCTTGGGCCAGTCGCAATGGCGCTAATCTTCCCCGTCGGCGCCCGGCACCGCGTTGGGCAGATTGCGCTCCGATTTGCGGTCCGCTGACGCGCTCGCGTGCATCGGCTTCGGCGGTTGCCGGGGCGCGGCGCGCTGTGGCGCGAGCGAGCCGGTGACCGAGACGTCGGCATGACGGGCGGAAACACGGAAGCCGAGCCGCGCAGCCACTTCCTCGCCCGACACCGCGGCCGGATTGCAGGCGTGCCGTCCGCTGCGCCGGCGCATGAGGTCCACGTGAATGTGATTGTAGTGGTAGACGTTGTATCCGGGGCCCAGCACCGTAGTGAATTGGTCGCAGGCGGCGGCTTGCACGTCGTGCAGGAAGGCCTGCTCCTCCGGCGCGCCGTGCCAGCCGTGCTCGACGTCGACCTTGCGGCCATCGGCGAAGATGAAGGCCGCGATGTCGAGCGCATTGCCGAAGGCGTGCTCCGAAATCGTCGCATTGGGGTCGCCGTTCATGCCGCGGCAGGAATAGGCAGAAATCTGCTTGATCTCGATCACGCCCGCGCCGAACCACTTCAGCGCCGCCGGCTGCACGGCTTCGTCGATCCATCGATCGAGCACCGAGACCAGCGGGCAGGCGAGCGTCGCCGCCGGGCTGACCGCGACCGGACCGGTCGGCCCCCACCCTTCCCTCCCCCGCTCGCGGGGGAGGGTTGGGGAGGGGGCGGGGCCAAACGCCGGCGCCGGTGGCGGCACCGGGCGCGGCGCCGGCCTCGATCCGCCGATCACCTGGCGGCGCTCATAGGGCTCCGGCGAAAAATCGTAGGGCGATCCCGGCTCGGATGCGTCCGGCAGGTTGGCGCCCGCGCGCGGCGGCACCTTCTGCGCCCCGTAGGGCCGGCGGAAATCGTATGGCGCGGGCGAAACATCCACGCCCTCGCCTGCTCCCGACGGATCGAGCGACAACGGTTGGCCATGGGGCGCAGGCGGCGGCAGATCGTTCCGCGTGACCGGTGCCGCCGGGCGCGGCTGTCCGATCGGCCAGCGCGGCGGCGTATCGGGGCCGGCATTGGGAATGCCGCCGGGCGGGCGCGGCTCGTCGCCATAGCTCAGCGGCGCGTCGCTGCCGAGGCTCGATACTTTCAGCGGAAAGTCGGCCCCGCAGACGCCGGGTCCTTCGATCGGGCTGATGCGGACCTTGCCAGGCCCCTCCCGCACGGCGCCCGAATTCATGCACTCGGCCTCGGCCTCGTGCCGCCACGCTTCGCGCTCGGCGAACAGATAATGCCCGCCGCAGCCGGCAAGCGCCCCCAATGCGCCGATAGCAGCCGCGCCGGAGAGTGAGAGGCGAAGTCTCCGCATCATGGTGCGGAGAATGCGGCGGACTTTATTAAGGACTCTTCAATAATTGCCCGTCGGCGCGGACACGCCGGGCCGCCACGTCATTTGGTTAAAGGGCAAGGCCCTTGATCCCGCCGCGCGGTTCGGGCCACATCGGCCTTGCCGGGGGCCTCCCATGGAAGACAAGTCGTTCGTCGCGCACGCCGAGAGCCCCATGCTCTCCGCGCTCGATCTCGCCCATGGGATCGAAGCCGGGACCATCACGCCGCGCCGTGTCGTCGAACGCTGCGCCGCGGCGATCGAACGTCGCGAGCCCGAGATCGGCGCCTTTGCGGCCCTCGACCTCGCGGCGGCCGCCCGCGCCGCCGAGGCTTCGGGACTGCGGCTTTCGCCGCTGCGCGGTCTCCCCCTCGGCATCAAGGACATTTTCGATACCGCGGATTTTCCGACCCAATACGGATCGCCGATCTATGCGGGCCATCGGCCGAGATCCGATGCCGCGCTGGTCGCGCTCACGCACCGCGCCGGCGGCCTCGTGCTCGGCAAGACCGTCACCTGCGAGCTTGCGAGCCTCGAGCCGAGCGCAGCCCGCAATCCGCGCAATCCGGCCCACACGCCGGGCGGATCGTCCGCAGGCTCCGCAGCCGCGGTCGCGGCCGGCATGGTGCCGATCGCGCTCGGCAGCCAAACCGGCGGCTCGGTCATCAGGCCCGCCGCCTTTTGCGGCGTCGCCGGCTTCAAGCCTTCGTTCCGGCTGCTGCCGACGGTGGGCATGAAATGCTTTTCCTGGTCGCTCGACACCGCGGGCCTGTTCGCGGCCGGCGTCGCGGACTCGGCGTTCGCGGCAGCCGCCATCACGGGCCGCGACCTGCGGATCGATCAGCGTCAGCCGGCCGCGCCCACGCTCGCGCTGGTGCGCACGCATCTGTGGGGCGAGGCGAGCGCAGACATGCAGGCCGCGCTCGAGCGCGCCGCGCGCGCCGCGCAATCAGCCGGCGCCCGGGTGAACGAGCTCACGCTGCCGCCGATCTTCGAAGCCGCCATGCGGGCGCATGTCACGATCCAGGACTACGAAGCCTACCGGGCGCTCGCCTACGAAATCGATCATCACAAAGAACGGCTCGGGCCGATCCTGCGCCGACAGCTCGGCGACGCCGCCGCGATCGATGCCGCGACCTACGACGAGGCGCGCCGCACCGCCCGCCACGCGCGGCGGATGTTCGCCGACCTGATGGCCGACACCGACGTGCTGCTCACGCCCTCGGCACAAGGCGCCGCGCCCCATGGGCTCGGCTCGACCGGCAATCCCATGTTCAATCGGCTGTGGACCCTGCTCGGCCCGCCCTGCATCAACGTCCCGGGTCTGACCGATTCCCGTGGCCTGCCGCTCGGCGTGCAAATCGTCGGCCGCTTCGCACGCGACCGCACCGCGCTTGAGGCGGCTTGGTTCCTCGAGCGCGTGCTTTCGCGGGTCAAATGAGCCAAGTCCATGTCTAGTCACGTATATTCGTACATCTGGTGCCGAAATACCCGCAGCCGCGGCGAGGAGATCGCGATTTTGTGAAGTCGCGCAAACAATGATTTCGTTTGGTTATGACCCGTAACCTCGGAAGGTTTGTTTCGAAATATCATCGTGTTGCAGATCAACATGTGACCATTGATTCGATTGCGGTGGAAATTGCGGCAACGCAAAAGTCATTCTTATTTCAATTTTGGCTGATGCTTTGCTATACTTCGCCCACGTCAACAAGGATGGAGCACCTTCTGTGGACCTTGCCCTGAAACTGGACATGCTCGTGGTATTGGCCGTGTTCACTTTCGTAGGTGCGATTTTGTTGGGAGCGTTCTGAGATCTTCGGCTACGGCCAGTCCCGATCTCGCAGAAGTCGCCAACCAAACAATAAAAGGCTAGTTGTACAAGACACCGGAGAGGGCAACCTCTCCGGTGTCTGGGTTTCGAGGGGGAGCGAACCTACTCTGCGGCGATCGCGGCGGCGTTGCGCGGATCGTAGTTGAGCACCGGGGCGAGCCACTTCTCGGCCTCAGCGCGGGTCCAGTCCTTGCGGCGGGCATAATCCTCGACCTGGTCGCGCTCGAGCTTGCCGACGCCGAAATAGCGGCTCTCCGGATGGCTGAAATAGAGGCCGGACACGGCGGCGCCCGGCCACATGGCAAAGCTTTCGGTGAGCCGCACGCCGATCGCCCGCTCGGCATCAAGCAAACTGAACAGCGTTGACTTCTGATCGTCGACCGAGCGGTTGAGATAATTTTCCGTGGCGGCGTAAAGCTGCCATAACATTTCCGCCTTCCAGGCGGTCAGGGCTTCCGGATTCACGGCCTT
>DATDGG010000295.1:0-16578 GCA_036522235.1 Xanthobacteraceae bacterium
GATCAGGCTTGCGCCCATTGTCCAATATTCCCCACTGCTGCCTCCCGTAGGAGTCTGGGCCGTGTCTCAGTCCCAGTGAGGCTGATCATCCTCTCAGACCAGCTACTGATCGTCGCCTTGGTGAGCCGTTACCTCACCAACAAGCTAATCAGACGCGGGCCGATCCTTCGGCGATGAATCTTTCTCCTTACGGACGTATCCGGTATTAGCCCAAGTTTCCCTGGGTTGTTCCGAACCGAAGGGTACGTTCCCACGTGTTACTCTCCCGTCTGCCGCTCCCCTTGCGGGGCGCTCGACTTGCATGTGTTAGGCCTGCCGCCAGCGTTCGCTCTGAGCCAGGATCAAACTCTCAAGTTGGATGAGAACTTTTTCCCGGCCGATCACGTTTCGCACGGCAACGCTTTTAGATGCGATCCAATGATGGATGCGATCCAATCACGTTGCCATTGACGAGGTCCCACTCTTGTACGTGCGCGCTCAAGCGTGCGCGTGATTGCTCACGCTCCCGCCCGCCGCTTGCACGACACTTGCCGCTTTCACGACAATAGAGTGTTGACCTGAA
The DNA here is from genome assembly GCA_036522235.1 of Xanthobacteraceae bacterium. Taxonomy (GTDB): domain Bacteria; phylum Pseudomonadota; class Alphaproteobacteria; order Rhizobiales; family Xanthobacteraceae; genus VAZQ01. The sequence continues at coordinate 563 of DATDGG010000295.1, forward strand.
ACGTCGACCGCCGAAGTCTCGTCCGGCCGCATCTTCTTCGCGCAGCAGGAAATCTTGCAGTGCAAGAAAACCTGCTCCGTTCGAGGAAGCGGCCCGCAGGGACTCCGCCGTCCACGTTTCTCTTTCTTCCGATTCACTTGTCAAACAGCCCGGAACCCTGACGGTCCCACCCGCCGGCAAGCCGGAGGGCCGTCGAAGCTTCTCGCTTCCGATCAGGATCGGAAGCTTGGTCACCGAATATCAGTGAGGTGCTTCGCAGGCGCGACATCGCGCCGAGAGGCGGACGGCGTGCCGAGGGGTTTATATAGTCTTGCAGTGGGTCCCCTGTCAACACACTTGCGCCCAAAAATCACGGGCTTCGTTCGCCCGTGCCGCGCCGGCCCGAAAGCCGCCCGGGAGCAAGGAGATGGGCAGGCCCCCGGCACGCCGCAATGCTGGGGAATCCGCGAAATCAGGGAAACATGTGCGGGCTCCCCCTGACGCCGCACTGCGGCCACATTCCTCCGCCGTTCTTCACGTTCTGGTGGGAGGTGTCAGTTCGGGGGTCATCCGCGCCAGGGTCGCACAAGTCCGCGGCCCGTCCGGCGTACCCGATATCGGCTGAAATGATTGGCTAAGGCGATTGGCTGAACCGATCGGCAAGCAAGCGCCGGTCGGCACCCGTGCCGCGGTTCGAGCAAGGGGCAGGCCGTCCGGCCGCTTTTCAGGCGTAGTGGCACCTTACGGGTTGTTGCGGCAGTCCGTCCGGGGGTCTGCGGGCGGAGGGGACATCGGCCTTGGAACACGCCAAGCGGCGCGGCATATACCGGAATTTCGACGCCGAGCGCTTGTATCTCGGCAATGAGCCGCCGCTTTCCGTCGACGGCGACGCGCATGGCGAGATCGACCGCCGCCGCGTTTCAGTCCAGTGGTTCAGCGGAACCATCCTGACCGGTCTTTGCGGCGCTGCCCTGATGGGCGGCGCCGTTTTCGCAGCGCTCGATGGCCAGACCAATTTCGCCACCGTCCCGGAACGGGTCGAGGTGGCGTTGCGCGGCGCCGTTGGCAGCCTGACGGAGCACATTGCCTCGCTGCACAAGAGCAACCGGCTGCCGCCAGCCGGCGAAACCAACACCCACCGCCAGGTGATCCGGGTGAGCACCACGACCCATATGGGCAATCGCGAGCTCGTCCGGGTGCGTCCGTTCGTTCGGGTGGCGGGCAATCTGGCGCTGTCGGTGACGGAGCTGTCGGCGAACATTCCGCCCTTCAATCCGCAGAAGATGCTGGCGGAGGCCGAGTCGCCCGGCGGCGCCGCGGCCGCCGACGACCCGGGCGCCGAGCCCGATGCGGAAGTCTCCTTCGTCACCCGTGATCTGGGGCCGGTCCTGCCTAAGGCCAAGCTCGCGGCCGTGCTGGCCATGGACGAGGTGGTCATGGGGGTGCGCGACGCCGCGATCCGGGTCAGCAGCACCGGATCGCTGGCGTCCAACGGTCCGAACGTCAAGATGGCCTATGCGGCGGAATCGGGCCCCAATCCCTATACGGGCTTTGAGACCCGCATCGCGCCGGAGAACATCACGCTCCTGCCCAAGACGACCGGGCAGATCACCGGCGGCAATCCCTGGAGCGAGCGCAACATCACGCTGAAGAAGGGCGAGAGCGTCGGCTCGGTGCTGCGCGATCTCGGCACCCGGCCAGACGACATCAAGGACGTCACCACGGCGCTGGGCGCGCGTGGCCGCGACGGCGGCGTGAAGGAAGGCCAGAAGCTGCGCATCCTGCTCGATCCGAGCGACCCCAAGCGGGTGCGGCCGCTGCGGGTGCAGGTCGCCAGCGACAGCGGGATCGACGCTATCGTGGCGCTCTCGGATCTGGGCAAATACGTCGCGATCGACGCCCAGGCCGCCGACACCGAAATGGCGCGTGGCGCAGACAGCGATGCCGACGACGGCCCCGGCGTGCGGCTCTACCAGAGCATCTACGAGACCGCCTTGCGCAATCAGGTGCCGCGCCCGGTGATCGACGACCTCATCCGTATCTATTCCTACGACGTCGACTTCCAGCGCAAGGTTCAGCCCGGCGATTCGCTCGAGCTCCTGTTCGCCGGCGAGGACGAGAGCGCCAACGAGAAGGCCGATGTGCTCTACGCCTCGCTCACCACCGCGGGCGAAACCAAGAAGTTCTATCGCTATCAATCGACCGACGACAACGTGGTCGACTACTACGACGAGACCGGCAAGAGCGCGAAGAAGTTCCTGGTGCGCAAGCCGGTGTCCGAAGGCATCATCACCTCGCCGTTCGGCGACCGCAATCATCCGCTCCTGAACATCGTGCGCACCCATACCGGGGTCGACTGGGGCGCCCCCATGGGCACGCCGATCTTCGCGTCCGGCAACGGCACCATCGAGACGATCGGGCTCGAAGGCGGCTACGGCAAGTACATCAAGATTCGCCATGCCAATGGCTACGAGACCGCCTATGGCCACATGTCGGCCTTCGCGCGCAGCCTGGAGGAGGGCAGCCGCGTCCGCCAAGGACAGGTGATCGGCTATGTCGGATCGACCGGCCTCTCCACCGGCTCCCACGTGCACTACGAAATCCTGATCAACGGCCGCTTCGTCGATCCCATGAAGGTCAAGCTGCCGCGCGGCCGGGTGCTCGAAGGCCCGCTGCTGGCGGGCTTCGAGGAGCAGCGCGAGAAGCTCGATCAGGTGCTGGCCCGCGCCACGCCCTCGGCCCGCGCCACGCCCCCCGCCCGCGTGGCGGACACGACCGCTTCGGTGAAGTAAAAGCCTCTAGGCCGCCGCGGCGAGCTTGCCGTTGAAGGTGAGGCCCTGCTTTCCGGCCGAGATGACCACTTTCTCGCCGTCCTTCACCCGCCCCGACAGCAGCATTTCGGCGAGCGGATCCTGCACGGACTTCTGGATCACGCGCTTGAGCGGCCGCGCCCCATAGGCCGGATCCCAGCCCTTCGCGGCGAGCCAGTCGCGCGCGGCGGGATCGAGCGACAGCGTGATCTTGCGCTCCTCCAGGAGCTTGCCCAGCCGCTGCATCTGAATGTCGACGATCTTGCCCATCTCGTCGCGCTTGAGCCGGTGGAACAGGATGATCTCGTCGACCCGGTTGAGAAATTCGGGCCGGAAGCTCGCGCGCACGACCGCCATCACCTGATCGCGGACCGCGTCGACGTCCTCGCCCTCGGGCTGATTGACCAGGAACTCGGCGCCGAGATTCGAGGTCATCACCAGGAGCGTATTGCGGAAGTCGACGGTGTGGCCCTGCCCGTCGGTGAGGCGGCCGTCGTCGAGGACCTGCAGCAGCACGTTGAAGACGTCCGGATGGGCCTTCTCGATCTCGTCGAACAGCACCACCTGGTAGGGCCGCCGCCGCACCGCCTCGGTCAAGGCGCCGCCCTCCTCGTAGCCCACATAGCCGGGCGGGGCGCCGATCAGGCGGGCGACCGAATGCTTTTCCATGTATTCCGACATATCGAGGCGGATGAGCGCCTGCTCGTCGTCGAACAGGAATTCGGCCAGCGCCTTGGTGAGCTCGGTCTTGCCGACGCCGGTGGGCCCGAGGAACATGAACGAGCCGATCGGCCGGTGCGGGTCCTGCAGGCCGGCGCGCGCGCGCCGCACCGCGGTCGCGACCGCGCGCACCGCCTCGGCCTGGCCGATGATCCGCTTGGCGAGCGCCTCCTCCATGTGCAGGAGCTTTTCCTTCTCGCCCTCCAGCATCCGATCGACCGGGATGCCGGTCCAGCGCGAGACCACCTGGGCGATGTGATCGGCGGTGACCGCCTCTTCGAGCACGGCGCCTCTGCCCTCGCCCGCCTCGATGCTCCTGAGCTTCTTCTCGAGCTCGGGAATGCGCCCATAGGCGAGCTCGCCGGCGCGCTGGTATTCGCCGCGGCGCTGCGCATTGGCGAGCTCGACGCGCAGCTGATCAAGCTCGGTCTTGACGCGCTGCGCCTCCGACAGCTTCTCCTTCTCGGATTTCCAGCGCGCGGTCAGATCGGCCGATTTCTTCTCCAGCTCGACGAGCTCGGCCTCGAGCGCCTTGAGGCGCGCGCGCGAGCCAGGGTCGTGTTCCTTCTTGAGCGCCTCCTGCTCGATCTTGAGGCGCACGATCTCGCGATCGATGGAATCGAGCTCCTCGGGCTTGGAATCGACCTGCATCTTGAGGCGCGCAGCGGCTTCATCGACCAGGTCGATCGCCTTGTCGGGCAGGAAGCGGTCGGAGATATAGCGGTGCGACAAGGTCGCCGCCGCCACGATCGCGCCGTCGGTGATGCGCACGCCGTGATGCTGCTCGTATTTGTCCTTGAGGCCGCGCAGGATCGAGATCGTGTCCTCGACGGTCGGCTCGGTGACGAAGACCGGCTGGAAGCGGCGGGCGAGCGCGGCGTCCTTCTCCACGTGCTTTTTATACTCGTCGAGCGTGGTCGCGCCGATGCAGTGCAGCTCGCCGCGCGCGAGCGCCGGTTTGAGCAGGTTCGAGGCGTCCATCGCGCCGTCCGCCTTGCCGGCGCCGATCAGCGTGTGCATCTCGTCGATGAACAGGACGATGCCGCCTTCGGCCGAAATCACTTCCTGCAGCACGGCCTTGAGCCGCTCCTCGAACTCGCCGCGATATTTGGCGCCCGCGATCAAGGCGCCGAGATCGAGCGCCAGGAGCTTCTTGTCGGCGAGGCTTTCCGGCACGTCGCCATTGACGATGCGCTGGGCGAGCCCTTCGACGATCGCGGTCTTGCCGACGCCGGGCTCGCCGATCAGCACCGGATTGTTCTTGGTCCGCCGCGACAGCACCTGGATGGTGCGGCGGATTTCCTCGTCGCGCCCGATCACCGGATCGATCTTGCCGTCGCGCGCCGCCTGGGTCAGGTCGCGCGTATATTTCTTGAGCGCCTCATAGGCGTTCTCGGCCGACGAGGTGTCGGCGGTGCGGCCCTTGCGCAAAGCCTCGATGGCGGCATTGAGATTCTGCGCCGAGACGCCGGCGCGCGTCAGGATCTTGCCGGCCTCGCTGTCCTTGTCGAGCGCGATGGCGAGCAGCAGGCGCTCGACCGTCACATAGCTGTCGCCGGCTTTCTGGGCCACTTTTTCGGCCTGGTCGAAGACGCGCGCGAGCGCGGGCGAGAGGTAGACCTGGCCGGCGCCGCTGCCCGACACTTTCGGGAGCGCGCCGAGCGCCTTCTCGACCCCCGCCAGAGCCTCGCGCGAGCGCCCGCCGGAGCGCTCGATCAGCCCCGCGGCGAGCCCTTCGGGATCGTCGAGCAGCACCTTGAGCATGTGCTCGGGGGTGAATTGTTGATGGCCTTCGCGCAGGGCCAGCGATTGCGCGGATTGAACAAAGCCGCGCGCGCGGTCGGTGAATTTTTCGAAATCCATGGGCTTGTTCCCTCGGCCTGGCTCCCCGCCCCGAAAGCGCGGGAAGCACATCGTCATGGGGGGTATTGAATCGGGGTTAGTTCATTCCGGCTTCGCGGCGGACCCTTGCGGCATCCGCCGGAATTCATGTGGTGGCGCAGCCCCGCGGACGGAAGAGGGTACGGCGGAAATCGGTCAATCCGGGCGGCCGGATTGCGCGGGCGCCCGCGGCCGACTAACAATCGAACCCGATCAACGAACCGCCATGAGGTCCGAGGCAACTTTGGTGGCAGCGAAAATCGAGGCTATCTACCGGTATCCCGTAAAGGGCTTGAGCCCCGAGCCGATGCCGAGCGCGCAGCTTGCGGTCGGCGCGACCGTGCCGGGCGACCGCCTCTATGCCGTCGAGAACGGACCCTCGGGGTTCGATCCCGGCGAACCCCGCTACCGGCCTAAGACGCATTATCTCATGCTGATGCGCAACGACCGGCTGGCCACGCTCAAGACCCGCTTCGAGGCGCAAAGCGAAACGCTGGTCATCGTCTTCGACGGGCGCGAGGCCGCCCGCGGCGACCTCGGCACCCCGCAAGGCCGCAGCGCGATCGAGCGCTTCTTTGCCGGCTTCTGTCCCGACGAGCTGCGCGGCCCGCCCAAGCTGCTGCATGCGCCGCCCTTCAGCTTCTCGGACGTGGCCCGCAAGGTGGTGTCGATCATCAACCTTGCATCGGTGGCGGCGCTGGAGGACGTGGTCGGGGCGGCGATCAACCCGCTGCGCTTTCGCGGCAACGTCTATGTGACGGGCTGGCCGGCCTGGAGCGAGCTCGACCTCGTGGGCGCCGAGATCGCGATCGGAGGCGGCGCGCGCCTCAAGGTCGTCAAGCGCATCGTCCGCTGCGCCGCCACCAATGTCGATCCCGACACCGGCATCCGCGACCTGGCGATCCCGGAAACGTTGCAGCGAACCTACGGCCACGCCGATTGCGGTATCTACGCGGAGGTGATCGACGCCGGCGAGGTCGCCTGCGGCGATCAGGTGTCAGTAAACAGAGGTCAGTAATCAGAAAGACTAAGCGCGGCCCTGATTGCTGACCACTGACTTCTGCTCCCGGCTCAGGCGGAATACCGCCTGCTCGCCGAGCATGTTCCAGAACCACCAGGGCGCGTTGAGCCGCAGCGGCGAGCCCCACGGATTGAGCGCCACCGCCTTCTCCATCTTGGCGCCGGCCGCCACGCAGAGCTCGCGGAAATCCTTGATGGTGCAGAAGTGAATATTGGGCGAGTCGTACCACGCATAGGGCAGATTGTCGGTCCGCGGCATGCGGCCGCGGAACATGACCTGCATGCGGATGCGCCAGTGGCCGAAATTGGGGAACGACACGATGGCGCGCCGGCCGATGCGCAGCATGTGCTCGAGCACGACGCGCGGTGCGCGGGTGGCCTGCAGGGTCTGCGACAGGATCACGTAGTCGAAGGCGTCATCGGGGTAGTCGGCGAGGTCGGTATCGGCGTCGCCCTGGATCACCGCGAGTCCCTTGGCGACGCATTCGTTGACGCCCTCGCGCGAGAGCTCGATGCCGCGGCCGTCGACATTGCGCGTCTCGGCCAGGAGCCGCAGCAGTTCGCCGTCGCCGCAGCCGACATCCAGGACCTTGGCGCCGTGCTCGACCATGTCGGCGACCACGACCAGATCGATGCGCGCGCCGCCCGGCATCCGCGCGGCCTCCGCCATGGTGAGATCATGCTTGAGGCGCGAGAGCATCATCATCGCTGCACCATCATGGCCATCATCGTCGCGCCGCCGGCAGGCCGCGCGCCTTGGCGGCGCCGTCGAGAAAGCCGCTCACGATGGCGAACAGCTCCGGCTCCTGCAGCAGGAAAGCGTCGTGGCCTTTGTCGGTGACGATTTCGGCGAACGAGACGCGCGCCCCGCCGGCATTGAGCGCGTGCACGATGGCGCGCGAATCCGAAGTCGGAAACAGCCAGTCCGAGGTGAACGAGACCACGCAGAAGCGGGTCGGCGTGTCCTTGAACGCGTTCGCCAGCACGCCGTCGAAATCCGCCGCCAGGTCGAAATAGTCCATGGCGCGGGTGAGATAGAGATACGAATTGGCGTCGAAGCGCTCCACGAAGCTGATGCCCTGGTGGCGCAGATAGCTCTCGACCTGGAAGTCGGCGTCGAACGTGAAGGTCGGATTGTCGCGATCCTGGAAGCGCCGGCCGAACTTGCGGTGCAGCGCGGCGTCCGACAGATAGGTGATGTGCGCCCCCATGCGGGCCACCGCCAGGCCGCGCCGCGGATTGGCGCCGGCCGCGAAATAGCGCCCGCCGCGCCATTCGGGATCCGCCATCACGGCCTGCCGGCCGACCTCGTGAAACGCGATGTTCTGCGCGGAATGCCGCGTCGCGGTGGCAAGCGGCAGCGCCGAGAATACGCGCTGCGGATAGCTCGAGGCCCATTGCAGCACCTGCATGCCGCCCATCGAGCCGCCCGCGATCGAGAACAAGGACTCGATGCCGAGGTGATCGAGCAGCATGGCCTGGGCACGCACCATGTCGCGCACCGTGACCATCGGAAAATCGAGACCCCAGGGCTCCCCGGTCCGCGGATGGGTCGAGGCCGGACCGCTCGAGCCCATGCAGGCGCCGAGCACATTGGGGCAGATCACGAAGTATCGATCGGTGTCGATCGGCGCCCCGGGACCGACCATGGTTTCCCACCAGCCGGACTTTCCGGTTACCGGATGAACATTGGCGACATGCTGGTCGGCGGTGAGCGCGTGGCAGACCTGGATGGCATTACTGCGCGCCGCATTGAGCGTGCCGTAGGTTTGATAGGCGATCTGGAACGGCACGAGGTCGACGCCGGCGTCAAGCCGCAGCGGCTTGTCGGGCCCGAACTTCACGACCGGCGAATGCGGTTGGTCGGCCTCGCGCGCGCGGTCCGCCGTGTCAAGCGCGGCGCCTGTTTCGGCGCTCACTTCGGCACTCACTTCGGCCATCTTCTACGCTCCGCGGCACGGCGGAATATTGCCCACGGCGGAATGCTGCCAATGGCGCAACCCGGAAATGATACGCAGCCGGGCCGGGCTTAGATAGGCCGCTGCCCGCCGCTGTCAATGTTTTCTTTGCTTTCGCGCCGCCCGCCTCCTATCAATGGCCGCGACCAGACCCGCGGGCTTGAGGCGCCATGGCGAAATCCCCTCGTTCCGACACGCCCTCCCTGACCGATTTGCGGCGCGAGATCGACCGCATCGACGAGGCGATGCATGGTCTCCTGATCGAGCGCAGCGAGATCATCGGCCGCCTGATCAAGGCCAAGCAGACGCAAGAGCAGGGCTCCGCGTTTCGGCCCGCGCGCGAGGCCGACATGATGCGCCGCCTGGTCGACCGGCATAAAGGCATCCTGCCGCTCGATACGGTTGAAAGCATCTGGCGGGTCATCATCTCGACCTTCACCTATGTGCAGGCGCCGTTCTCGGTGCATGCCGACCTCTCGGCGGGTGCCGCGCCGATGCGCGATTCGACCCGCTTTCATTTCGGCTTCACGGTGCCGTTCGTGGCCCATATGGGAGCCGCCGCGGTCGTCGCCGCGGTATCGGATTCCAAAGGCGACCTCGGCCTGGTGCCGGCCTTGGGCGTGCCGGGCGCCGGCGCCTGGTGGAATGCGCTCGAGTTCGACAGCGCGCCCAAGATCATCGCCCGCCTGCCGTTCGTGGAACGCGCCGATCATCCGGCCGCGCTGCCGGTCTTCGTGCTGTCGCGCACCGCGAGCGACGTCATGGTGACCGAGGTCGAGGTCTGGAGCATGCGGGTCGCGGGCTGGAGCGCCAGCGCCGCCAAGGCGCTCGGCCCGCTGGCCGAGGTGGTGGCCGCGCCAGACCGGGCCTTCGACGGGGCGGCCCTGCTGATTTCGGTGCCGCAAGGCGGCAGCATCGCGGCGATCACCGACGCGCTGATCAAGGCCGGCGCCTCGGTGCGGGCATCGGCTCTGGTCGGCAGCCACGCCACCGGCTACCGCCTCTCCGTGGAGGGCGCGCGGCCGGCGGCGAGCAAGCGCTGAGGAAGCGCAACTCCCCGAGGGGACACTTGGTTTCCCCTTTTCCTGAAAATGCTTTAGTGGGTAGGTCCAATCAGGACCTTCGGAACCAATTCATGTCGACGCAGCGTCCGCAACCCCGGCCCGGCGTGCTGGCCATCGATCCCTATGTGCCGGGCAAGAGCGCGGCGCCCGGCGTGGCCCGCGTGTTCAAGCTCTCCTCCAACGAGACGCCGCTTGGTCCGAGCCCCAAGGCGATCGCGGCCTATCGGGCGGTCGCCGACCATCTGCAGGACTATCCGGATGGCGCCGCAACGCCCTTGCGCGAGGCGATCGGGCGCGCCTTCGGGCTCGATCCCAATCGCATCGTGTGCGGGGCCGGCTCCGACGATTTGCTCAATCTGCTGGCCGACGCCTATCTCACCGACGGCGACGAGGCCATCCACACGACGCACGGATTCCTGGTCTATCCAATCGCGACGCTCGGTTCGGGCGCGAAGCCCGTGGTGGCGGCGGAGAAGAACTACACCGCCGACGTCGACGCGATCCTGGCGGGATTGAGCGAACGCACCCGGATCGTCTTTCTCGCCAACCCGAACAATCCGACCGGCACCTATATCGCCTTCGACGAGGTCAAGCGGCTGCATCGCGCGCTGCCCCCGCATGTGCTGCTCGTGCTCGACGCCGCCTATGCGGAATATGTGCGCCGCAACGACTACGAATCCGGCATCGAGTTGGTCGCCACTTCCGAGAACGTGGTCATGTGTCGGACGTTCTCGAAGATCCACGGCCTGGCGGCCCTGCGGCTCGGCTGGATGTATGGGCCGGCGCATGTGGTCGATGCCATCAACCGCATCCGCGGGCCGTTCAACGTCAATGCGGCCGCTATGGCGGCCGGCGTCGCCGCCATCGAGGACGCCGCGCATATCGAGCACGCGCGCGCCCACAACGAAAAGTGGCTGGCCTGGCTCAGCGCGGAAATCCGCAAGCTCGGGCTTACGGTGACCCCGAGCGTGGCGAATTTCGTGCTCATCCACTTTCCGCAGGCCAAGGGCGGCACGGCGGCGGAGGCCGACGCCTTCCTGACCAAGCGCGGCCTCATCCTGCGCCGGGTCGCCGCCTATCACCTGCCCGATGCGCTGCGCATGACGGTCGGCAGCGAGGAGGCGAACCGGCTGGTGATCGAGGCGCTCGCCGCGTTCATCGGACGCCCAGCGTGAGCACCGCGCCGCTGTTCAACCGCCTCGCGCTGATCGGAGTCGGGCTCATCGGCTCGTCGATTGCGCGCGCGGCGCGCGCGCAAGGCGTGGCGCGCTCGATCGTGGCCACCGCCCGATCGGCGGCGACCCGCGCCCGCGTCGCCGAGCTCGGCTTTGCCGACCAGGTGATGGAAACCAATGCCGCGGCCGCGGACGGCGCCGACCTGGTGATCGTCTCGATCCCGGTCGGGCAGAGCGGCGCGGTCGCCAAGGAGATCGGAGCACATCTCAAGGCTGGAGCAATCGTCTCCGACGTCGGCTCCGTCAAGGGATCGGTCTTGCGCGACATGGCCCCGCATATCCCCGCGGGCGTGCATTTCGTGCCTGCGCATCCGGTCGCCGGCACCGAATATTCCGGGCCGGACGCAGGCTTCGCCGAGCTGTTCGTGAACCGCTGGTGCATCCTGACGCCGCCCGCGAACGCGGACGCGAGCGCGGTCGAGCGGCTCGCCGCCTTCTGGCGCGCGCTCGGCGCCAATGTCGAGACGATGAGCGCCGCGCATCACGACCTGGTGCTAGCGGTGACCAGCCACCTGCCCCACCTCATCGCCTATACGATCGTGGGCACCGCCGACGAATTGTCGCAAGTGACGCGCTCGGAGGTCCTGCAGTTCTCGGCCGGCGGCTTCCGCGATTTCACCCGCATCGCCGCGTCCGACCCGACCATGTGGCGCGACGTGTTCCTGGCCAACAAGGAGGCGGTGCTGGAAATGCTCGGCCGCTTCAACGAGGACATTGCCGCCCTCACCCGCGCGATCCGGCGCGGCGACGGCGAGACCCTGTTTGAGCATTTCACCCGCACCCGCGCCATCCGCAAGGGCATCGTCGCGGTCGGCCAGGATTCGCCCGCGCCCGATTTCGGCCGCCCGCATCCCGAGCTGCCGCACGAGCCGCTGCCGCGGCCCTACGCGGCGGACGATAAGTAACGATCAGAACAAAGGCGGCGCGTGGCCGAGCCGGAACGGCCCGAGCAGAATTTCGCCGTCGTCGAATCGCAGCGGCACAGAGACGGCCGGCTTGCCTTCGAGCGTGGTGTTCTGCCCGACCGCCCCGAGGCCGGCCACGATGCCGGGGGCGGCATTCTGGCGCGCGATCGCGCCGAGGCCCGGCAGCATGCGATCGAGCGCGTCGATCGCCGATCCGATGTCGCCCTGGGAGACGATGCGATTGATGCCGAGCATCTGCAGCACCTTGGCGAGCTCCACCACCGTGATCTGCATCTGGCCGTTGAGGCCGCCGCGCGGCGTGAGGCCGAGCGTGCCGCTGCCGACCGCGACGACGTCGCCCTGCTGCAGGCGCGCCTTGCTGATCTCGAGGCTGCCGCCCCGCGCCTGCCATTCCTTGAACACCACCGGCCAAGGCTTCGGGGTGACGTCGACGACCCCATGCAGCACGCCGGTCACGTCGGCATCGAGCGGCTCCGCGAGCAGCGGATGGAGCGTCGGGGCGGCGGCGCCGATCATCCGCAACACCAGATCGACGGCCGGATCGTCGGCGGTCGCAGTGTCGGTTCGGCGGCCATGCAGCTCGAGGTGCTGGGCCGTGACCACGTCGGCGCTGCTGCCACCCGCGACGCGCGCGAGGCTCGGCTCTTCCGCCACGACCGAGACCCGCTCGGCGCCCGCAAGCGATGCTCGCGCGCTTGCTTGCGCGAGGCGCCAACGGACCAGCAGGCTCGCCGGCTTGCCGGCGTCGCCGAGCGCGAGCGGCCCGCCGAGCTCGGCGATGACCAGGGCCGGCTGATAGACCTGCCAGGCAAACAGCGCATCGGCGGCCTTGAGCGCGAGCGGCGGCGCCATGGCGGAGAGCTGCGCGCTCGGATCGGCGCAACGCACCTCGATACGGAACGGAAAGCCCGCGATCGACTGCGTGCCGCAATCATAGACGCGGCCGGCGCGGGCCTCGCGCGCCCGCCAGTCGACGATGGCGTCTTGCGCCCGCGCCGCGAGGTAGAACCACGCTCCGCTCCACAACGCGGCGAGCACGACCACCAGGCCGCACGGCAGAAAGATCGGCCAACGCCGCCGGCGCGCGGCAACCGCGGAACTACGCATCAGCAATGCTCCTGCGAGCTCGAGGGACCTTCCCAAGCCGCCGATTGCGGCGTTTCCAAGTCGCCTGCATCGAAGCGGTTTTCACCTCGCCCGATTGATGCTCTAACATTCGCCGCCCGCAAGGCTGCACCCGACCGTCAGACCGTCTCTCCGCCATTGACCCCACCCCTTAACCTCGATCTCGAACATGCCGCGGAAGACCTCTGGGTTTTCGGCTACGGCTCGCTGATGTGGCGGCCGGGCTTCGATTTTCGCGACCGCGTCGAGGCGCGACTGACCGGCGCGCACCGGGCGCTCTGCGTCTATTCGTTCGTTCATCGCGGCTCGCCCGAGCGGCCCGGCCTGGTGCTCGGCCTCGATCGCGGCGGCGCCTGCAATGGGATCGCATTTCAGGTGGCGGCGGCCGACCGCGCCAAGACCATCGCCTATTTGCGCGCGCGCGAGCAAGTCACCGCGGTCTATCGCGAATGCGTGCGCCGGGTCTCGCTCAAGGGCGAGCCGGCGCGGGTCGTGCCGGCGCTCTGCTATGTGGTGGACCGCAGCCACGCCCAATATGCCGGCCGCCTGTCGCTGGCCGAGCAGCTGCACCACATCCGCCAGGGCCATGGTCAATCGGGCCCCAATCGCGACTACGTCATCGCGACCGTGACCGCCATGGAGGCGTTGGGAATGCGTGAATCGGAGCTGCATCTGCTGGCCGAGCGGCTCAAGGGAGCCGCGTAGGGGCGGCCCATAGCCCGTCGAAGACGGGCGTGAACGCCCTTAGGGTGGCCGCCCTGGCCGCGGGCGCCCCAAAGGGCCGCCCCTACGATCGGGATACCTTGCGACCGAGCTCCCTCTCACCCTCCTCGACCAGCCGCGCGGTGGCGGCTTCAATGACCTGCTGCAGCCGTTCGGAAAAGACCTGCTTGTCGAGCCCGGGGGGGATCGGATCGAGAAACTCGGCGACGATCGTGCCAGGATAGCGGCGGATCGAGCGGCGCGGCCAGAACAGCCCGGAATTGAGCGCGATCGGCAGGCAGGCGACGGCGCTCTCGGCATAGAGATGCACGATCCCGTATTTGTAGCTCGGCGCGGCGCCCGCCGGCCGGCGGGTACCTTCCGGAAATATGACGATCTGGCGGCCACGCGCGAGCTCGATCTTGGCGCACGCCGCGATGGCGGCCAGCGCCTGCGAGCGGGCGCCACGATCGACCGGGATCATGTCAGCCTTCCAGGCATACCAGCCGAAGAACGGCAGCCACATCAATTCGCGCTTAAGGATGAAGGCCGGATCGGCGAACAGCGGAAACAGCGCGAACGTCTCCCACAGCGACTGATGCTTGGAGGCGACCAGCAACGGACCTTCCGGAATCCGCTCGAGGCCGCGCAGCTCGAACGTGATGCCGCAAATCCTGCGCAGCAGCCAATGGTTGCTGCGCGCCCACAACCGCACGATCCAACGGATGGCGCCGCGCGGCAGCACCAGCGTCGGCAGCGCCGCCAACAGGAGCACGACCAAGTTGAGATAGAACAGCAGATTGAACAGAACGGAGCGGATGATCACGCGCGATCCCTTTCCGAAATCCCGTACCACCTCCGCCGGCGCGGGGGCAGGCCTTTTCGGGATCATGCATGACGCTGATGCATGATCCCTTCCGAAAACCGGCACCACCCCCCGCCTCCGCGGGGCGCAGGCTTTTTCGGGATCATGCACTTAATCGACGTGGATTTCGGACCTGCGGGCGAGATGAGGACGATTGAGCGAGACCGCCCGGCGCCGCCCCGCGGGCGGCTCCCGCGCCGGCGGCCGGGTCGAACCGGATGCGCATCTGCGCAGCCACGTATTTCAGATATTCCGAAAGCACGAGCTTCATCATCGGGCCGTGCGTCCACCAGGGTTCGGAATGGAGCTTGTCGGCCACCACCGGGAACGGGAGCAAGGAAATGTCCGGAAGCTGATGAGCGATCTCCGCGATCGCGCGCGGCATGTGATAGTTCGACGTAACCACGATCAACGAGCGGAAACCGCGGCTCTCCACCCAATGCTTGGTCTCGATGGCATTGCCGAGCGTGTTCAGCGAACGATCGAAGTCGACGCAGCAGCTGACGATCGGTCCGTAGTCGGGGTTGAGGCGCGATATCTCGCCGTAAGTGGTCGCCCGGTTGACGCCGCTGATCAACAGGCGCTTGCCGCGGCCGGCGGCCAACAGCTCCATCGCGTCGGTGATGCGCGAGGCGCCGCCGGTGAGCACGACGATCCCGTCGGCATCGCGGGCCAATACGATCTCGTCGGCAGGCAGGCTCCACAGGAACCAAGCGAAGCCGGCCGCCAGCAACGCCGCCGCGCCCGCGCAGATCGCAATGGCCGAGCGGCCAACGCCCCGCAGCCACGCGCGCGCCGCGCCCGCGCGCCCACGTCCTGGGGGATCCGGCTGCTGCCCAGCGTCGCCGCCCTCGGTCTTCGACCCGACCATCGGCATCGATCGTTCCATCCCTCGCAAACAATAATCCAAATTCGGCGACGTGGTGGCAAGGTATTATTGGACCGCTTCGAGGGTACGGTTGACCGTGTGACGCGCGGTCGCCGCCGTCACCAGCGCGGTCGCGGCGATCTGCGCCAGGACCGCCCCATAGCCTGCAAGCCCGATCGAGAAGGTGCCGAACAGCGCCGCCAGCTGCGCGCTCCCGGCCCGGCTCAAGAGCACGCCATTGCCGAAATCGGCCAGCGCGAACAGCACCAGGGCGAGCCCGCCCCCGAGCGCGCCGCCTTTCAGGCCGAGCAGCAGGAAATGGCGTTGGAAATGCCCGGCGATGAAGCTGTTCTTGGCGCCGATGAAGTGCAGCACTTCGATCACCTGGCGGTTGGCCGCCATGGCGCCGCGGGTCGCGAACGTGACCGAGAGCACCGTCGCGATCATCACCAGCGCCAGCACGGCGCTGGCGGCGGCCAGGATGGTGCGGCTCATCAGGCGCATGTGGTCGACGAATTCGCGGTGGTCGTCGAGGCTCGCGGGCGGGACCTGCTCGGCCAAGGACCGCCGCAGCTGGTCGAGATCGGGCGGCTCGCCGGGAGTGATAGTGACCGCGATGATGCGCGGCACCGGCAGCTCGTTGAGCGCCAAGCCGCCGAGCCAAGGCTGCAGCAATTGCGTGGATTCCTCCTGGGAATAGGGCCGCACGTCGGCAATGCCGACAATCGAATGGGCGATGATGGCGGCCTTGCCGATATCGGATTCGATATCGCGGCCCGCGACCGGGCGAATCTGGATCGTCACCTCGCGCGCCAGATCGGCCTGCCAATCGCCCGCCGCCGTCCGCAGCAGCACGACGGCGC
>DATDGG010000296.1:0-1799 GCA_036522235.1 Xanthobacteraceae bacterium
GTTCCAACCAATGTTATCAATAGGTTGCGGCTTTCAAAAGATATGACCGAAACTCTAAAAACATCGGTCAGGCTCAACCTTTTTCTTCTGATTTCGAGGGCTTCTTGCCGCGCAGGCGGTTCTAAGCCAAATGTCCGTAGTCGCCCGTGAAGAACGCGGACCTCCCTGATTCACACGGATAAGTCGAGCTGATCGAGTAATCGATTTTGCAGGAAAGCGCGGTGGCCGGTGGCGTTTTCTTGCGATTTGGGATTCCCGTCTGGCGCGGTTCGTGATTCTCTGGTGACGGTCAACGGCGTCGGGGAAGGCGATGAGCAGACCACGGGACGATCGTCAGAAGGACCTGCTGCGGCCGGCGCTGGAGCAGATCATCGACATGGGCCATCCGCTGGTGCGGCTGGCGGAGAAGATCGACTGGACGTTCCTCGACGGTCGCTTCAGCTCGGTGTGCCAGCCTGGCCCGGGTCAGCCCGGCCTGCCGACGCGGCTGGTGGCGGGCCTCTTCATCCTGAAGCACATGCACAACCTGTCGGACGAGGTGCTGTGTGCGCGCTGGGTGGAGAACCCGTATTACCAGTACTTCTGCGGCGAGCTGAGCTTCTGCCATAAGCTGCCGTTCGACCGGTCGTCGCTGACGCGCTGGCGCCAGCGGCTGGGCGAGGAGCAGCTGGCGGCGCTGGTGCAGGAGAGCCTGTCGGTGGCGCACAAGACCGGGGCCATTGCCACCAAGGATCTCGAGCGGGTGGTGGTGGACACGACGGTCCAGCCGAAGGCGGTGGCGCACCCGACCGATGCCCGGCTCACGCACCGGGCGATCGTCAAGCTGGTCGGTCTCGCCCGTCGCCACGGCGTGCCGCTGCGCCAGAGCTACCTGCGCGTCGCCAAACGCGCCGCCATCATGGTCGGCCGCTACACCCACGCGCACCAGTTCAAGCGCGCCCGACGGGCGCTCAAGTTCCTGCGCACGCGGCTCGGCCGGGTCATCCGCGACATCGGTCGCACCATCCGCGGCAACCCCGAGCTGGAGGACCGCTTTCGACCGCTGCTGCAGCTGGCCATACGCGTCCGCTTCCAGGATCACCGGCAGCGCGGCCCTAAGGTCTATGCGCTGCACGCTCCCGAGGTCGAGTGCATCGGCAAGGGCAAGGCCAGGACGCCTTACGAGTTCGGCTGCAAGGTCTCGATCGCGACGCCGGCGACGGCGCCCAAGGGCGGCCAGTTCGTGCTCCACGCCAAGGCGCTGCACGGCAACCCCTTCGACGGCCACACCCTTGGACCGATCATCACCGACCTGGAAAGCCTCACCGGCGTCGAGACCCGCCGCATCCATGTCGACAAGGGCTATCGCGGCCACAACCATCCGCACAAGTTCCGCGTCTGGATCAGCGGCCAGGTCCGCCGCGTCACCGCGCCCATCCGCCGCGAGATGCGCCGCAGAGCCGCCGTCGAGCCGGTCATCGGCCACCTCAAGGCCGAGCACCGCATGGATCGCAACTATCTCAAAGGCCGCGACGGCGACCGCGCCAACGCCGTCCTCGCCGCCGCCGGCTACAACTTCGGACTGCTCCTGCGCTGGCTCGCGGAGCTTTTGCGTGCCCTCATCGAAGTGATCTTCTGCAGCTCACACGCCGCTCAGCAGACGGCCTAATCCGCGATCAACCCGCGTTCTTCACGGACGACTAAAAGCTCAAGACGGGAGAACGACGCCGTGACGCTGGTGCTCTACACCTGGGCTACGCCCAATGGGCATAAGCCGCAGATCCTGCTTGAGGAGCTGGGTGTCCCCTATGAGCTCAAGC
>DATDGG010000297.1:0-18752 GCA_036522235.1 Xanthobacteraceae bacterium
GGCCTTGCCGGTGACCTTCAGCGGGACATCGCGGTTCTTCTGCTCGGTCCCGATCAGCGTGAACTGGTCCGGCCCCTTGATCTTGATCTTTCCCGGATCGGGCAGCGTGATCTGTGCCGCTCTGGTGGCGAGCGCCCCGTAGGGGGTCTGCCGGCCGGTCGGGGTATGGGTGATGACGCTGTTCTTCGCCGTCAGCTCGGACGTCGGAACGTTCCATATCGCGGCGGCGGCAAGCAGCAGACGTTCGCGCGCTTCCGCGCCCGCCATTTGCAGGTAGTAGCGGCTCTCGCGCACCGATCCGTTCGAGTTGGTGGACATCCGGCGGTACACGCCGGTCGCGCCCCTGCCTTCGGGCGCACCGCCGCCGTCGCGGATCGTTGGATTTCTCCCGCCCGGAACCTCCAATGTCCATTCGGGAGCACGCTCGGTCGCGTTGCGTTGCGGCGAGGCATATTCGGCCCGCACCTTGCGCCAGTCGCACTCAAGCTCCTCGGCCACCATCATGGGGCAGGAGGTGAACACGCCGGTCCCCATCTCGGTCTGCGCGACCCGGATGGTCACCGTGTCGTCGGGCGCGATGGTCAGCCATGCATTGATCTCGGGCACCATGGCGTCGCGATACCAAGGCTGGCCCTCGATCGGCGTTGCCTGCGCGTGCGTCGGCGGCAGGTAGAAGCCGAGCACCATGGCGCCGCCGGCTGCGGCGGTGACGGCCAGGAAATCGCGGCGGCTTGGTTCGGTGGCGCGGGTATCGGGCTTCGTTGTCATGACGGCGTCCTCCCGCGCTAGGCCTGCAACTCGGCGGCCTTGTGGATGGCCGCCCGGATGCGCGGATAGGTGCCGCAGCGACAGATATTGGTCATGACGGCATCGATCTCGGCGTCGGTCGGCTTCGGCCTGCGCTTGAGCAGCGACACGGCAGCCATGATCTGCCCGGACTGGCAGTAGCCGCATTGCGGCACGTCGAAATCGATCCACGCCAATTGCACCGGGTGCGTCCCGTCGGCCGACAGGCCCTCGATGGTGGTGACGGGCGCGGCGCCGACCGACGACACCGGGAAGCTGCACGACCTGATGGCCTGATTGTCGATGAGCACGGTGCAGGCCCCGCACTGGGCGATGCCGCAGGAGAATTTCGTGCCCGTAAGCTTCAATGTATCGCGCAACACCCACAGCAGCGGGGTTTCCGGTTCAACGTCCACGGTGTGCATGATTCCGTTGACCACAAGCGTGATCGCCATGTCGCTGCCTCCGATGTTCGCAATGCGTGGCCGGACCTCCAAGCAAGACTGCGCCGTCCGCACCGGGCAGGTTAGACCCGGAGCCGGCTCCGCTCAATACAGGCGACGGTCACGTCGGGGCCCGCAGACCTAAACCTAACGCCGATAGCCCACACGCTACCGCGCGCGCTCCGTTGCCTCGCGCGCCTCGGCGACCACGTCCTTGGGGGTCCGGTAGAGCTCGGCGATCAGCTTCTCGAGGTCGTGCCCGGACACCGGGTTGATCTCGAGGCCGCGCTTCTGCGCCTCCTCCAGGAACTCGGGATCCTTCATGGTGAGGTCGAACGCCTGGCGTAGCGCTTCGGCGCGGTCGGCGGGGATTGCGGGCGGGCCCGCGAACGGCCGCCCCATGGTCTGCCGGCTGAAGATGAGCTTGAGGATCTGCCGCTGCCGCTCGTCGGTGGCGAGCTCGGTGATGAGCGGCACGTTCGGCAGGTCGGCGGCCTTTTCCAGCGCCAGCTGCACGATGAGATTGAGCTTGTGCTCGGCGAGCCATTGCGACTTCTCGGCCTTGACGCTGCTCCACGACCAGCCGCAACGGCCGTCGATCTCGCCCCGCTCCATGGCGAGCGAAATCTCGGCGCTGCCCGGATAGCCCGAGATCAGCCGGTTCTTGACGCCGAAGCGGTTCCTCAACACGTTGGCAAAAACGTCGGGATCGGAGCCGGAGCCGTTGCCCGCAACCGTGAACTCCTTGCTCAGCGCGTCATTCCAGCTCTTGACCGGCGACGTCGCGTAGGTGGCGCACAAGCTGATCTCGTTGGCGGCGCTGCCGATCCAGGTGAACCTCGTGGCCTCGAACTTGGTGTTGGTGCCGCCGATCAGGGGCTCCATCGCCATGCCGCGCGCGAATATGCCGAAGGCGGTGCCGTCCTTCGGCGCCACATTGTAGAGGTAGTTCGCCAGGTTCAGCGTGCCGGCGCCCGGCATGTTCTGCGGCACCAGCGACGGATTGCCCGGGATGTGGCGACCCATATGGCGGGCCAGGACCCGTCCGGCCGCATCGTAGGAGCCGCCGGGGCTGTAGCCGATCAGCACCGTGACGGTGCGCCCTTTGTAGAAATCCTCGACCGGATCCGCATGCGCCGGCGAAATGATGGTGGCCAGAATGGCGGCGAGGAGGATGAACCGGCTGCGCATTGTTTGTTCCCTGTTGCCGATTTTCCTAGGAGGCAGGCGTCGCGATGTCAAATTCTCCGCGGCGGGCTCAATGCCGGTCACGGCTTGATCGCGGAGGCCGCGAAGTTCATTCTGGAGGTAATAAAAATCGTCGCAAGGGAGGATCATCATGCCTACACGAGTTTCGCGCCGGCAGATGCTGCGCGTGAGCGGATCGGCCGCAGTATTTGCCCTGGCGGGCAGCGTCCGCGGCGGCTTCGCGCAAGCCGCCAAGCACATCGACCAATACGCGCCCGAGCTCGAAAAGATCATTTCCGTGGCGGAGCCGATCGAGGAACTGGCCAGCGGTCTCGCCGGCGAGCTCGGTCCCGCCGAAGGGCCGGTCTGGGTGAAGGAGGGCGGCTACCTGCTGTTCAGCGATATTCATGCCAGCAAGCGCATGAAATTCACGCCCGGGCAGGGCCTCAGCGTGTTCAAGGAGCCGACCAACCGCGCCAACGGTTTGACGCGCGACCTGCAAGGCCGCCTGGTCGCGTGCGAGCATGACAGCCGCCGCGTCACCCGGCAGGAGCTCGACGGCAGCATCACGGTCATCGCCAACAGCTACCAGGGCCGCCAGCTCAACCGGCCCAACGACGTGGTGGTCAAGTCCGACGGCAGCATCTATTTCACCGATCCCTGGAGCCTCGCCACCGCGGCCCCCAACCAATGGGATCTGAGCTTCAACGGCGTCTACCGGGTCTCGCCCGATCTCGGCACGCTGACCTTGCTGGTGGACGATTTTCTCATTCCCAACGGGCTCGCATTCTCGCCCGACGAGAGTGTGCTCTACATCAACGATACGCGGCGCGGCCACATCCGCGCCTTTAATCTTCTGCCCAATGGCACGCTCGCCAAACAGAGCGACCGCGTGTTCGCGGATCTGCGCGGTGGCGAACCGGGCGTGCCCGACGGCATGAAAGTGGACGTCACCGGCACCGTCTATTGCGGCGGCACGGGCGGCATCTACATCCTCGACCCGCAGGGCAAGAAGCTCGGCCGCATCGTGCACGGCCAGAATGCGACCACCAATATCGCGTTCGGCGGCGACGATTGGAAAACGCTCTATTTCACCAACCGCACCACACTGGGCAGGGTCAAGGTGAAGATACCCGGCGTCCCGGTGCCGGTCAGCAAGAAGGCATAGCCCGAAGCGTGGCTGCCTCTGGGCTGCTCCAAACAACAACCCCGGGCATCAGGCCCGGGGTTTCGTCGAGTGCGGTGCCGAGCGGAGCGGCGGGCTCCGATTATTCCGCCGCCTCGACCTTGGCTTTGGCCCTGACGGAGTCTTCCGCGCTCAGCCCCGGCCAGGGATGCTCTGAAATATCGAACACCACGCCGTCGGGGCCGTGGAACTTGGTCTCGTAGAAGCCGGTATGGCCGGGCGGCGGGGTGTGGCGAAAGCAGTCGCCGCCGAGCGCCTCGACATGCCGGCGGGCGCTGGCGAGGTCGTCGACCAGGACGCCGAAATGATGCAAGCCCACATAGTCGGGGCCTTTGCCGAGCTGATCGTCGTTGCCGAAATTGAGGATCGCCATGTTCAGCGTGCCGTCGCTGAGATAGACGCCATAGACTTCGCCCGGTTTCGGGTTGCGCGGGCCGGAGCGACCGACCTCCGTCATGTCGAAGGCGGCCTTGTAGAAATTCGCGACCTTCTCGGGGTCCTTGGTGGCCAGTGCGATATGCCGGATCTTCGGCTTTGCCATTATGCATTCTCCCGTGTGTTCGTGGGCGATATGTAGCACGGAAAATCAGCAAGAGGTAGCCGGGCTCGCGGGTTCCGGCGGTGGAGGTTCGGATGGGAAACGTCCAGGTCAGGCCGGCAATCGACGCTGATCATGATCGTCTCATCGAGGCCGTGATCGACCAGCAGGAATATGAGCGAAAGCTCCATGACTCGCGCCGCCCGGGTGCCGAGATGGCGGCTTCCTATCTCGATCACGTCAGAGAAAGAACCGCGCGGAATGACGGTGCGATTTTCATCGCCGAGTTCGACGGCGCGTTTGCCGGATACGCCGCCTGCTGGGTCGAGCACGAATGTAACGTGGCCGAGACCGAGGACTCCAACCGCTTCGGCTACATCGCGGATACCTATGTAATCCCGCGGCTGCGCGGCCGCGGCATGGTGGCGTCGCTCCTGCAGGCAGCGGAGGAGCACTTGGGCACCATGGGGGTAGGGCGGATCAGGATCGGGGCGCTCGCCGGCAATGCGAGTGCGTTGCGGGCCTACGCCAAGCACGGCTTTGAAGCCTATGAGGTCGTGATGGAAAAGCGCGCTCGCGCGTAAACCCTAACGCGCGGTTATCGGTTTCGTCCCTGGCGCTATGCCGATATGATCTAAGTCAGATGCGGTCCGTCGTTCCGGAGTTGATTAATGCGTGGAATGATCAAGCGGACCTTTTTGGCTGGCGTGGCTCTGGCCGTGGCCGCGATGCTCGTGCCGTTCGCGGCCTCGGCGCGAATGAATGGTTTCGTGGCCGGCGGACAGGCTCTCGTCCGGCCCGGACAGGCGCCGCCGGTTCCGGTGAGCGCCGGTCTGGCGACCGCCAATCATCTCTCCGGATGGGAGCGGCTGCGCCATCATCGGCGCGTCTTCGGGTTCGGTCTCCCGGTTGCGGGGATCGGCGCGTACTACGGCCCGATCGTCGAGCCGCAATTCGATGCCGGATTTGTTGCTCGGCCGGTGCCGGCTCCAGCGGCTGGCGATCGGGTCTCGGGCGATCATGGGGGTTGCCGAACCGAAACCCG
The DNA here is from genome assembly GCA_036522235.1 of Xanthobacteraceae bacterium. Lineage (GTDB taxonomy): Bacteria > Pseudomonadota > Alphaproteobacteria > Rhizobiales > Xanthobacteraceae > VAZQ01. The sequence goes on from DATDGG010000297.1 coordinate 5,187, forward strand.
GACGGTTCCCTCTGAAGCCGGCGGCACGCGCACCGTCAGGATCACGCTGTGCTGGCAAGGATGACGTCGCCGCGCATCACGGACATTTGCGAGCGCGCGCGCTAGGCCGGCCGCGTCGCGCTATATATGTTGCACTATACGTGTTGCGCCGGGACAGGGAGCCTAGCCGCGACTTCGATTCTCCCGTATCGTGGCGCCGCTTGTCCGCTGTTGTCGCTTGGCTGAAGAGGATTCTCCATGCCGATCATGCCGCCGCAATCCGGAAGCTTGGATAGGTTGATGCGAAGGTCCGCGGGGGCTTTGGCGCTGCTGTGCCTGATCGGCATCGGTTGGCAGATGTCAGGCCAAGCCGCCGAGCCGGCCACGGTGCTACCGCTGCCGGCGCTCGATGCCCCCAAAGCGTCGTCCAATCCCGGCACGCCGCAGACGCAATCGATCGTGCTTGCCGGCGGCTGCTTCTGGGGCGTCCAGGCGATCTTCCAGCACGTCAAGGGCGTGAGCAAGGCCGTATCCGGCTATGCGGGCGGCAGCAAGGAAACCGCAAGCTACGAGATCGTGAGCTCGGGGCGAACCGGCCACGCCGAATCGGTGCAAGTCACGTTCGATCCCGCTCAGATATCGCTCGGCCGCATCCTGCAAATCTACTTTTCGGTGGCGCACGATCCGACCCAGCTCAACCGCCAGGGCCCGGATACCGGAACGCAATATCGCTCGGCCATCTTCTATCAGGACGAGTCGCAGAAGAGCATCGCGCAAGCCTATATCGCGCAACTCGACAATGCCGGCGTATTCAAGCGCCCGATCGTGACGCAGCTCAATGCGCTCGCCGGGTTCTATCCGGCCGAAGCCTACCACCAGGACTACGCGACCCTGCATCCGGCCATGCCCTATATCGCGATCAACGATCTGCCCAAGGTGGACAACCTGCAGCACGTCTTTGCCGACCTCTATCGCGAGCGCCCGATCTTGGTGTCGGCCCTCACTCAATCGAACTAATCGCAGCAGCGTTCACCAGCTCGCGCAGTCGGCGGTTGAAGCGCGCCGGCTCCTCGTATTGCACCCAGTGGCCGACGCCGGGGAAGACATCGAAGGAAGCCTGCGGCCGGAATTGCCGGAGCTTCTCGCTGCGTTCCGCCAGATAGGGAACGGCGGTCGCGTCGTGCTCGCCCCAGATGCCGGCGAGCCGTCCGGTGAAATCCGCGAGCGCCTCCGCGAGCGTGCCGGTATGCGTGACGTGCTTGCCGCGAATGCGCGAGCGCTCGGCATTGATTTTCTGCATGTGGACCGCGAGCGCGTCGATCTTGGCGGGATCGTGGATCATCAGGATGCTGAGATTGTGCCGGTGCGTGGTGGCCTTCTCGGCGTCGCTCGCCAGACGTCGCCAGGACTTGAGCGGCTCCATCGGGCCGCGCGGCGCGCCGGTTCCGGTCGCGCCGACCAGCACCAGGCAGCGCGCGCCGGCGCCGGCGTGACGGACCAGATAGCCGGCGATCAGCCCGCCCATGGAAAATCCGGCGACCGCGAAGCTCTGCTGTGCCCCGATGATGGTCGCGAGCCCGTGCGCCAGGCTCGCCCCGATGCCGTCCGCTGAAATCGGCGCCGCCGGGGTCGCGGACTCGCCGGAGCCCGGAAGGTCGGGAACCAGAAGCATGAAATCGCGCGACAGGTCCTCGATATTGCGCACCCAGTGCATCCAGCTGCCGGTGCCGCCGTGCAGGAGGACGAGCGGAGGACCCTTGCCCCACATTCGCCACACCACCTCGCCGGCGCCGCTGGGCGTGGTGTGGCGCGTGCAGGCGCGATCGAGCGCGGCGATGAATTCGGTGGGCGTCGGCGGAGGTGCGGTCATGCAATGGAATTGATCAGGATTCGAGCTCTTGCGGCGACGAGGTGATGGCTTAAATTCTTGGGTCTGCTGATTCAGTCCGAGATTCCGAGAAGGCGACACACAAGCGGATAATCAATCCCATGCTCACCGACGGCGCGCAAGCACTCCATGTCGATCCGATCCCGGAGGCTCCGTTCTATATTGCGGCGACCGACTCGGCGTCGCGGGCGCGGTGCACGCTCAAATCCGGCGACACTTTTCTGGTCATGGACAACCATGGCGACATCGGGGCGTCCGCGGGCGGCCCCGACGGTCTCTTTCATCGTGACACCCGCTACCTCTCGCGCCTCGAACTGACACTCAACGAGCTGCAACCGCTGCTCCTGGGCTCGAACCTGCGCGACGACAACGCGCTGTTGGCGATCGATCTCACCAATCCGGATATTTTCTCCGACCAGCGCATCGTGATGCAGAAGGATACGCTGCATATCGTGCGCACGGTCTTTCTTTGGCGCGGGACGGGGTATCAGCGGCTCGGCCTGCGCAATTTCGGCGACCGCACCGCCGACCTGCGCCTGGTGATCCTGTTCGACAACGACTTCGCCGACCTGTTCGAGGTGCGCGGATTGCGCCGCGATCGTCGCGGCGTCGCGAGCCGCAAGCTCGCCGGCAGCGACCAGGTCGTATTGAGCTATCACGGCCTCGACGGCAAGGTGCGGCGCACCCTGCTGACCTTCGATCCGCCGCCCGCCAGGCTCGCCGTCAACGCCGCCACCTATCATCTCCACCTCGCGCCCGGCGCGATGCAGCCGCTGTTCGTGGCGGTCGGTTGCGATCAGGCGGATGAGCGCCCGATGCCGTTCATGCGCGCGCTCCTGGCGGCGCGCCGCGAGCTGCGGGCCGCAACGCGCGGCGTCACCACGGTCGAGAGCTCGAACGAGCTCTTCAATGAAATTCTCTGCCGCTCGGCCGCCGATCTCTCCATGCTGATGACCGATACGCCGCAGGGCCGCTACCCTTATGCGGGCATCCCTTGGTATTCGACCACGTTCGGACGCGACGGGCTGATCACGGCGCTGCAGATGCTGTGGTGGAATCCGAGCGTGGCCTGCGGCGTCTTGCGCCGCCTCGCCGCTTACCAGGCCAAGGTGACCGATCCGCGCTCCGACGCGCAGCCCGGCAAGATTCTCCATGAGATGCGCGCCGGCGAGATGGCGGCGCTGCGCGAGGTGCCGTTCGGTCTCTATTACGGCAGCGTCGATGCCACGCCGCTATTCGTGCTGCTGGCCGGCGCCTATGTGGAACGAACCGGCGACGAGGCGACGCTGGCCGAACTGTGGCCCGCCATGGAGGCGGCGCTGCGCTGGATCGACGGGCCCGGCGATCCCGACCGCGATGGCTTTGTCGAATATGCCCGCGCCACCGAGCAGGGCCTCGCCAATCAAGGCTGGAAAGATTCGCACGATGCCATCTTCCACGCCGACGGCCGCTTGGCGGAGGGTCCGATCGCGCTGGCCGAAGTGCAGGGCTATGTTTTCGCCGCCAAGCGGCTGGCGGGGCGCTGCGCGCGGCGGCTCGGGCATGTGGGGCTTGCGGAGAAGCTCGAGGCCGAGGCGGTCCGCCTGGCCGAGCGCTTCGAGGCGGCGTTCTGGTGCCCGGAGATCGAGACCTACGCGCTGGCGCTCGACGGCACCAAGAAACCGTGCCGCGTGCGCACGTCGAATGCCGGACAGGTGCTCTTCACTGGCATTGCACGTCCCGACCGCGCCGCCCTGGTGGCGCAGGGGCTCATGGAGACCCGCTTCAATTCCGGCTGGGGTATCCGCACGGTGGCGAGAGGCGAAGCCCGCTACAATCCGATGTCCTATCACAACGGCTCGATCTGGCCGCACGACAATTCCCTGATCGCGCTCGGGCTTGCCCAGTACGGCTTCAATCATTCGGTCGAGCAGCTGTTCCGGGGCCTGTTCAAGGCCGCGACCTATATGGATGCGCGCCGCCTGCCGGAGCTGTTCTGCGGCTTTCAGCGCCAGAACGGGCGCGGGCCGACGCTCTATCCGGTCGCCTGCTCGCCGCAGGCCTGGGCGAGCGCCACCCCGTTCTCGCTGCTCGAGGCTTCGCTCGGGCTCGAATTCGATCCCGGCAATCGCGAAATCCGTCTGCGCAATCCGCGCCTGCCGTCGTTCCTGGACGAGGTGACGCTGCGCAATCTGCGGCTCGACCGATCGAGCGTCGATTTGAGAGTCCGCCGTCACAAGGACGCGGTGTCCCTCGATATCCTGCGTACCAGCGGCAAGATTCAGGTTTCCATCGTCTGCTCGCCACGCGAGTCGACCTGAACCGACCCAGGTCCATTAGTCGGTATCAAGTTACCGTGTTTCCGCATGGAACTCCCATGCCCACGGCGGCTTAGTGACTTGCCCCTCTCTTCCCCGAAGGGAGGGAGAGGGAGCCCCGCATGCGCAAGGATCATTCGACCGTGATGGCGGCGATCGTCCTGTTCGCCGTAGCGGCCGTCATCCGGCTCTCCATGGCGGAGGAAGGGCCCGCGGCGAAGACCAATCAACCGGTCGACAGCGGGCCCGCCAATCCATCTGACATCCTGCCGCCGGTGGTCATTCTCAAGAGCCATGAGCTCGAAGGCATTCTCGGCAAGGAAGTGCGCAGCGCCACCGGCGAAAACATGGGACGCATCGTCGATGTCGTGGTCGATCCCGCCGGGCAGGTGCGCGCCGCGGTGATCGACTTCGGCGGTTTCCTCGGCGTCGGCAGCCGCAAGATCGCGGTGGACTGGAACGCGTTGCACTTTCCGCCGCCCGACGACAAGGCCGGTCGCGTCACGCTTGAGTTCACGCACGACCAGGTGAAGGCAGGTCCCGAATATCAGGCCGGCAAGCCGGTGGTCGTTCTGGGCGCGCAAGGCAAGCTCGAACCGTTTTCCTATCAATAAGCCGGAAATGCTGGGAGGGGTCGCTGCCCGCGGATCGAACATGGCGCTTTGGCCAGAGGCCCGGTCGGGTTGGCGATCCAAGCGGGGATCGCGCGCCGGAACCGTTGCCCGGACCGCAGCAGCCGCTCGAGCCGCCGCCCGCCCCGTCGCGCGCCAGCCTGCGCGGCCTCGATTGGTTCATCTTTTTCGTGGCCGATGTGCAGACCGGTTTCGGTCCTTTCGTGGCGGTCTATCTCACCGCGCAGAAATGGACGCAGGTCGATATCGGCCTCGTGCTGTCCGCGGGCAGCCTGGTCGCGCTGGTGGGACAGATTCCGGGCGGGGCGCTGGTCGATCTGGCGCGCTCGGAACGGCTGGTGGCGGGCCTTGCGATCGCGGCCATCAGCATCAGCGCGCTCGGCTATGCGGCCTCGCCGATATTTCCGGTCGTGCTGGGTGCCGCGGTGCTGCATGCCGGCGCCAGTTGCGTGCTCGGCCCGGCCATTGCGGCGATCAGCCTCGGGCTGGTCGGGCACGCACGCATTGGCGAGCGGCTCGGCCGCAATGCCCGTTTTGCGTCCGTCGGCAACGGGCTGGCGGCGGCCGCGATGGGCGCCTGCGCCTACTTTCTCTCCGACCGTGCCGTGTTCTTCGTCACCGCGCTCCTGCTCGCACCCGCGCTCATCGCGCTGCGCGCCATGTCGGCGAACGAGATCGATCCCGAGCGGGCTCACGGCGGGGTGATACGACGCCGCCGTGACAACCGTCCGCCGACCAACTTTGCCGATCTGCTGCGCCAGCGTCCGCTCCTGATCCTCGCCGGCTGCGTCATGCTGTTCCATCTCGCGAATTCGGCCATGCTGCCGCTCATGGCGAGCGGCGTGACGATGCGCTCGGGTCCGTGGGCCAGGGTGCTGATTGCCGCCTGTATCGTGGTGCCGCAGTGCGTGGTCGCCGCACTGTCGCCTTGGGTCGGACGCCAGGCGGAAGGCTGGGGGCGCCGGCCCTTGCTGCTCCTTGGCTTTGCCGCGCTGTCCGTCCGCGGCATCCTATTCGCGACGGTCAAGGATCCGAACCTGCTGGTCGCGGTGCAACTCCTCGATGGCCTGACCGGATCAGCGATCGGCGTGATGGTGCCGCTCATCATTGCCGACCTCACGCGCGGCACCGGGCATTTCAATGTCGGCCAGGGCATCGTCGGCACCACGACCGGGATCGGGGCCTCGCTGAGCACCACCATCGCGGGCTATGCCAGCGATCAATTCGGCAGCGAGTTTGCCTTTCTGGGTCTCGCCGCCATTGCCACGCTCGGTCTCGCGGCGGTCGCCATGCTGATGCCGGAAACCCGACCCGTTCGGGAATGACGGCCTTCTCAGTGCCGTTCGGCCGCCACTTGAAGCGTCGCCACTTCATCGACCACAAGCCGCAGGCGCGCGGACGCCCCCTCGATCAGGCTGCGGTAGACGGCGAGGTAATCCCGGGCCATGCGGCGCGCCGTGAAACGCTCCTCGAAGCGCTTGCGTATCTGGTCGCGCGGCAACCGCGATAACCGGTCGACCGCCCCGATGGCGCCGATCTCGTCCTCGACGATGAAGCCCGTCAAACCCTCGTCCACCACCTCCGGCACCGAGCCGCGATTGAATGCAATGACCGGCGTGCCGCAGGCCATCGCTTCGATCATGACCAGGCCGAACGGCTCCGGCCAATCGATCGGCACCAACAGGGCGACAGCGCCGCTGAGGAAGGCTGATTTTTCGCCGTCGGTGATCTCGCCGATATATTCGGTGTCGGAGGAGGCGAGCAGCGGGCGAATCGTTTCGTTGAAATAGTCGCGATCCACATTGTCGACCTTGGCGGCGATCTTGAGCGGCACGCTGCAACGCTGCGCGATCCGGATCGCACGGTCGACGCCCTTTTCCGGCGCGATGCGCCCGAGAAACGCAAAATAGGACGGCTTGACGGGGTAAGGCGTCAGCAGCCGCTCCGGCAGGCCATGATGGATGGTCCGCACCCAGCGCGCCTGCGGCAGCGGCCGGCGCTGCGCCTTGGAGATCGAGACCACCGGCACCGAGGAGAATTCGGTGAACACCGGTTGGTGCTCGGGCAGGTCCAGTCGCCCGTGCAAGGTCGTGACAAAGGGCGTCGACTGGCGAGAGAACAGCGAAAACGGATAGTAGTCGAGATGGAAATGCAGGAAATCGAAGTCGCCCCGGCGCTGGCGCACGCGCTCCAGCATCAACATGTGCAGCGCATTGGCATCGCGCACCGCGCCGTCGAGCCGCAGCGCGCGCGGCCATGAGGCTTCGAGCTTGGCCGAGGTGATCGAGTCTCCGCTCGCGAACAATGTGACGTCGTGACCGAGCGCGACCAGTTCCTCCGTGAGCCAGTGAACAACCCGCTCGGTCCCGCCGTAGAGCTTCGGGGGGATCGCTTCCGTGAGCGGCGCGACTTGAGCAATGCGCATGAAGAATGCCTCCTATGAACCGTCAGAAGAGCCCCTCCAACCCTTGATCCCGGCATCGGCATGGACAACGCAGAAGGCGGCATAAATCGCAGGCTGGCAACCAACTTTTTTTTCCGCGATCGAGGAACTTTTCGTGCGCTGCAACGTCGAGCCTATTGCACGGACGTGCTGCCCCTGGAGGAGGGCGCTGCCAAGATTCGACCACGGGAAAACCGCAGGCGTTTCAGATTTGTTGCTGGCGGGCTCTCGCGAGCCGGCCGCTCACCCCAAGCTCAATGGGGGCGCGAACCGATCGAATAGGGGAGCTCCATCGGAATGGACGATCTTTGCCGCTATGCCGGCCGCCCATTGGCCTTCATCCTCCGCTATGTCCGGCTGCGACCCGGGTCCCATCTGCTCATCCTGACGGCTGTCCTGGCCGCTGTTGCCTGTTCGGTGAGCACGCAATACGGCGTGAAGTATTTGGTCGATACGTTGTCGGGAAACTGGGCCAGCGCCAGCGTATGGGCCGCCTTCGTGTTGCTGGTGTCGCTGATCACCGCGGACAACCTGCTGTGGCGGCTGGCGAGTTGGGTCGCCAACTTCACCTTTGTGGGCGTCACCGGCGACTTGCGCCGGGATCTGTTTCGCCATCTGACCGGCCATTCGCCGAGCTATTTTGCGGATCGTCTGCCCGGCATGCTGACGAGCCGCGTGACCGCGACCTCGAATGCCGTCTTCACCGTGGAAAACATGGCGATGTGGAACGTGTTGCCGCCCTGCGCCGCGACCATCGCGGCGATCGCCTTCGTGCTGACCATCAGCGTGCCGATGGCCGCCGGCCTCGCCCTGGTGGGAGGCGTCATGGTGGTCGCCATGTTTCATCTGGCGGCGGCGGGCCGTCCGCTGCATCACGACTTTGCCGACAAGACCGCCGCGGTCGACGGCGAGATGGTCGATGTCGTCAGCAACATGCAGCTGGTGCGGGCCTTCTGCGGCGTGAGCCGCGAGCATCGCCGCTTCGATGCCACGATCGATCGCGAGCTGACGGCGCGCCGGCGCAGCCTGCGCTATCTCGAGAAGCTGCGGATCGTTCACGCTCTGGTCACCATCGTGCTGACGCTCGGATTGCTGGCCTGGGCGATCGTCCTGTGGCAGTGCGGCCGCGCCACCACCGGCGACGTGGTGCTCGCATGCGCGCTCGGAATGTCGGTGCTTCATGCGACGCGTGACCTGGCGGTCGCGCTGGTCGACGTGACCCAGCACTTCGCCCGCCTCGCGGAGGCGCTGGCGACGATCCTCGTCCCGCATGAACTGCGCGATCACCCCAAGGCGACGGCGCTGGTCAAGCGTGGCGCGCGCGTGGAGTTCGAGAACGCGAGCTTCGGCTATGCGGATGGGAAACGCCTCTTCGCGGGTTTGAGCCTCCGGCTCGAGCCGGGTCAGCGCGTCGGTCTCGTCGGCCCCTCGGGCGGCGGCAAGTCCACGCTGTTTGCTCTGCTGCAGCGGTTCTACGATCTGCAGGACGGCCGCATCCTGATCGACGGCCAGGACATCGCCAGGGTCACGCAGGAGAGCCTGCGCGGCGCCATCGCGGTCGTGCCGCAGGACATCTCGCTCTTTCATCGCTCCGTCATCGAGAACATCCGCTACGGCAAGCCCGATGCGTCGGAGCAAGAGCTGCGCACCGCCGCGATCGCGGCAAGATGCGGAGATTTCATCGAGGCCCTGCCCAACGGCCTCAACACCATCGTGGGCGAGCGCGGCGTCAAGCTGTCGGGCGGGCAGCGCCAGCGCATTGCGATCGCGCGCGCTTTCCTGAAGGATGCGCCGCTGCTGCTCCTGGACGAGGCCACCTCCGCGTTGGACGGCGATTCCGAGGAAGCCATCCGGGAGGCACTGGGCCGGCTGATGCTGGGACGAACCGTCGTCGCGATCGCGCATCGGCTGTCGACCTTGCGCAGCTTCGATCGGGTCATCGTATTGCAGGCCGGCGAGGTCATCCAGGATGGCCCGCCCGATCACCTGATGCGGCACGGTGGGATGTATCGCAATCTCGTGCAGCGCGAGATGAACCGCCTGGCGCAGCAAGCCGCTTGAAGCGCCGCGGCGACTTGGGTCGGATGAAGGAGGTCAGGTGACGGACCGAGACCTCCGAGAAGGGACATCATGACCGGACGCCTTGCAGGAAAAGTCGCGCTCGTCACCGCGGCCGGACAGGGCATCGGCCGCGCCATCGCCGAGGCTTTCGTGGCCGAAGGCGCCAGGGTGATCGCCACCGACGTGGAGACGGCGAAGCTCGCCGGCCTCGCCGGCGCCGCGCACCATAAGCTCGACGTTCGCTCGACGGGCGAGGTCGAGGCCCTGGCCGAGGCGCTCGCCCGTGACGTGGGACCGCTGAACGTGCTCGTGAATTGCGCCGGCTATGTGCACAATGGCAGCGTGCTCGCCTGCTCGGAGAATGACTGGAGCTTCTCCTTCGACCTCAACGTGACCTCGATCCACCGGACGCTGCGCGCCTTCCTGCCCGGCATGCTGGCCAATGGCGGCGGCTCGATCATCAATATCTCGTCGGCGGTTTCCTCGATCAGCGGCGTGCCCAATCGCTATGCCTACGGGGCCACCAAGGCCGCGATCATCGGGCTGACCAAGGCGGTCGCCGCCGATTTCATCCGGCAAGGCATCCGCGCCAACGCGATCTGTCCCGGCACAATCCAGTCGCCCTCGCTCGACCAGCGCGTTGCGGCGCTGGCCGCCGAAACGGGCCGTTCGCTCGATGATGTGCGGCAGGGCTTCGTCGATCGCCAGCCCATGGGGCGGCTCGGCACGCCCGCCGAGGTGGCGGCGCTCGCCGTGTTCCTGGCCTCGGACGAGTCGTCCTACATCACCGGCCAGCCGCATCTCGTGGACGGGGGGATGGCGCTGTGACGCCAGAGATCATCCGACATCCGACATCGTGATAATGCGCCGCCGGGCGGGCGCCGTGCTTCGCTCGGCGCGGCCGAAGGGAGCCGGCAAGGCGGCACGGGCAGAAGCTGCCGCCGGCAGCGGCGTGCGCCGTACCTCGGCAAGCGCAAGGACGAAGTCCGAGAACCATGCCTGGACGGACGCCGGTCGCAATTTGGCGACCATGGCGCGCCAGCGTTCCTGCCGTTCCTCGATCGGCATGCCGAGTGCCGCAGAAATCTTCTGCGCCATGCCGTCGATATCGTGCGGATTGACCAGCACGGCGGCATCGAGCTCCTTGGCGGCGCCGGCGAACTCGGAGAGGACGAGCACGCCGGGATCGAATGGATTCTGCGCTGCCACATATTCCTTGGCGACGAGATTCATGCCGTCCTGCAACGGCGTCACCAAGCCGACCTGCGCGGTGCGATAGAAGCCGGCCAAGGTGGATTGCGCGAAGCCCTTGTTGAGGTAGCGGATCGGCATCCAGTCCACTTCGGCGTGGCGGCCGTTGATTTCTCCGACTAAGGTTGCGAGCTCGGTCTTGAGCTGCCGATAGGCCTCGATCTGGCCACGCGAGGGGACCGCGATCTGCATCAGCGAGATTTGACGCTTCAGTCCCGGCTCGGCCAGCAGCAAGCGATCGACTGCCCGGATCCGATTGCAAATGCCCTTCGAATAATCGAGCCGGTCCACGCCAAGGAGAAGCTTGGTGTTCTGCAGGCTCGCCCGCAGGCGCGACACCTCCGGGCGGGCTGCCGCCTTGGCGGCGCGGGCGGCGAATTCGTCCACATTGATCCCGATCGGGAAGGTCGCCAGCCGCGACCGCCCGTGCTCCGATGCGACCGTATCGCTGACCACGGCAAGGCCGAGCTCGTGCTTGACGTAGTCCTTGAAGTTCAGCCGGTCCTGGTCGGTCTGAAATCCGATCAGGTCATAGGCCAGCATCGCCCGCACGAGCTCGCGGTGATGCGGCACGCTGTGCATCATCACGCGCACCGGCCATGGCGTATGCAGGAAGAAGCCGATCGACTGCTCCACTCCGAGCCGGCGCAGCTCCGATCCCAGGGTCAGGAAATGATAGTCCTGCACCCAGAAGGTCGCGTCGCGGCGATTGAACCGCAACAGCGCCCGCGCCATGAAGGCGTTGACCTCACGGTATGATTTGTAGTTGTCGACCGTCACCTGGATCAGATCGGCGCGCGAATGCAACGCCGGCCACAGACCGGAATTGGCGAAGCCCTCGTAATATCCTTGATAGTGCGCGGCCGGCAGGTCGACGGTCGCGAGCGCGCCGGCCCCCAGCGCTTCGATTTTCGCAAATGAATCTTTCTCGGAAGCGTCGCGAACGCGGCCGCTCGAGCCGACCCAGATGGCTCCCGAATTCTTGACTACCGGCAACAGCGCCGATGCCAAGCCGCCGGTTACAGGCTCTTCCGCCTCCATCCGGGCCACGCGGTTCGAAACCACTACGATCATGCGATCTCCTGATGTTCCGACCACGACAACGGCTGATGGCGCTATTTGGTTCCCGCTTTGCTGCAGCGCCGCAATGGCGCGTAAGCCACGGGAACTTATTGTGATTTTGGCATCTCCTTGGAGAAAACAGGTGCCCCGACGAGAATCAGTCTACCCCAGGCCAAGCGGGTAGACGGAATAGCGCCGTACCGGTGGTCCAAAATTATGAATGTAGAGGTTTCGCCCGATCCCTGATCGGCGTTCATGCTTCCGCGTAGGCGGTAGTGGACAGCAAGCTTACTTCCGCGTGCCGCGAATCGAGCCGCGTATGCTGCACGATGATGGCGACGTCGGATTCGAATACCGAGGCGTAGTCGGTATCGCGCGGGATCGGCTGCGGGTCGTTGAGATCGTTGAAGCGCAAATGCAAGGTGCGGCGTGCCCCGACCGTCACCCGATACGGGCCGACCGGATCACGGTCCGCAAAGACGATCGTGATTGTAACATGCGCATCCCGATCGCCGGCATTCAAGATGCAGGCGGTCTCGTGCGAGATCAATGCGCGGTCCGAGAACGAGCTTTGCGAGGGAATATATCCTTCCGCAATCGCCCATCGCTTGCGTCCAATGGTATCCATGCGGTTGCCTCCCTTGGGTGACCCGCCGTTCTAACACCCGCGCGGTCGCGTGGTTTCATTTTTTCACCGACAATTGTGACCACCGGCCGCCGGCGCGTGGAACCGTTCCACCGGATTGCCGTTGAGGCTGCGCCGGAACGCCACCATGCACGGACGCCAAGATGCGCGCGCTCACCACTGCGCCGGGGGTTCCCAATTCGGCAAAGATCGAAGAGGTCGCGGAGCCGCCGCCGTCGGACGGCGCCGTGCTGGTCAAGACCTTGGCGCTTGGCGTGTGCGGCACCGATCGGGACATCCTGGCCGGCGAATATGGGGCGGCGCCTCCCGGACAGGATCGACTCGTTCTCGGCCACGAGTCGCTCGGAATGGTCGAAGCGGTGCCGGAGCACAGCGGCCTTGCGCCGGGCGACCTCGTGGTCGGCATCGTGCGGCGGCCCGATCCGGTCCCGTGCATCGCTTGCGCGGCCGGCGAATGGGACATGTGCCGCAACGGCCGCTACACCGAGCGCGGCATCAAGGAACGGCACGGCTACGGGGCGGAACGCTTCCGCGTCGAGCCCGAATTCGTCGTCAAGATCGATCCGAGCCTGGGCCGTCTCGGCGTGTTGCTGGAGCCCGCCAGCATTCTGGCCAAGGCCTTCGATCACACGTGGCGGATCGGCCAGCGCGCGAAGTCGTGGCAGCCGCGAACCCTGCTGGTCACCGGTCCCGGCCCGATCGGGCTGCTGGCGGCCCTGATGGGCGTGCAGCGAGGCCTCGATGTCCACGTCCTCGATCATCATGCCGTGGACCACAAGGCCGACCTCGTGCGGCAGCTCGGCGGCACCTACCATGCGGGCCGCGTCGAGATCATCGATCGCCTGCAGCCCGATATCTTGATGGAGTGCACCGGTGCGCCGCGCCTCATCGCCGAGATTCTCGGGCGTACGGCGCCGGCCGGCATCGCCTGCCTGCTCGGCGTCACCGCGCCGGGCCATGAATTCAAGCTCGACATCGGCCGCCTCAACCGGACGCTGGTGCTCGACAACGATACGATCTTCGGCGCCGTCAACGCCAACCGCCTGCATTACGAGATGGCGGCCGCGGCCCTGAAGCAGGCGGACGCAGGCTGGCTTGGCCGGTTGATCACGCGCCGCGTGCCCCTCGACCGCTGGGCCGAGGCGCTGCAACACAAGCCCGGCGACATCAAGACCGTCATCGATTTTGCGCCCTGAATGCCGCGGCGCTCAACGCCAGTAGCGGTCCTCCCAGCTGCGCGAGAGACGCATCGCGGTCAGGATCAGGCCGGCCATGGAATAGGTCTGCGGAAAATTTCCCCACAAGGT
>DATDGG010000298.1:0-11076 GCA_036522235.1 Xanthobacteraceae bacterium
GGTTGCCGGCGTCGACGGCCTTGCTGTGCGCTCCGCCACCAAGGTCACCGCCAAGCTCCTGGAGAAGGCGGATAGGCTGAAGGTCATCGGCCGCGCCGGTATTGGCGTCGATAATGTAGATATCCCCGCCGCAACAGCGCGCGGCGTCATCGTGATGAATACGCCGTTCGGCAATTCGATCACCACTGCCGAGCATGCCATCACGTTGATGCTCGCGCTGGCACGCCAGATTCCGCAGGCCGATTCATCGACCCAGGCCGGCAAATGGGAAAAGAACCGCTTCATGGGCGTCGAGATCACCGGCAAGACGCTCGGCGTGGTCGGCTGCGGCAATATCGGCTCGATCGTCGCCGATCGCGCCCATGGCCTGCGCATGAAGGTGATCGCCTATGATCCGTTCCTCTCGCCCGAGCGCGCGCTCGATCTCGGCGTCGAGAAGGTCGAGCTGGCGGAGCTGTTCAAGCGCGCCGATTTCATCACGCTGCATACGCCGTTGACCGACAAGACCAAGAACATCGTCGACGGCAAGGCCATGGTGGCGATGAAGAAGGGCGTGCGCATCGTCAACTGCGCGCGCGGCGGGCTGGTGGACGAGCTGGCGCTGCGTCAGGCGCTCGATTCCGGACAGGTCGCGGGCGCCGCCTTCGACGTGTTCGTGGAGGAGCCGGCGACGCAGAACCCGTTGTTTGGGCATCCCAACGTGGTCTGCACGCCGCATCTCGGCGCCGCCACCACCGAGGCGCAGGAGAACGTGGCGCTGCAGATCGCCGAGCAGATGTCCGATTATCTGCTGAGCGGCGCCATCTCCAATGCGGTCAATTTTCCCTCGATCACGGCCGAGGAGGCGCCGAAACTCAAGCCGTTCATCGCGCTCGCCGAGCGGCTCGGCTCGTTCGCCGGCCAGCTCACCGATACCGGGATCACCAAGGTGCAGCTCGCCTACGAGGGCGCGGTCGCACAGATGAATACCAAGGCGCTGACGTCCTCGGCGATTGCCGGCCTGCTGCGGCCGATGCTGGAGGACGTCAACGTGGTGTCGGCGCCGAGCATCGCCAAGGAGCGCGGCATCGTGATCGAGGAGATGACGCGCCAGGCGGCCGGCGATTTCGACAGCCTGATCACGGTGACGCTCGTCACCGAGCGGCAATCGCGCTCGGTATCCGGCACCGTGTTCGCCGACGGGCGCCCGCGCATCGTCAACATCAAGGGCATCCGCATGGACGCCGAGTTCGGTCCCTCGATGATCTACATCATCAATCAGGACAAACCAGGCTTCATCGGCCGCTTCTCGTCGACCTTGGGCGAAGCCGGCATCAATATCGCGACCTTCCATGTCGGCCGCGACGCGCCCGGCGGCAACGCCATTGCGCTGATCGAGATCGACGGCGAGCTGCCCGCGCAGGTGCTGGCCGCGGTGCGGGCGCTGCCGCAGGTGCAGCAGGCCAAGCCACTCAGGTTTTGACCCGAGCACGATCCCGAAAACGCTCGCCTTGACCGCTGCCGCACGATTGCCGCCTCATTGCCGTGGAATTGCCGCGGCTACGACAATTCGCTGCATTGGCTCAGGGCGGCGATGTCGCGGGTCCCGCGAAATGCGTTAAAAATCAACATTTTAGCAAGCTTGCCGGCCGTGTGGGCGCGGCAGTCTCGCCTTGCTTGATCTGTCCGCTTCCTTTATCCCAGAACCACGAGAACGGTGGGCAAGCTCCCTGTCGATTCGAAATTATTGTTGGGATGCCGCTTAGAGAAGGTAACTCATGGCCAATGTGGTCGTGGTCGGCTCCCAATGGGGCGACGAGGGCAAGGGAAAGGTGGTCGACTGGCTGTCGGAGCAGGCCGACATCGTGGTCCGCTTCCAGGGCGGACACAATGCGGGCCACACGTTGGTCATCGATGGGGTCACCTACAAGCTCTCGCTTTTGCCGTCGGGCGTCGTGCGCCAAGGCAAGCTGTCGGTGATCGGCAACGGCGTGGTGCTCGACCCGCAGGCGCTGCTCGACGAGATCGCGCGCCTCGCCGCACAGGGAGTCAAGGTCACGCCGCAAAGCTTGCGCATCGCCGAGAACGTTCCGCTGATCCTGCCGCTGCATCAGGAGCTCGATGCCATTCGCGAATCCTCGAACACGCTCACGCGCATCGGCACCACCCGGCGCGGCATCGGCCCGGCCTATGAGGACAAGGTCGGGCGGCGCGCCATCCGGCTCATGGATCTCGCCGATCTTCCGGCGCTCGCGCCCAAGATCGATCGCCTGCTCGCCCATCACAATGCGCTGCGCCGTGGGCTCGGGCTCGACGAGGTGAAGAAGCAGACCGTCGAGCAACAGCTGCAAAGCGTCGCCCCGAAGGTCCTGCCCTACATGGATTCGGTGTGGTCGCTGCTCGATCTCAAGCGGCGCGAGGGCAAGCGCATCCTGTTCGAAGGCGCGCAGGGCGCGTTGCTCGACATCGACCACGGCACCTATCCGTTCGTGACCTCCTCCAACACGGTGGCGGCCCAGGCGGCGACCGGTTCCGGCCTCGGCCCGGCCGCGGTCGGCTACGTGCTCGGCATCTGCAAGGCCTACACGACCCGGGTCGGGGAGGGGCCGTTTCCGAGCGAGCAGCAGACCGCCATCGGGCGCTTGATCGGCGAGCGCGGACGCGAGTTCGGGACGGTGACGGGCCGGCCGCGGCGCTGCGGCTGGTTCGATGCCGTCCTGGTGCGGCAGACCGTGCGCAACAGCGGGATCAACGGCCTGGCGCTGACCAAGCTCGACATCCTCGACGGGCTTGGCGACATCCAGGTCTGCGTGGGATATCGTCTGGACGGACGCGAGATCGATTACCTGCCGGCCGGCGAGGGTGCGCAGGCCAGGGTCGAGCCGATCTACGAGACGGTCGCGGGCTGGCAAGAACCCACCGCCCGGGCGCGCTCCTGGGCGCAGCTGCCGGCGGCGGCGATCAAATATGTGCGCCGCATCGAGGAATTGGTTGGTTGCCCGGTCGCTTTGCTCTCGACCAGCCCGGAGCGCGAGGACACAATCCTGATGCACAACCCGTTCGAGCTCTGAACCAATTGGAGATATGACGCGCAACCGGCGTGCCGAAAGCGTAAGCTGGGACACCCATGGCTGATTACTATCCGCTGATTGCCCGTGCCGTTGCCGGTCTCGACAAGAATACCGGCGATGCCCGACGTGCGCTCTACGAGCGGGCGCGGGCGGCGCTGGTGGCGCAGCTGCGCGGGGTGACGCCGGTGCTCGATGAATCCGACGTCACCCGCGAGCGCCTCGCGCTCGAGGAGGCGATCCGCAAGGTGGAAGGCGAATCGGCGCGCCAGGCCACCCGCTCGGGCGAGGCCGCCACCCGGGTGAAGGCGCCTGAATTCCCCCGTTGGGAGGAACCCGAGCCGGCGCGTCAGCCCGAGCCGGAACCGCCGCCGAAACCGGCGCGCCGGCCGCAGGCGCTGCCGCGTCAAGACGCCCGCGCGGGCGCGCAGGCGGTGTCCGCCCGCCCCAACAAGGGCGAGCGACGTCTCCCCGACATCGATTACGAAGCATCGGGCGGGGCGGAACCCGCACGGGCGGATCCGCCGCGCCGAGCCCCGGCGGCGCGGCCGGAGGGACGGCAGGCAACGGCGGCGTCCTCGCGCCCCAAGAGCGAGCCCCGTCATGTCGAGCCGGCCTTTGATCCGGCGGACGACGAGGAGCTCGGCGCCCAGGAACCCGCGCGTCCGACCGCGCGTCCGCGCGGAGGGGGCGAGCGGACCGCGCCCGACCGCCGCTCGCTGCTCGATTCTGGCCTGCGGGGGTTCCGCGAGGTCGTCTCGGAGGCGAATGACCTCGGCGGCGCATCGGCCCGCGCCACCCGATCGGCGCGCGAGAACCTTGCCGCCGTTCCGCCCGCATCGGCCGAGGGCAATCGATCGCAGCCGCGCCCGCTCGATTCGGACGAAGCCTATCTGACCCTCGACGATATCGCCGAGCCGGTGATGCTCGAGCCGTCCTTCATCGTGGACGAATCGCGCCCGGTTCCGCCGCGGACGCGGCAGGCGCCATCTCCGGCCGAGGCCGATCGCACGCCGCGGCCGCAGCGCAACTACGGCGACCTGATCAGGATCGCGGCTGCGGCCGTGATCGTGGTTGGAATTGGCGGCCTGTTCCTCTGGCAATGGCCGAACATGGTCGCGATCTACGGCATGCTCACGGCTCCGTCGAAGTCGACCGAGGTGCCGGATCAGCCGCCGTCCCCCCAACCGGCGACGGTGAAGTTTCCGGACCGGATCGAGCCGGGCGGCAAGCAATTCGCGCCGGACGCCGCCACCGTAGCCCAGAAGGTCGTGCTCTATGAGGAGGATCCGAGCGATCCCCAAGGCAAGCGCGCGGTCGGCTCGGCGATCTGGCGGACCGAGGCGATATCGCCCGGCACCGGCAAGCCGCCGGAGCTTGCGGTGCGCGCCGACATCGAGATTCCGGAGCGCAAGACCAGCATCACCTGGACGCTGCGCCGCGACAACGAATCGAACGGCTCGACCAGCCACACGATCGAGATCATGTTCAAGCTGCCGGCCGATTTTCCCTCCGGCGGCATATTCAACGTTCCGGGAATCTGGATGAAGCAGGGCGAGCAGACGCAAGGCACCGCGCTCGCCGGCCTTGCCGTCAAGGTGACGACCGGATATTTCCTGATCGGGCTTTCCAACGCGCCGACCGACCGGGAGCGCAATATCCAGCTGCTGAAAGAGCGGCCCTGGTTCGATATTCCGATCGTCTACACCAACAACCGCCGCGCCATCCTGGCCTTGGAAAAGGGTACCCCCGGCGAGCGCGCCTTCGCTCAGGCCTTCGCGGCATGGGGGAAGTGAGTAAGAGGTATCAGTGATCAGATGTCAGTAATCAGAAGGCCGAAAGCCTTCCGACCTCTGATTACTGATCACTGACTACTGATTCCTGATCAGAGCGCCGCTGCGGGGACTTCCATCGCGGCGATGCGGTTCTTCACCGCCTTCTGCACCTTCTCGAAGGCGCGCACCTCGATCTGGCGCACGCGCTCGCGCGACACGCCGAACTCGTCGGCGAGCTCCTCGAGCGTGATCGGCTCGTCGGCGAGGCGGCGCGCCTCGAAGATGCGGCGCTCGCGCTCGTTCAGCACGGTTAAGGCCTCGCCCAGCGCCTTGCGGCGGTTGTCGGCCTCTTCGCTCTCGGCAAGCCGCGTCTCCTGGCTGATGCTGTCGTCGACCAGCCAGTCCTGCCACTCGCCGGAATCGCCTTCCTCGCGGATCGGGGAGTTGAGCGACACGTCGCCGCCGAGGCGGCGGTTCATGTCGACCACGTCCTGCTCGGTGACGCCGAGCCGCTTGGCGATGAGCTTGACCTGATCGGGCCGCAGGTCGCCCTCTTCCAGGGCGGAGATGCGGCTCTTGGCCTTGCGCAGGTTGAAGAACAGCTTCTTCTGGTTGGCGGTGGTGCCCATCTTCACGAGCGACCACGAGCGCAGGATATATTCCTGGATCGCCGCCTTGATCCACCACATCGCATAGGTGGCGAGGCGGAAGCCTTTGTCCGGCTCAAAGCGCTTGACCGCCTGCATGAGCCCGACATTGCCCTCCGAGATCACCTCGGAGATCGGCAGGCCGTAGCCGCGATACCCCATGGCGATCTTGGCGACCAGGCGCAGATGGCTGGTGACGAGCCGATGGGCCGCTTCGCGGTCACCATGCTCGCGCCAGCTCTTGGCCAGCATGTATTCCTCCTGCGGTTCCAGCATGGGGAACCGCCGGATCTCTTCGAGATAGCGGGTAAGTCCGGATTCGGCCGTTATGATGGGCAAGGCCGCGGCGTGGGCCATGATAGCGCCCTCCATTGTTGTGCCCCCGTTACCGGCGGGCGGATCGCACCGCCGCTTCCTGAGCCGACGGTGCCGTCCAGTCTGCTGCGACCGCGAAATTTGACCGCAGTTGCAACATTACAGGGAAAGGTGGGGCGAAAGAAAGATGCACCGAAATCACGCCCTGTCACGTCGCCGTGACCCCTCCGTTTTTGACCAAGCCACTGATTTTCCGAGACCTTTCCGCCCGCTTGGCGCAAACCAGGCAAGGCCGGACTAGGGTTTGGGCTCGGTAATGAGGCTGTGGCGTAAACGGCCGAGATCGTCCGGCAGTTCCGAGCGGAACTCCAGGTATTCGCCCCGAGATGGATGTTCGACCCCCAATAGATAGGCATGCAGGGCCTGCCTTCCAAGCCCCGCCAGGGCGGCGCGGGCGTCGGACGGGAGGCGGGCGGCCTTGGTTCGAAAACCGGCGCCATAGGTGTCGTCTCCCATCAGGGGGTGGCCGATTGAGGCCAGATGCACGCGAATCTGGTGCGTGCGCCCGGTCATGAGCCGGCAAGCCAGCAGACTTGCGGCCGAATCGGCTCCGGAACCAGCGTAGCGCTCCAGGACTTCCCAATGAGTTACGGCCTCCCGGCCGTCCGGACGCACCGCCATCTTGTCGCGGGCCTGGCGGTGGCGGCCGATCGGCGCCGCGATGGTGCCCTTGGGCCGGTCCGGCGCCCCCCAGGCAAACGCCAGGTAGCCGCGTTGCAGCGCCCCGGTGCGGCCGTGATCGGCGAATTGGCGGGACAGCGCCCGGTGGGCGGCGTCGGTCTTGGCCACGACCATCAGGCCGGTCGTATTCTTGTCGAGGCGGTGCACGATGCCGGGTCGCCGGACGCCGCCGATGCCCGAGAGGCTCGCCCCGCAATGGGCGATCAGCGCATTGACGAGCGTCCCCGACCAGTTGCCGGCGGCGGGGTGCACCACCAGCCCTTTGGGCTTGTCGATCACGATGATCTCGTCGTCCTCGAACACGATCTTGAGCGGGATGTCCTGCGGAGCCGGCTCGGCCGGCTCAGGCGGCGGGATCGCCACCGTGACCGTGTCGCCGACATTGACGCGGTGACCCGGATCGCGGATCGTGCGCTCGCCGATGGCGACCTCGCCGGCGAGGATCAGCGCCTTGAGCCGCGAGCGCGAGAGGTCGGTGACTGCGGCCGCAAGCACGCGGTCGAGCCGCTCGCCGGCATCGGGGCCCGCGACGACGACCTTCTCCCTACGCCGGTGTTGCACTGCCATGAGCGATCCGCAAATGGACGACCAGCCGGACCACCAGAGGCCGCTCGATCCCGCGGCCGCCCGCATCGTGGCCCGGGTGCGATGGCTGATGATCATTTCGGGCGCGACCACGCTCGTTGCCGTCGCGGCCGTCACATCCGTCATCGGCTATCGCGTTTTCCGCGCCGAGGGAAGCGCTGCCGCCGCCGCCGATGTCACCGCCATGCTGCCCAAGGGCGCGCGCGTCATCGCGATCTCGGCCGTCGGCGACCGCATCGTCGTCACCGTCGAGCTCGCCGGTACCCTCGAGGCCCGCACCTTCGATGCCCGCACGCTGGCGCCGGCCGGGCGGCTGCGGTTCGGGACGGAGCCTTGACACCCGCATGGACACCTCAATGGCGCGCGACCGTATTCATTTCCTGTTCCTGAATGTCGGCCACTATCTCGACCATATGTTCACGCTGATTTTCGCGACCGTGGCGGCGCTCGCGCTGTCGCGCGAATGGGGCCTGAGCTACGGCGAGCTCCTCCAATACGCGACGCCCGGCTTCTTCGCGTTCGGCCTGTTCGCGCTGCCGGCCGGGTGGCTTGCGGACAAATGGAGCCGCGAGGGCATGGTCGCGGTGTTTTTCGTCGGCGTTGGCGCGGCGTCGGTCGCAACCGCGTTCGCGCAAACTCCGTTGCAGGTCGGCATCGGGCTGTTCTTGGTCGGGATATTCGCGTCGATCTATCATCCGGTTGGTCTCGCCATCGTCACGCAACGGTGGAAGAACACCGGCATGCGGCTCGCCGTCAACGGCGTCTGGGGCAATCTCGGCGTCGCCAGCGCCGCCCTCATCACCGGCTATTTCATCGACCATGGCGGTTGGCGTACGGCATTTATCGTGCCCGGCATCTTCTCCGCCCTGGTCGGCATCCTGTATGCGATCCACCAATGGGCTTCGATCTTGCGCCGCAATGCGACAGCGGGCGCGCGTCCGGCATCCCCTGCGGCGCAGTCAGGCAGCAATGCGGCGCAGCCCGACGGCTATAAAGCGCTCCTGCTGCGCGTCTCGGCGATTGTGTTCGTCACCACGGCCGTCTCCAGCCTCATCTTTCAGTCCACCACCTTCGCGCTGCCGAAGATTTTCGACGAGCGTCTGCAAGGCATCGCCCAAGACCTGACGGCGTGGCTGTCCGCGAGCGGCCTTCCGGCGCAAGGCGACGTCGCCACGACGGTCGGTGCCTTTGCGTTCGGCGTATTTGCAATCGCCTCGATGGCTCAACTCGCCGTCGGCAGCATGCTTGACCGGTTCGGGCCGCGGTTCGTGTTTCTGACCGTCGCGGCGATTCAAATTGTTTTCTTCTCGATCATGCCCGGCTTGAGCGGCGGTTGGGCGCTCGCCACCGCGCTTGGCTTCATGCTCGGCGCGTTCGGTCAAATCCCGATCAATGACTTTATGATCGGCAAGATGGCCAATGGCGAAGCGCGTGCCCGCATTTACGGTGTTCGCTATGTGGTCGGATTCTCGGTGCTGGCGGCGTCCTTGCCGCTCATCGGCTTTGTCTATGAGAGCTACGGTTTCGACACGCTGTTCCGATTGATGGCGAGCGCGGCAGGCGTCATCTTCGTGGTGGCGGCATGCTTGCCGTCGCGGCTGCCGGCTCCGCCGGTTGCGCGTGAGCAACCCGTCACCGCTTCGCGGTGATCTCGATCTCCACCAGCTTGCCGGGCCGCGAAAAGCCCTCGACCAGCTCGATCTCGGCGTGCGCGAGCGGCAGCGGCACCAGCGCCGCCACCGCGCCGAGCAGGTCGTCCGGTTCCTGGCTGCGGTCGAGGAAGAAGGAGACCCGCACGACGTTATGCCAATCGCAGCCGGTCTCCGCCAGGAGCGCCGCGGCGCGCGGCAGGATATCGGCGCATTGCGCCGACAGCTCCGGCTGCGCCTCGCAGGTCATGCCGGCGAGAAAGACCATCCGGCCCCAGACCAGATGGCGGATGAAGCTCTGCTCCGGGTCGTGCTCGGTCACGTGACGGATCGGATTGCCGGCGGGCGCCGCCATGGCGAAGAGATCGAGGCCGACATCGGCCGCGGTGAAGAAGTGCGGCACCGAAATGTAGCTCGATCCGGCCGCCCGCGATCGCCCGACCAGCGCCTGCGCGCGCGCGGCACTGCCGGCCGTGCGGGCGTCGCGGGTGCGGCCGAAGACGCGCGTGCGCACGGTGTGGCGCAGCAACGACAGATCGAGGGTCGCAAGCTCGCGGCCCGCGCGCACGAACAGGTCGGACGCCTGCTGCGCCGGGGGCACCCCCGGCTCGCCCTCGAGGCCGAGATAGACGAACCGCTCCCCCTCCCAATTGAACAACCGCTTGCGCATGCTCGCCCCCCGGCGCCTCGGCCGTCCCTGCCCCAAGGACGACCCGCGCGCATGAAGGCGCGCAGCTGCCGGCGACCCATTGTTGGAGAGCGCCCGCCGTCCCTCCGCTTCGCCGGCGCGCGGATCGGGAGGGCGGTCGGCCCGGAACACGATGGTGCGACCGGGCAACTTTTTTGTTTAGCCCGATCGCACCGCCCTTGCCACTCCCCGCCGGCGCGCCGCCGCGGCCCGCGCGCTTTTGACACGTGCTCCGCGCCCGCGCGCTTGCGCCGCCGCCGGAACGGGGCTATCTCGGAGATCTTGCGCCTGCGCTCCCTTCGTCTAGCGGCCCAGGACGTCGCCCTCTCACGGCGAAAACAGGGGTTCGAGTCCCCTAGGGAGCGCCATTGAAATCAACGACTTAGCTATAGCCGCCCGTTTCGTGTCCAACACGTGTCCAATATCCGGGTATTCGGGGGTGCGCTATTTTCGGCATTCATGCATTACGCCAGTACTTTAGGCCGCAGTCGTTCGAGTTGGTTACTCGGTTGGAGCGGGTGGAGTGTGTGCGTCGACTTCGGGCTATGAGCGCGCGGACGATTTTCGGTGGGATTTTTGGTGGAAAGCATGTCGTTGGATATGTTGAAGAGACTTCACTGGTCATGGCTAGACGCCGATGGATTCTGTTCCCAACCCCCCTTCGGCTCCAAGGAGAACTGTTTGATGAGAATTCTTGCACGCGATTGCGTTGCCGAGTTGTAGTGCCGCTGTTCGTCCGCATATCCACGTTGGCTTTTTTTGCTTTTGTGCTTGTGACTGGTATCCCAGTTGTTCTTGATACTATTCGGACTTGGGGTGGCCGTGAGGCTGGCCCGAACTTATTGCTCATTCCTATATTGATTGTCTGGGGAATGTGCTTTGTTGGTCCCGAACTACTTTTCATTAATCAAGAGCGGAAATTTTGGGGCGATTTCCTCCGCCGCACGGTCGATGCCCATGAACCACCAGCAAATAGGTAGGGGTTAGCTTACGTCGGGCTGGCGAGCGCCGCGGCGAACGGCGGCGCTCCCCTCACATCGATCCGGCTAAGGTGCCTAGGGGTTGTTCTGGAATGGCGGGATGGTTTTCCAAAAATCGCTACAAAACGCCGAGCGCGCTCAAAATAAGTTCTTGAATCACTTATGAATGTAAGGGGGAGGGTCAAATCCCCTAGGGAGCGCCAAGGATTTCAATAACTTAACTTATCGTCTTTTTTAATTCGGCGCTCGCCGAGCCGGCGCCGGAATCGAATATCTTTGATCGGGCTCAACTTATGTGACAGTTGGGCATCACGTGCCAAGCGCGGTCCTGACCCAGAACAAAACCGTATGTTCTAGCGACGGCTGGATCACCAAAGATTTGAGGGTGGTGAACCGGATTGACTCCGTCAAGGCTGCACGGCCTCACGCCGCCACCTGGGTTGGCGCGACCTTTCGCCAAAGCCGCAGGAGCAGACTCGAGAACGCCCAGCGCGGTGATGACCGCAAAAGCGACGAAGGCTTTCTTTCCAATCATGGCGGCGTTCAAGGCCGAGTATCAGAAATGGAAGAGCGGCGCCTGGTGACCCCCGGCGGTCCCGAGCGTCGGGGGGATTGGGGGGGGCGGAGGGACGATCGGGACCGCCTGCCT
>DATDGG010000299.1:0-5261 GCA_036522235.1 Xanthobacteraceae bacterium
GCATCACCCATTCGCTCTCGGTCATGCCGCCGTCGACGCGCAGCACGGTCTCGGCGCCGCTCGCCTCAGGCCAGTCGGCGCGCATGGCTTCAATCAGATCGCGGGTCTGGTAGCCGACCGCTTCGAGCGCCGCACGGGCGAACTCAGCCCGGCCGGATTTGCGGGTCAGGCCGTAAAGCGCGCCACGCGCGTTGGAATCCCAATAAGGCGCGCCTAGGCCGACGAAGGCGGGGACCAGATAGACCTGCTCGGCCGGGTCGGCAGCGGCGGCGAGCGCCGCGGTCTCGGCCGCGGTCGCGATCAGCTTGAGGCCGTCGCGTAGCCACTGCACCGCCGCGCCGGCGACGAAGATCGCAGCCTCCAATGCGTAAGTTCGCTTGCCCTCGAGCTGATAAGCGATCGTCGAGAGCAGACGATTGTTGGAGCGCACCACCTGTTCGCCGGTGTTGAGCAACGCAAAGCACCCGGTGCCGTAGGTCGATTTGATCATTCCGGGGCGGAAGCAGCCTTGTCCGATGGTTGCCGCCTGCTGATCGCCGGCAACGCCGAGGATGCGGATCGGGCCGCCGAACAAACCCGGCTCGGTGGTGCCGAAGTCGCCCGCGCAGTCGCGCACCTGCGGCAGCAGCGCGGCCGGCACGCCGAACAGCGCGGCGAGCGCGTCGTCCCATGCGCCGGTGTGGATATCAAGCAGCAACGTGCGCGCGGCGTTGGTGGCGTCGGTCGCGTGCACGCGGCCGCCGGTGAGCCGCCAGAGAAGAAACGTATCGACGGTGCCGAACGCGAGACGCCCGGCGGCCGCGCGCGCGCCTTCGAGCGCATAGGTGCGCTTGCCGGCGAGCTGATACGCGATGGTGGTGAGCAGGCGGTGCTGCGAGGCGACTGGCTGGGCACCCGTATTGAGCAGCGCAAAGCACCCGGTGCCGTAGGTCGACTTGATCATGCCGGGCGTGAAGCAGCCTTGTCCCACGGTCGCCGCCTGCTGATCGCCGGCGAGCCCAAGAATGCTGATCCCACCGCCGAACAAAGCCGGCTCGGTCGTCCCGAAGTCATGGGCGCAATCGCAGACGCTCGGGAGCAGCGCCGGCGGCACGCCGAAGATCTCACATAGCCCCAAGTCCCATTCTCCGCGCCCAATGTCGAACAGCATGGTGCGCGCCGCATTGGTGGCATCGCTGGCGTGAACGCGTCCGCCGGTCAGCCGCCAAAGCAGGAAGCTGTCGACCGTGCCGAAGGCGAGCCGCCCCGCCTGCGCGGACGCACCCGCCCCTTCGGCATGATCGATCAGCCAGCGGATTTTGGTTGCCGAAAAATACGGGTCGAGCAGAAGCCCGGTGCTGGCCGCAACCGCGCCTTCGTGCCCGGCCTGCCGCAGGCTCGCGCACATGTCGGCGGTGCGGCGGTCCTGCCATACGATGGCATTGTGGATCGGCTTGCCGCTGGCGCGATCCCAGAGGATCGTGGTCTCGCGCTGATTGGTGATGCCGATGCCGGCGACCTTGCCGGCATCCACACCGGCTTGCGCCAGGGCCGCGCGCGCGGTGGCGACCGTTGCCGACCAGATTTCCTCGGGATCGTGCTCGACCCAGCCGGGCGCCGGATAGATCTGCCGCAGCTCCTGCTGCGCGGTCGCGACCGGTGTCAACGCGGCATCGAACAGGATCGTTCGTGTCGACGTGGTGCCCTGGTCGATCGCGAGAAGGTAGTCCGCCACGATGCCCCGCCCCAGGGCGGCGCCCAAGCCGTGCCGCGCCCTACTCCATGACTATCATAGTCTCGGCCGCCCGGTCGAACCTGCACGCGGGGTCATAGCGCCGCGTCATTGCCCGCGGCTTGCGCAGAACGGACGACAGGCGTTCACAAAGCGCCTCGCCCGAAATGGGTTTCACCAGGAATTCATGCACCCCGAGCCGCATCGCCTCGACCACACGCGAACGCTCGCCGTGACCGGTCGACATGATGATGGGCACGTTGGGACGCGAGAGCTGGTCGGACGCACGCACCCGGCGCACGAATTCGGGGCCGTTCAGTCCGCCCACCTGCCAATCTAGGATCACCACATCGGGATCGAGCGCGGCGACCGCGGCGAGGCCGCCTTCGCCGTCGGCGGCGTCATGCACGTCGGTCACGCCCATCGACAACAGCAGCGTGCGCAGGACCTTGCGCTGGTAGAATTCGTCGTCGACGATCAGGATGCGAGCCGACCTGATTGCCGCCTCGACGCCCTTAGCTTCGATGTTCCTGCTGTTTGATCGCATGGCCACCGCCCCAGTCAGGGTTAACCGAGCTAGGTTTCCCGTTACCAATCCGGCGGTATTGTCATGACACTTTCAAACTGCGCCGCGGTAAAGCGGATCGCTAAAATTTGACGGACTTTGCAAAGCGCCTTCAGGCAACGCTGCCGATCGCATCGACCATGAATTTTGCCAATTGCGCGCGTTCCGGCGCCGATACGCGTAAGCCAAGCTTGCTGCGGCGCCAGAGCACGTCCTCCGCGCTCCGCGCCCATTCATGGTCCATCAGATAGCGCACCTCGGCGCCGGTGAGATCGGCGCCGAGCCACGGCCCGAGCTCGTCTGCGTGCCGGGCCGATCCGAGAACGGCACTGATGCGCGTCCCATAGGCCTGCGCCAGGCGCCCGACATGGGCTTCGCTCAGGAACGGCCAGGTCGCGCGCGCTTGCGCCACGAGCTGCGCCAGGCCGTCGACCGCGAAATCGCCGCCGGGCAGGCGCGACTTTTTGGTCCAGGCCGGCCGCGCGCCGGTCACGTGGGCGAGGCGGTCGAGCGCCGCCTCGGCCAGCGCCCGAAAGGTCGTGATCTTGCCGCCATAGACGGTCAGCAGTGGGGCCTTCCCGGCTTGCTCGTCGAGCGTGAGCACATAGTCGCGCATCGTGTCTTGTGGCTTGGTGTCTTGCGGCTTGTCGGCGCTGTCGTCGTGGAGCGAACGCACGCCCGCGAAGGCCCACACCACATCGGCGGGCGAGATGACGGCGCGGAAATGATCGTTCACGACGGCGCAAAGATAATCGATCTCCTCCGCGCTCGGCGCGACCGCGCCGGGATCGCCGGAGAACGCGCCGTCGGTGGTGCCGATCAAGGTAAAGTCGCGCTCGTAGGGCAGCACGAACACGACCCTGCCGTCGGCGGTCTGGAAAATATAGCCGCGGTCATGCCCGAACAGGCGGCGGACCACGATGTGGCTTCCTTTGTCGAGCCGCAACTCGGCCGGCGCCGGCCGCTGCAGCGCGCTCTGCGTGAAGCGCCCGAGCCACGGCCCGGTGGCATTGACCAGGACGCGGGCGCTCGCGACCTCGCGCCGTCCGCGCGCCTCGAGCACGATGTTCCAGATGTCGGCGCGATCGGCGCGCAGGCAGCGCGTGCGGGTTCGGATCACGGCGCCGCGCGCCGCGGCATCGACGGCGTTGAGCACCACCAGACGGGAATCATCGGTCACGCAGTCGGAATATTCAAAGCCGCCGCGATAGCGCCCCTTGAGCGTCGCGCCATGCGGATCGCCGGAGAGATCGACGCTACGCGTCGAAGGCAAGGTCTTGCGGCCGCCGAGATGGTCGTAGACGAAGAGCCCCAGGCGCAGTTGCCAGATCGGGCGCATGCCGGGCTCGACCGGCAGCACGAAGCGCATCGGCCGGATCAGATGGGGCGCCATCCGCAGCATCGCCTCGCGCTCCGCCAAGGCCTCGCGCACCAGGCGGAACCAGCCGTGCTCGAGATAGCGCAAGCCCCCATGGATCAGCTTGGTGGAGGCCGACGACGTGCCGGAGGCAAGATCGTTCTGCTCGACCAGGAGGACGCGCAACCCGCGGCCCGCCGCGTCGCGCGCGATGCCGGCGCCGTTGATGCCGCCACCCACGACGGCAAGGTCGAAATCCGGCATTGGTGCCCCTTAGCGCGGCGGCGCGAGTCCCCGATTCGTCGGCACGGCCATTATTAGCCAATGCGCGCGCGAGCGTCTTGGCGCCACGCACCGCATCGGCGATGATGCCGCCTCGTCTTCCCTTCCCCGCTTGCGGGGAAGGATGGATTGGGCCGTGGAGGCGCAAATGGACTATCGCGATCGTCACGTGGTCGTCACCGGCGGGACCGGGGCGTTGGGAGGCGCGGTGGTGGGCGCCCTGGTGGCGGCCGGCGCGGTCTGCCATGTGCCTTATCTGGTGGCGGCCGAGGCGGAGCACTTTCCCCTGCGCGATCACGCGCAGGTCAAGCTCACGGGGGGGATCGACCTCACCGACGAGGCCGCGGTGGCGCGGCTCTATGCCGGCGCGGGAAGCCTGTGGGCCTCGATCCATCTCGCCGGCGGCTTCGCCATGTCGGCGGTCGGCGCGACCACCAAGGCCGCGTTGATGATGCAGGTCGACCTCAACCTGGTGACCGCGTTCCTGAGCTGCCGCGCCGCCGTCAATGCCATGGCCGGCACGGGCGGACGGATCGTCAATGTGGCGGCGCGCCCCGCGCTCGAATGGCGCACGGGCGCCGGCATGGCGGCCTATGCGGCGAGCAAGGCCGCCGTCGCCGCCCTCACCGTTGCGCTCGCCGAAGAGGTCGTCAAAGCCGGCATCCTGGTCAATGCGGTCGCCCCCTCGATCATGGACACGCCAGCCAACCGCGCCGCCATGCCGCAAGCCGACTACGCGGCCTGGCCGAAGGTCGACGAGGTGGCGGCGACGATCCTGTTCCTCGCCTCGCCCGAGAACAAGGTCACCCGCGGCAGCATCGTCACGGTCTACGGGCGGTCGTGAGCTAGAGTGGGATGACTTTTCTTCGAATCGTCATCCCGCTCTACATTATTGGTGGAGCATGATCTTTTCCGAAAACCGGTGTCCACCCCCGCCTGCGCGGGGGCAGGCTTTTTCGGGATCATGCTCTAAACCTCTTCTCCAAACCTCGGCCGCCGCCTTGCTGAAACCGCCCGCGGACAACCCCACTGAGTGCATGGCTCCGAAGCGTGGTTCATTGTAAATACAATCGGGAAACAATGGATCACCGCCTCGAGAGCGTTGGAGCCATGCAACCCTCGCAGGGCTCGCGCCTATGGTTCGTTGAACCTCTCGGGTGCTCAACGCCGGTGCAAACAAAATGCCCGGCGCGGTTTTCCCGCCCGGGCACAAATCACCAGTTTCAATTTCCTGAATCCACTGATTTGCAGGGTCAAGTCAAGCCTTGTCTGTAGACTTGAGCGACCGCCTCACCCCGCCGCCGGCACCACGTCGCGCGGCGAGCCGCGCACCAGGCGGGTCACGG
>DATDGG010000300.1:0-3135 GCA_036522235.1 Xanthobacteraceae bacterium
GCGGCGCAGGTCGCGGTACCAGCCGTAGTGCTCCTTGTCGATGCCGCGCTCGGCCATGCGGGCGTCGAGCATGTCCAGGCGCTCCTCGCGCTGGCTGCCGCCGACGATCTCGCCGATCCCCGGCGCCAGCACGTCCATGGCCGCGACCGTCCTGCCGTCGTCGTTCACCCGCATGTAGAACGCCTTGATGTCCTTCGGGTAGTTCATCACGATCACCGGCTTCTTGGCGTGCTTCTCGGTGAGATAGCGTTCATGCTCCGACTGCAGGTCGATGCCCCACTTCACCGGGAATTCGAACTTCTCCTTAGCCCGCTCGAGCACCACGATCGCCTCGCCGTAATCCATGCGCACGAATTCCGAAGCCACGATTCCTTCGAGCTTGGCCAGGAGCCCTTTCTCGATCCGCTCGTCGAAAAAGGCGAGGTCCTCGTGCCGTTCCTTGAGCAAGGCCTCGAAGGTGAACTTCATGAGCCGCTCCGCCAGGCTCGCGTCGTCGGCGAGGTCGGCGAAGGCGATCTCCGGCTCGATCATCCAGAACTCGGCGAGATGGCGGCTGGTGTTGGAGTTCTCGGCCCGGAATGTCGGCCCGAACGTGTAGACCTTGGTGAGCGCCAGGCAGTAGGCCTCGACATTGAGCTGCCCCGACACCGTCAGGAACGCCTCGCGGCCGAAGAAATCCTGCGCGAAATCGACCTTGCCGTCCGGCGTGCGCGGCAGGTTGGCGTAATCGAGCGTCGAAACTCTAAACAGCGCGCCCGCGCCCTCCGCGTCGGAGGCGGTGATGATCGGCGTATTGACCCAGAAGAAGCCGTTCTCGTGGAAGAAACGATGGATCGCCTGCGCCAGCGTGTGGCGCACCCGCGTTGCCGCCCCGATCACGTTGGTGCGCGGCCGCAGATGCGCCACCTCGCGCAGGAACTCGAGCGTATGCGGCTTGGGCTGGATCGGATAAGTATCCGGATCGTCCACCCAGCCGATCACCGCGATGGCGCTCGCCTGCAACTCGAACGGCTGCCCCTTGGCGGGCGAGGGCACGACCGTCCCGGTCGCCACGACCGCGCAGCCGGCGGTGAGCTTCAAGACCTCGTCGGCGTAATTGGGGAGCGTGCTCGGCGCCACCACCTGCAAAGGATGGAACGACGATCCGTCCGACAGGTGCACGAAGGAAATGCCCGCCTTGGAGTCCCGCCGGGTGCGCACCCAGCCCTTGACGGTCACGGTCGCGTCCTTCGGCGCATCCCCGGCCAGGATGGCGCGTACGTTGAGCTCTGCTTTGTCCATGGGTCGAGGGTTATTCAGGCAGCGCCGCCTTGTCCAGCGATTCCAATGCGCAGGCTGACTTCGGCCATTGACGGGAAGGCGCGTGCCTGGCCACGCAATTTTGCTGCGATGCGAGACGGCGGCGCGGCTTTTCTGGTGCCGGCGCGGCGCGCGCCTTGAAGCCTCACAGGGGCAGGCGTAGCATTGTTGTTATTTCGAACGGCAGTAATCGCACGCTTGGCCCCTACCCATCGGAGAAAGGTCACCACGATGAAAGCCAATCTCTACGCCGGAACGGCGCTCACGGCGCTTGCCCTGGCCGCCGCCTTTGCCTTCGTGCCGCCCCGCGCAACGCTCGCCGCCGACGGCGCCGCGCTGCTTGCCGGCAAGGTCGTGTCTTCGACCGGCGAAGCCTTGGCCGGGATTCCGATCAAGGCGCATCGCGACAACGGCCCGATCACGGTCGCGGTCTATACCGACGCCAAGGGCGAATATTCGTTCCCGGCCTGGTCGGACGTGACGCCCGGCGCCTATTCGGTCGCGGTCGAGCTGCCGGACTTCGAGCATGCCGCGCAGCCGGCCGCAATTGCGGACGGCAAGGTCGCCAAGATCGACTTCACGCTCAAGGCCAAGCCGCTCGCCTATGAGGACGCAACCGCCTCGGAAATCATCGCCGGGCTCCCCGGCACCGACGAGCAGAAGGTTCTGTTCTCCCAATGCAGCAATTGCCACACCCTGCAATGGGCGCTGCAGGCGGGGCGCACCAAGGAAGACTGGATCAGGGTCATCAAGAAGATGGCCGGCCGCGCCGTCGAGCGCTCGACGCCGGGCACCTATGCGTTCAGCCAGGCGCAGTTCGTCGAGCCTTTGGCCGACTATCTGGTTTCGATCCGCGGCCCCGGTTCCTCCGACACGGTCCCGTTCAAACAGCGCGCGCGGCCGACCGATGCGGCTGCGACCAACATCGTCGTGACCGAGTACGCGCTGCCGCGCGGCGGCGCCCGCGAGCTCTACATGCTGCGCGGCGACCGGCGGTTCGTCTGGCCGCACGACGTCATCAACAATGACCAATACGCCTACTACACCGATCACTTCTCCTACATGATCGGCCAGGTCGACCTGAAGACCGGCCAAACCAGGGAATTGCACTTCGAGGTGCCGGGGGGAGCCGGACGCGAAGGGCGGATGCCGGGCGAGGCCGACGGACGCCCGGGCGATCCCGGCGGCGGCGCGCACGAGCTGCAATTCGACCAGCGCGGCAATGTCATTGTCGGGATGGAGAACGGCACCGTCAAATACGATCCGAAATACGACAAGTTCGTCAGCTGGGCGGGCGGCCGCGCCATGTTCGGCTTGGATCCGGAGGGCAATGTCTGGTACCTGGACCGGCGCAGCAGCCAGCTGACCAAGCTCGATACCAACAACGAAACGGTGAAGCCGACGAGCTTCGTGATTCCGAAGAATCAGGGAATCTACGACACCGACACCGATTCCAAGGGCCGGACCGATCTCTATATCTGGACCGAAGGCAAGATCGGCATCTTCGATCCCAAGACGGTCTCATACGCCGAGTATAAGACCCCCACGCCCATGGCCGGTCCGCGGCGCGGGCAGATCGACGGCCAAGATCGCCTGTGGGCCGCCGAGTTCTACGCCGGCCAGCTCCTGATGTTCGATCCGGACAAGAAGGTGCTCAAGGAATACCCGCTGGTGAACGGGACCAAGCCCTACACGCCGCCCTATGCTGAGCCCTATTCGGCGAGCGCCGACGACAAGAACCAGATCGTGTGGACGCACGACTTCAGCAGCGATCGCGTCTACCGGATCGATATGAACTCCGGGCAGTCGACGGAATACATGACGCCGACCAACTAC
>DATDGG010000301.1:0-1894 GCA_036522235.1 Xanthobacteraceae bacterium
CGCCGCCTGCTGAGCGTCGAGGCCGGCCGCGATCGCGAGCCCCTGCTCGCGCGTCTTGACCGCGCTCGCCTTGCCGACCACGTCGAGCTTGTAGGCTTCGCCGTCGGCGGTCTTCTTCACGGCGGTGGCGTCGTTCTCGGCAATGTTGATGCCGATCGAGGATTTTGCCAGCAGCGTCTGCATGTCGGCGCGTCCTTTCGAGGCCTCGACCTCGAGCCGCTGATCCTGCGCGTTGCGCTCGGCCTTGAAGGTTTCGACCTGCTGGGTCGCGATCTCGCGCGCGGTCAGCACCTGCACGATCTGCTCGGGCAGCACCACGTCCTGGATATAGCCAGGACGAGCACCTGAAACCGACGTACATTCAATGCATTACTGAAATCGTGGCTTGCCGGGCAAACGCCGGGTAAGCAGCGAGCCGACACGGCGGTCGAAACGCCGCGCCGGCTCTAACCACCAGCATGAAGGAACCATGCCAATGGCTACAGACAGCCTATCACTGTTACCCCTCGTCGACCTTTCCCCCGAGGTGAGGATCGCCACGCCGCTGCCCGAACTACCCGACTACGACGAGCCCGCCGGCCACGTCATTGCGACCGCCAAGGCCGCCAGGAAGGCCGCCCGCAAGGCCAGGGGAGGCGCCAATGGCAAATCGTGAGCCGCTGCCGCCCGTGGACGAGCAGATGCGCGCCGAGGCCTTCGCCGCGGCCTCTGCGGCCCGCTGGGAGACCAACCCCACCATCAAGGTCCTGCTGGAGGAGCAGGCCATGGCCTTATGGGCACGCGCTCATCAGGCCCGCCGGGCCGCGATGTACCAACGCGGGAGGCCGCAATGAGCCCCGCCCGCGCCGGCGCTGACGGCATCGATCTGCACCGGCTTGTCCGCCGCATTGTGCTGGACGTAAGCCTCTTGCACTGGTTCGCCACCACTGGCGGCCGGGGCCTTGCCGTTATCGCGGCAATCGTCGCGGCCCGCCACGAAGCTCGCGGGCACGGGGGGCGGGTGCTCGATTTCTTAGAGCGACACGTGGGGGGTGAACAATGAGCCACACCCTGCTCGCCCTCGTGATGGCGGCCATAGCTGGCGGTGCGGCGGGTTACTTCATCGCATCGCGGCGCGGCACGCGAGACTGCGTCGACATCCCGAGCATCAGGTGGCTGGAGATTGTCGTCAGCGACGACCGCCGCAATGTCTGGGTGAACGGCCCGAACGGTCTGTTGTTGCGCGCCTACCGCATCGAGCAGCTGTCCAACGAAGGCCAGTACGAGCAGCTGCACCGCTGCGCCGGCTGCTGAACCGCATCCTACAACGCTGCAACGACGCCGGCGGCGAGATCGATCGCGACTTGGTCCGCGAGATCGAATCCGCTCTTGGTGAGGGGGGCTGACCATGGCTGACACCACCACCCAAGACCCGACCCCGATCCCGACCGCGCTGAACGTCACCGCCCTGGCGAAGCGATTCGGCGTCGCTCGCTCGACGATCCAGCGACGGCTCAAAAGGGGGTGGACGCCGCCGGCGCATCGCGCGCCGCGCAGTGCGGCACCAGGTGCAGCATCTGCGACACTTGGCGCTACACCCCATGCAGCACCCATGCAGCACCCCGGCGACGGCAGGGCGGCCAACATCATGGCCTATCTGGCGGCGATCTCGCTCGCCGGCGTGGCGGCCTATTTCTCGGTCGGCGGCATGGCGGAAATCTTTGCTGGCGCCACCGTCGCCGTCATGGTCCTGGCCGGCACCATGGAGGCGACCAAGCTGGTCATCGCCGGCTGGCTTGCGCGTCACTGGCGGAGCGCCGGCGTCTTGCTGCGCGCGGTGCTGATAACCCTGGTCGCCGGCCTGGCGCTGATCAACGGGGCGGGGGTCTATGGCCGGCTGACCGAGGCGCACCTG
>DATDGG010000302.1:0-3919 GCA_036522235.1 Xanthobacteraceae bacterium
GATCAAGCCGATCGCCGAGGGCTCGAGCAAAGGCGTCTTCATCGTCACACCCGAGCATGCCCATCCGCCGCAGGAGCTGTTTCGCGAGGATTGGGCCTACGGGGAGCGGGTCATCGTCGAAAAATACATCGCCGGAAAGGAGCTGACGTGCGCCGTCATGGGCGAGGAGGCGCTCGGCGTCATCGAGATCGTGCCGGCGGTGCGATTTTACGATTATGAGGCAAAATACGCTCCCGGCGGATCAAGACACCTTCTGCCGGCGCCGGTTTCAGACTTTGTTTACCAACTGGTCCGAAGACTAGCGTTGGCGGCGCATCGGGCGCTCGGCTGTCGCGGGGTCAGCCGAGCGGACTTCCGCTACGACGACCGCATTGAGGGGACGGGAGGCCTGGTCTGCCTCGAAGTGAATACACAACCTGGGATGACCGAGACGTCGCTGGTGCCGGAGCTCGCGGCACATGCGGGCATCTCGTTCGATGAGCTCGTGAGATGGATGGTCGAGGACGCCTCGCTCAGTCGCTGACCTGGATCGCGCCATTGACCTCGTTCTGGCGCGCCTCGGGGCGCGCGCGGCCGTCCGGGCGGGCGGCCTCCCATGCCGCAACCCATGCCTATGCGGGCGGTTCTGCGCGCCCGGCGGGTCGGTCCGCAATCCGCCGCTGGCTCCGGCGCTCTTCGATCTGGGTGTTCAATGTGCGCGTGCCCTCCGGCGCCGGCTTGGCGGCAACCGGCGCTTTTCTCTTCGCGACTCTCGCCTATGGGCTTGTCATCGGCGATCGCGCCGCCGTAATCGTCGGGGCGTTCAGGGACGCGCGCGATGCCGCCGCCAACGCGGCCGGCTTCCGCATTGCCGCCATCGCGCTTTCCGGCGAGCGCCATGTCAGCCGCGAGGAAATCCTCGCCAGCGCCGGCGTGACCGGCACCACATCGCTGCTTTTTCTCGACGTCGAGGCGGCGCGCGACCGCCTCAAGACCAATCCGTGGATCGCCGATGCGACCGTGCTCAAGCTCTTTCCCGACCGGCTGCAGATCGGCATCAAGGAGCGCGAAGCCTTTGCGCTCTGGCAGCAGCGCGGGCGCGTCTCGGTCATCGCGGATGACGGGACCGTGCTCGAGCCCTATGTCGATCCGCGCCTGACCCGCCTGCCGCTGGTGGTCGGGGCGGGCGCCGCGGCGCGCGCCAAGGATTTTCTCGCGCTGCTCGATCGCTATCCGGAGCTGCGCGACCAGGTGCGCGCCTCGGTCCTGATCGGCGAGCGGCGCTGGAACCTGCGGCTGCGCAACGGCCTCGACATTCGCTTGCCGGAGACCGGCGCCGGCGAGGCGCTGGCCACGCTTGTTGCGCTCGACCGCGACAAGAAGCTCCTCTCGCGCGACATCCTATGGGTCGATCTGCGGCTGCCCGACCGCGTGACCGTCGAGCTGTCGGAAGCCGCCGCCGCGCAGCGCGCCGAGGCGCTCAAGGACAAGAAGCCGGCCAAGAAGGGAGGTGCCGCATGAGCCTCCTGCAGCACGGCCTGACCCCGAAAATGAAGCCGCTGTCGCCCAAGCGCACGGCGCTCATCGCGGCGCTCGACGTTGGAACCAGCAAGGTCGCCTGCCTGATCGGGCGCCTCAAGCCCAATCCGAACCGGGAAACGCTGCGCCGGCGCAGCCATACGATCGAGGTGCTCGGCTTCGGCCATACCGGTGCGCGCGGCATGAAGGCCGGCGCGGTGATCGATCTGACCGCCGCCGAGGCCGCGATCCGCCAGGCCGTCGATCTCGCCGAGCGCGGCGCCAAGCTGCAGCTCGAGGCGGTCGTGGTTTCGGTGTCCGCCGGGCGGCCGGCCAGCGAGCTCATGTCCGCCTCCGTCGACGTCGCCGGCTCGGCGGTGTCCGACGGCGATATCGCGCGCGTGCTCTCGGCCGGCAGCCAGCACTCCGCGCGCCCCGGCCGCGCGCTCCTGCATTCGCTGCCGATCGGCTACGCCCTCGACGAGGCGCGCTGCATCCGCGACCCGCGCGGGATGATCGGCCGGCGTTTCGGCATCGACATGCATGTCGCCTCGGTCGACGTCTTCGTGGTGCGAAACCTGATGCTCGCGGTCGAGCGTTGCAACCTCGCGGTCGAAGCGCTGGTGGCAAGCCCCTATGTGGCGGGACTGTCGGTGTTGGCCGACGACGAGGCCGATCTCGGCGCCGCCGTCGTCGACATGGGCGCCGGCACCACCAGCCTCGCGGTCTTTGCTGGCGGCCGTTTCGTTCACGTCGACGGCTTTACGCTCGGCGGCCGGCACGTGACCACCGACCTCGCCAAGGGCCTCAATGCCAGCCTCGCGGACGCCGAGCGAATCAAGACGTTGTATGGCACTGTGCTCGCCGGCGGAGCGGACGAGCGCGATATGATCACCATACCTTCGGTCGGGCATGACGAGCGGGACACGCCTCAATTCATTCCCCGCTCCGCCCTCATTCGCATCATCAAGCCGCGCATCGAGGAGATTCTCGAAATGGTCCGCGACCGGATCGCGGCGTCGCCGTTCGCCGCCGAGCCGAGCGGACACGTGATCCTGACCGGCGGTGCCAGCCAATTGAGCGGCCTTGCGGATCTCGCCGCCCGCATCCTCAACCGGCAGGTCCGGATCGGCCGGCCGCTCGGCATTTCCGGAATGCCGGAAGAAGCCAAGGGCCCGGCCTTTGCCGCCGCCACCGGCCTCCTGGTCTACCCGCAGGTCGCGCATCGGGAGCATTTCGAAACGCGCGGAGCGCGGCGCTCAAAGACCGGAACAGGCGGCTACATCGCACGGGTTGGACGATGGCTTCGGGAGAGCTTCTGATGACCTGGTCACGCAACATCCATCAGCCGGCGGCGGACCGGCTCGACCCCGCGGGCTGGAGAACACCCGCGTTATGAAGAGGCAGCCATGAGCATCAATCTGAAAATCCCCGACATCCGTGAGCTGAAGCCGCGGATCACCGTGTTCGGGGCCGGCGGGGCCGGCGGCAACGCGGTCAACAACATGATCGCCAGCGGGCTGGAAGGGGTCGATTTCGTCGTCGCCAATACCGATGCCCAGGCGCTCACCATGTCGAAGGCCGAGCGCATCATCCAGATGGGCGTGCAGGTGACCGAGGGTCTCGGCGCCGGCTCGCAGCCCGAGGTCGGACGCGCCGCCGCCGAAGAGGTGATCGACGAAATCCGCGACCACCTCTCGGGCGCCCATATGGTGTTCGTGACCGCCGGCATGGGCGGCGGCACCGGCACCGGCGCCGCACCGGTGGTGGCGCGCTGCGCCAAGGAGCTCGGCATCCTCACCGTCGGGGTCGTCACCAAGCCGTTCCACTTCGAGGGCGTGCGCCGCATGCGGATGGCGGAAGCCGGCATCACGGAGCTGCACAAGGTCGTCGACACGCTGCTCATCATCCCCAACCAGAACCTGTTCCGTGTGGCGAACGAGAAGACGACCTTCGCCGACGCCTTCGCGATGGCCGATCAGGTGCTCTATTCGGGCGTCGCCTGCATCACCGACCTGATGGTCAAGGAAGGCCTCATCAATCTCGACTTCGCCGACGTGCGCGCGGTCATGCGCGAGATGGGCAAGGCGATGATGGGGACCGGTGAGGCCTCCGGCGAGAAGCGGGCGCTGAGCGCCGCGGAAGCCGCGATCGCCAATCCGTTGATCGACGATTCCTCGATGAAGGGCGCCAAGGGTCTCTTGATCTCGATCACCGGCGGGCGCGACCTCACGCTCTACGAGGTCGACGAGGCGGCGACGCGCATCCGCGAGGAGGTCGACCAGGACGCCAACATCATCGTCGGCGCCACCTTCGACGAGAGCCTGGAGGGCATCATCCGTGTGGCTGTGGTGGCGACCGGCATCGATCAGGCCGCGCAGGCGGCAGCCTCCGGCCGCTCCGTGACCACGTCGACAACGTC
>DATDGG010000303.1:0-10230 GCA_036522235.1 Xanthobacteraceae bacterium
AATCAGGCCCGACTGCGGCGGACCATCGAGGTCGATCTCGCCACGGACGCGCGGCTGCTCCTGGCCGAGGCGGTGATTTTCGGCCGCTCCGGCATGGGCGAGACGGTGGCCGAGGGCTCCCTCTTCGATTGCTGGCGCGTGCGGCGCGGCGGCCGTCTGCTCCATGCCGAGATCATGCGGCTCGACGGCAACGTAGCCGCAAAGCTTTCGCAAGCCGCAGTCGCCGGGGGCGGCGTCGCCATCGCGAGCGTGCTGCTGGTTCCGGGCGATGAGGCGATCGCGGCGGCGGTGCGGGACGCGAGCCGCCAATGCCGCGGCGAGGTCGGCGTTTCCGCCTGGGGCGGATTTGCCGTCATGCGCCTGGCGGCCGCCGACGGGGCGGCGTTGCGCCATGATCTCGCCTGTGTTCTTTCGACCATTCGCGGCGGGCGGCTGCCGCGGCTCTGGCTTGCCTGAGGCGAAGCGCAATGAACCTCACCCCGCGGGAAAAGGACAAGCTGCTGGTCGCCATGGCCGCCATGGTGGCACGCCGCCGTCTCGAGCGCGGCGTCAAGCTCAACCATCCGGAAGCGGTCGCCCTCATCACCGATTTCATCCTGGAAGGCGCCCGCGACGGCCGCACGGTCGCGGAGCTGATGGAAGCCGGCGCCGCCGTGCTCACCCGCGCGCAGGTGATGCAAGGCATCCCCGAGATGATCCACGAGATTCAGGTCGAGGCGACGTTTCCGGACGGCACGAAGCTCGTCACAGTGCACGAGCCGATCCGATGACAGGAAAGCAAACATGATCCCCGGCGAGATCATCACCAAGGACGGCGACATCACGCTCAATGCGGGCCGCAAGGCCATCACGGTCGCGGTCACCAATTCCGGCGACCGGCCGGTCCAGGTCGGCAGCCACTACCATTTCTTCGAGACCAACCCGGCGCTCAAGTTCGAGCGCAAGAAGGCGCGCGGCATGCGCCTCGACATCCCCTCCGGCACGGCGGTGCGCTTCGAGCCCGGCCAGACCCGCGAGGTGACGCTGATCCCGTTCGCCGGCAAGCGCAAGGTCTTCGGCTTCCGTGCCGACGTCATGGGCAAGCTGTAAGAGATGGGCAAGCCGTAAGAGGGCCGCGATGTCATTCAAGATCGAGCGCCGCACCTATGTGGACATGTTCGGCCCCACCACCGGCGACCGCGTGCGGCTCGCCGACACCGATCTGATCATCGAGGTCGAGAAGGATTTCACCACCTACGGCGAGGAGGTGAAGTTCGGCGGCGGCAAGGTGATCCGCGACGGCATGGGCCAGAGCCAGATCACCAACCGGGCTGGCGCGCTCGACACCGTCATCACCAATGCGGTGATCCTCGACCATTGGGGGATCGTGAAGGCCGACGTAGGCATCCGGGACGGCAAGATCGCCGGCATCGGCAAGGCCGGCAATCCCGATATCCAGCCCGATGTCACACTCATCATCGGGCCCGGTACCGAGGCGATCGCCGGTGAAGGCAAGATTCTCACCGCCGGCGGCTTCGACACGCATATTCATTTCATCTGCCCGCAGCAGATCGAGGAGGCGCTGATGTCGGGCGTCACCTCGATGCTCGGCGGCGGCACCGGGCCGGCGGCCGGCACCAATGCCACGACCTGCACGCCCGGACCTTGGCACATCGCGCGCATGATCCAGGCCGCCGATGCGTTCCCGGTCAATCTCGGCTTCGCCGGCAAGGGCAATGCCTCGCGCCCGGCCGCGCTGGAGGAGATGGTCGAGGCCGGCGCCTGTGCGCTCAAGCTGCACGAGGATTGGGGCACGACGCCGGCCGCCATCGACTGCTGCCTTTCGGTCGCCGACGACTACGACATCCAGGTGATGATCCACACCGACACGCTCAACGAATCCGGCTTCGTCGAGGACACCATCAAGGCCTTCAAGGGCCGCACCATCCATGCCTTCCACACCGAGGGCGCCGGCGGCGGCCATGCGCCCGACATCATCAAGGTGGCGGGCCTCAAGAACGTGCTGCCGTCATCCACCAATCCGACCCGGCCGTTCACCCGCAACACCATCGACGAACATCTCGACATGTTGATGGTGTGCCATCATCTCGATCCTTCGATCGCCGAGGATTTGGCATTCGCGGAAAGCCGCATCCGCAAGGAGACGATCGCCGCGGAGGATATCCTGCACGATATCGGCGCGCTCTCCATGATGTCGTCCGACAGCCAGGCCATGGGCCGGCTCGGCGAGGTCATCATCCGCACCTGGCAGACTGCCGACAAGATGAAGAAGCAGCGCGGGCCGCTGAAGGAGGACAAGGGCGGCAACGACAATGCGCGCGCCAAGCGTTATGTCGCGAAATACACCATCAATCCGGCGATCGCGCATGGCGTTTCCAAGCTCATCGGCTCGGTCGAGAAGGGCAAGCTCGCCGACCTGGTGCTGTGGTCGCCGGCCTTCTTCGGCGTCAAGCCCGACATGATCATCAAGGGCGGCTCGATCGTGGCGGCCCAGATGGGCGATCCCAATGCCTCGATCCCGACGCCCCAGCCGGTGCATTACCGGCCGATGTTCGGCGCCTTTGCGGGCGCCCGCACCGCCTCGTCGGTCGTGTTCGCCTCGAAGGCCGCGGTGCGCGCAGGCCTCGGCAAGAAGCTCGGCATCGCCAAGACCCTGGTCGCGGTCGAGAACACGCGCGGCGGCATCTCGAAGAAGAGCATGGTGCACAACGGCGCGACGCCCAAGATCGAGGTCGATCCGGAGACCTACGAGGTCAAGGCCGACGGTGAGCTGTTGACCTGCGCGCCGGCCGAAGTGCTGCCCATGGCGCAACGGTATTTCTTGTTCTGATCGATTCCGATCGCACACTGAGGTTTTGATCCATGCGGCGGGCACATTCAGTGCGGCAGGCAGGGCAATGGGACCACGCAGTTGCCATCGATCGCGTCGTGCTCGATGCGAGCGAGCGACATCGGCGCCGATTGGTGCTCACCGCCGAGCGCGGCACGCGCGTGCTGCTCGATCTACCCCACGCGACCGCGCTCAAGGATGGCGACGGCCTGGTGCTCGAGGACGGCGCGCTGGTGGGCGTCATCGGCAAGCCGGAGCTGCTGTTCGAGATCGCGGCCGCGAGTGCATCCGATCTGGCGCGGCTCGCCTGGCATCTCGGCAACCGCCACACCGACGTGCAGGTCGTGGGCGAGCGGCTGCGCATTCGCCGCGATCATGTTCTCTCCGAGATGCTGGAGCGGCTCGGCGCGCAGGTGACCGCGATCGAGGCCGCGTTCGATCCGGAATCAGGCGCTTACGCGCCGCCGCACGGTCACGCGCATGACTGAGGCATCGGGTCGCAGCAGCAGTGATTCAGCCGCGCTCTACCGGCTCATGGCCTGGTTGACGCCGGCCTATCCGATCGGCGCGTTCTCCTATTCGGGCGGGATCGAATGGGCGGTCGAGGCCGGTGATATCAAGGATGCGGCGACGCTGGCACGCTGGCTCGCCGTGATGATCGGCGACGGCGGCGGTTTTTGCGACGCCGTGCTTCTGGTTCACGCTCACCGTGCGGTACTCGCAACCGACGATGCGGCGCTGGCCGCGGTCGCCGAGCTTGGCGCCGCGCTGGCGCCAAGCCGCGAGCGCTTCCTCGAAACGACCGCGCAAGGCCGCGCGTTCCTCGATACGACGCGCGCCGCCTGGCCCTGCGCCGCGCTCGATCGGCTGGCGTCGGCATGGGATGGCCCCCTCGCCTATCCGGTTGCCGTAGGCGTGGCGGCCGCGGGACACGGCATTGCCGTCGAGCCCGCGCTCGCAGCCTTTCTGCAGGCGGTGGCGGGCAATCTCGTGTCGGCCGGGTTGCGGCTCGTTCCGCTCGGGCAGACCGATGGGCAGCGCGTGCTCGCCGGGCTCGAGCCGATCATCGCGGCATGCACCGAGCAGGCATTTTCCTGTCCGCTCGATGACATCGGCAGCGCTGCGTTCCGCGCCGATATTGCCAGCATGCGGCACGAAACGCAGTATACGCGTCTGTTCCGCAGCTGAGCGCGCAGGAGGGCCGCTTCATGGATCATCCTCATGGTCCTTTGCGCGTCGGGGTCGGCGGCCCGGTCGGCTCCGGCAAGACCGCGTTGATGGACGCCTTGTGCAAGCGCATGCGCGCGCGCTACGAGATCGCCGCCATCACCAACGACATCTACACCAAATGGGACGCCGACTATCTGGTGCGCTCCGGCGCGCTCGCGCCCGAACGCATCGTCGGGGTGGAGACCGGCGGCTGCCCGCATACCGCCATTCGCGAGGACGCCTCGATCAACCTCGCCGCCGTCGCCGACATGCGGGCGCGCTTCCCCGAGCTCGACCTGATTCTGATCGAATCCGGCGGCGACAATCTCGCCGCCACGTTCTCGCCCGAGCTTGCCGACCTCACGATCTATGTCATCGACG
The DNA here is from genome assembly GCA_036522235.1 of Xanthobacteraceae bacterium. GTDB lineage: Bacteria > Pseudomonadota > Alphaproteobacteria > Rhizobiales > Xanthobacteraceae > VAZQ01. The sequence goes on from DATDGG010000303.1 coordinate 4,421, forward strand.
TGGCGGCCGGCGACAAGATTCCCTCCAAGGGCGGCCCCGGCATCACCCGCTCCGACCTCTTGGTGATCAACAAAATCGACCTCGCGCCGCATGTGGGCGCCTCACTCGATCTGATGGACCGCGAAGCCAGGCGCATGCGCGGCGCGCGGCCGTTCGTGTTCAGCAATCTGCACAGCGGACAGGGCGTGGACACGATCATCCGGTTCGTCGAAGAGAAGGGCGGGCTCCAACCATCGTAGGGGCGGCCCATAGCCCGTCGAAGAGCATCAGGGCGTTTACGCCCGGCTTCGCGGGCTTTGGCGTAAACGCCCTCATAGTGCCCGCCCGGGCGCCCACAAGGGGCGCCCCTACGCGACCGGAATCACATCCACCGCGGTCTCAAGCTGCTGGCCGCCGGAGGCGAACACGACGCCGGCGATCGGCGCCACATCCGCATAGTCGCGGCCAAAGGCAAGGAACACGTGATCCTCGCCGACCAGGATGGCGTTGGTCGGATCAAAGCCACACCACCCGGCGTGCTCCCCGCACCAGACCATGACCCAGGCATGCATCGCGTCGGCGCCGGCGAGCCGGGCCTGGCCCTCCTTGGGCACCGTGCGCAAATAGCCGCTCACATAGGCGGCCGGCAACCCGATGCCGCGCAGGCCGGAAATCATGACATGGGCGAAGTCCTGGCAGACGCCGCGCCGCAGCCCGAACGCCGTCGACGGCGAGGTCGCCACGTCAGTAGCGCCGATCTCGTAGACGAAATCGGCCTTGATGCGCCGCATGAGATCGGCCGCGCCCTCGAAGACGGGCCGCCCGGGTCGAAAGCTCTTCCGCACATAGTCCGCGATCTCAGAGTCGAGCGACACCCGCCGGCTCGCAAACAGAAAATGCGCCGGCGAAGTCGGACCGACGTCACTGGTCATCATGACGGCGGCGCGCACCTCTTCCCACGCGGGTGTCGGCAACGGCAGCAGCTCGGCCGGGGCCTCGACGGCAACGCGCGCCGCAACCTTGATCGACAGGCGGTCGTGCTGCTCCTCCAGCCCGATCCAGGTCACGTGGTTGCCGAAGAAGTCGAAGCCCTCGCGCCGTTCGACCGGCACCGGAGAAATATCGAGCGCGGCCGCGTGCACGCGCTGGCCCGTCCGATTGACCGGCATCAGACGCAGCACGTGATGCGCATAGGCGACCTTCGACGCATAGACATAGGTCGTGGTCTGGCGGATATCGTAGATCATTCGAGCGCCTCCCACACCGTCTCCAATCGCTCGTCATGCGCCAGGTGCGAGGAGTCGATCGTTGCGGAAAGCTCCATCAGCGCGTTTTCGCTGCGCAGGATCAAGGCGATATCGATCTTGGCGGCATCGGCGGTTCGCAATCCGGTTGCGATCGAAGCCGCGGTCTGTTGCGGCAGCGACAGACGGCCGTCGGCGACCCGCTTGGGCAGCGCGGCAAGATGTGCCTCGATACGGTCGAGCTGGTAGATCACCGAACGGGGATTGTTGGGATCGAGCATGACCAGATCGATCACCGGAGCGCGCGCCGCGATCATGACGTAGCGCTGCCGATAGGTCATCTGGCTGTCGCACAGCTCGAGCAGCACATCGAGCGCCCCATCCGGTGCGCCCGCGTCGGCAAGCTCGCGGATGAAGCGACAGGTCAGAATGGCGCGCTCGATGCGGCGGCCGAGCTCGAGAAACCGCCATCCGGCAAGCCGCGTCATGTTTTCCTGCGCCAGTCCGGAAAACGAAGAAATGATGCGCAGCGCCCGCTCGACGCGATCGAGCATGAGGCTCTCGGACGACCCGGATTTGAGCGGCTCATCGATGGCCGCCACCAGATCGTTGAGCGCTCGCCAGGCGTCGGGAGACAGCCGGTCGCGAATGACCGACGCAGCCGAGCGCGCACTGGCGGTGAGCCGCGGCAGCGAGCCTTCGACGTCGCGGCGCGTCAGCGCGGCTTCCGCGATCAAGCTGGGCTTGACCTGGGGCATGTCGTTCGGACCGGCACTCCAGGCTGCAAGGATCGCGCTGACCCGCGCAGTGATCGCGGCCGCCGCCTCGCCGGCCTCGGTGATGCGGTTGATCAGCGCCCGCACCAGCCGCGCGGTCGCCTCGGCGCGCTCCACATAGCGGCCGAGCCAGAACAGGTTGTAGGCGGCGCGACTCGGCAGCACGCCACTGGCACGCTGGATCGTGATCCGCTCCGGGGTCGGCAGCAGCGTGGTCTCGGCGACCGGACCTTCCGACAGCAGGCAGGCATCCGCCGTGCGCCCCCCCTTCTGCAGGCTGACCGCGCGCGCGTCGACGCCATCGGCGATGCGCACGAACCCGCCCGGCATGACTGCCCAGCCATCGCGGACACGGGCGAGATAGAGTCGCAGGATGAACGGGCGCGGCGCGAAGCCGCCGTCGTGCCAGACCGGCATGGTGGACAGCGTCACGGCTTCCTGCAGCACGAAATCGATCCCGCGGTCGGTGATGGCGTGCGCAATCTGCACCCGCTGATCCGCATCGAGCTTCGCGCCGAGCGTCGCCGTCCCGATGCTGCGGCCAGGCAGATTGTCGGTGAACGCCGACGCGATCACCATCGTATCGAGCTTGTCGAGCATCTCGTCGCGGACACGGGCGTGACCAAGCCACCAGGTGGCGACGTTCGGAATTTCGAGCTCGGCGCCGAGCAGCTGCGGCGCGAGCGCGGGTAGGAACGCCAGCATGGATCGCGCCTCGACCAAGCCGGCGCCGAGCGAATTGGCGATGACGACTTTGCCGTCGCGCAGCGTCTGTACCAGACCGGTGACGCCGAGGCGGGAATGCGCGTTGAGCTCCAGCGGATCGCAGAAATCCGCGTCGAGGCGGCGCAGCAGGACCTCGGCACGCTTCAAGCCGGACACCGTTCGAATAAAGACGCCGTCGTCACGCGGGGTCAGGTCCTCGCCCTCGACCAGGAGCAGGCCGAGATAGCGGGCGAGGTAGGCATGCTCGAAATAGGAATCGTTCATCGGCCCCGGCGTGAGCAGGCAGACACGCGAATCATGCTGGCGATTAAAGCCCGACAGCGCCGACTGAAACGCCTGGAAGAACGGCGCCAACCGTTCGACCCGGATGCCGCGATAAACTTCCGGCAGCGCCCGCTGCAGGGCGAGCCGGCTCTCGAGCACGAAGCCCGCGCCCGACGGCGCCTGGGTGCGATCGCCCAGCACCCACCAGCGGCCATCGGCGCCGCGCCCCACATCGACCGCATAGAAATGCAGGTGCGCCCCGCCCGGCGGCGCGACGCCGACGAGCGGACGAAGAAACTCCGGGTTGCCCGCGATCAGCACAGCCGGCAGGTGGCCCTCGTGCACGATCCGCGCCGCCCCATAGGCGTCCGCCAGCACACGCTCGAGCAACTCGGCGCGCTGGATGAGGCCGCGCTTGAGCGCGGTCCATTCGGCCGGATTGATGAACAGCGGCACATGGCTGAGTGGATAGGGCCGCTCGACCCCGGCCGGATCCTCATAGACGCGGTAGAACACGCCGGAATCATGCAGGTAGCGATCCGCAACCGCGAAGCGCCGATTGATCTCCTCGGCGCCGAGCGAAGCCAGCATGGCGAGGAACGGCAGCCAATGCGGGCGAACCTGTCCGTCCGCATCCATCATCTCGTCGAAAATGCCGGCGAGCGGCTGATAGCCTGAAAGAAGGCGCGCCCAGCCGTCGCCGGGCGCTTCGACCAAGGTGTCGGAACGGGCTGCCATGCGGCGATCTTAGCCTTTGGGCTTGGATTTAGACTTCGGTCCTGAGATCGAGCGTAAGGGGATACTCGATCGAGCGTTCGTGCGCCGGCGGACTGACGATTCGGCCCGGCGTGTGGCCATGATCCTGAAATCGCGAGCGGCGGCGAGCCTCGGCCTCGTAGGAATTCACAGGAAAAGTATCGTAGCTGCGGCCGCCCGGATGCGCCACATGATAGACGCAGCCGCCGAGCGAGCGCTCACTCCAGGCGTCGATGACGTCGAAGGTCAGTGGCGCGTGGGCGTTGATCGAGGGATGCAGCGATGAGGGCAGCGGCCAGGCCTTGAAACGCACTCCGCCGACGAATTCGCCGAACCGTCCGGTCGAGGCGAGCGGCAGCCGGCGGCCGTTGCAGGTGATGATGTGGCGACTCTCGTTCAGGCCTTGCGCCTTGACCTGCAGCCGCTCGACCGAGGAATCGACAAACCGGGCGGTGCCGCCGGCGGCCGTCTCCTCGCCCAGCACATGCCATGGCTCCAGCGCATGCCGAATCTCGAGCTCGACGCCACCCTGCTCGACCGTGCCGTAACGCGGGAAGCGGAACTCGCGCTGCGCCGCGAACCATGTGGGATCGAAGCGGTAGCCGGCGCGGCCGAGATCGTCGAGCACATCGAGGAAGTCCCGCCACACGAAGTGCTCCAGCATGAAGCGGTCATGCAGCGCGGTGCCCCAGCGCACCGGCGCGCCGCTGAGCGGCTGCCGCCAGAACCACGCCACCAGCGCGCGCAACAGCAATTGCTGGGCGAGGCTCATGCGGGCGTCGGGCGGCATTTCGAACGAGCGGAACTCGACCAGGCCGAGCCGCCCGGTCGGGCCGTCGGGCGAGAACAGCTTGTCGATGCACAGCTCCGCCCGGTGCGTATTGCCGGTCACGTCGACCAGGAGATTGCGGAACAGGCGGTCGACCAGCCACGGCCGCGGCGCCTCGCCGGCGCCCGGCGCCGGCACCAGCGACAGCGCGATCTCGAGCTCGTACAGCATGTCTTGGCGCGCTTCATCGAGGCGTGGCGCCTGGCTGGTCGGACCGAGAAACAGGCCGGAGAAAAAATAGGAGAGCGAAGGGCGCCGCTGCCAATACAGCACCAGGCTTTTCAAGAGATCGGGCCGCCGCAGGAACGGGCTGTCGGCCGCGGTCGGTCCGCCCAGCACCACGTGATTGCCGCCGCCGGTTCCGGTATGGCGGCCGTCAATCATGAACTTGTCGGTGCCGAGCCGCGTGAGACGCGTCTCTTCGTAAAGCGCGGTCGTGGTCTCGACCGCGTCGCGCCAGGACGCCGCCGGGTGGATATTGACCTCGATCACGCCCGGATCGGGCGTCACCTTGATGACGTTGAGGCGTGGGTCGGGCGGCGGCGGATAGCCTTCGAGACGAATGGGAATGCCAAGCTCGGCGGCGGTCGCCTCAGCGGCCGCGAGAAGATCGAGATAGTCCTCGAGCCGCTCGACCGGAGGCATGAACACGCAGAGCTTGCCTTCGCGCGGCTCGACCGCCAAGGCGGTGCGCACCGGAACGCCGGCGGGCGACGGCCGCCCCGTCGGCACCGCTTGCGCCACCGGACGACCCGCCGCGGGCGCGGGTTCAGCGCTCGGCACCACCTTCGCTTCAGGCAACGGTTGGCGCGGCGCAAACGGGTCGGCGGGGATGAGATGCGGATAATCGATCGGCGCGACATAGGGCAGCGAGCCGAGCGGCAGCCTTAACCCGATCGGCGAATCGCCAGGCGCCAGGAACAGGCGGCCGCGGCGTAGTTGCCACTGCTCGCTGACCCAGCCGGGTTTTGCTTGCGCGGCCCAACGCTGCACCGGCAAGACATAGCCGGCGGGCTTGCCCAGATGGCGCTCGAACGCGCGCATGATGCGGGCGCGCTCGTTCGGATCATCGATTTGCGGATTGCTCGGATCGATATTCGCCGGCAGCTCGCCTTCCTTGAGCATGCGCTCGGCCGGATCTTCGAACGCGGGCTGAACGAAGTCGGCCGCGAGGCCGAGGCGCCCGGCGACGCCTTCGGTGAAGCGGCGGGCTTCGACGTCCGATGGCGCGCGCCT
>DATDGG010000304.1:0-2812 GCA_036522235.1 Xanthobacteraceae bacterium
TTCCGCGGCGGATGGCTCAATCGCGCCGGAACCGGCCGTTCGGCTGCCCATGGATTGACGGGTCAGATCGTTAAGGCTTCTTGGACGCCTGGCGCTGAAGAACGAAGCCACGTGCTCGGGCGGCAGGCGTCCGAGAAGCCTCGGGGGAGGAAACCGCGGGCCGGCGTGGCACGTCGGTGCCGCGCCCGCGGCCAAGCTATGGGGAATTAGGATCGCCGCCTGACCGGATGGCGTGCGGGCGGCGCGGCCGTCGGGCAAGATGCGCGTCATGAGATTGCGGTAGCGGAGCGCGGCTAGACCATCGTTGCGGTTGATGGGGATGGCGCAGTACCCGATCCGGCAGGGCGATCTGGCCAATGGTGCGAGCCCGCTCTTCTCCGCTTGATGGCGAACGATGGCGGTGGGCGGCATTTAGGCGAGGTGAGCGGCGGCTGGCGATCATGAGCTGTCGACCCAGGTCGGAACCGTGGAGCGATGTCGCGGCGTGCATCCGCGCTCGAAGGTCTCGATGATGATCATGCGTCCGCCGCAGCACGGGCAAGGATGCGAGAGCGTCTGCGGTTCAGCGTCGCCAGTGCCGCCGGTATCGCCGGGCTCGACATGTGCGGCCCTGACGTCGAGCAGCTGACGCGCCTGCGCGATGTTTGCGGCGCGTCCGCCGTTGGCGAAGAGGCCGTAGTGGCGGATGCGATGGAAGCCGCCGGGCAGCACGTGGATCAGGAAGCGGCGGATGAACTCGTCGATGGCAAGCGTCATCACCTTGGCCCGGTCGCGCCCGTTGGCGCGGTAGTCCTTCCACCTGAAGGTCACGCTGGTGTCGTCGAAGGTGACAAGCCGGCTGTTCGAGATGGCGATGCGGTGGGTGTAGCGCGATAGGTAGGCCAAGACCGCCTCCGGACCGCCGAACGGGCGCTTGCTGTAGACGATCCATTCGAGCTTGCGCAGCGGTGCGAGGTAGGTGGCGAAGGCGCCGCGCTCATTGAGGCGGGCGTGATCGCCGAAGAACTGCAGGCGGCCGGCGGCATGCAGGGCGTTGAGCTGTTCCAGGAACAAGCGGCGAAACAGCCGCGAGAGCACGCGGACGGAAAGGAAGAATCCGGGCCGGCATGAGACCCATCGTTGCCCATCGTGCGAGATGCCGCCGCCCGGCACGATGATGTGGACATGCGGGTGATGGGTCATCGCCGAGCCCCAGCTGTGCAGTACGGCGGTGAAGCCGATGCGGGCGCCGAGGTGCTTGGGATCGGCGGCGATGGTGGTGAGCGTTTCCGCCGCCGCCTTGAACAGGGTGTCGTAGACCGCGGCCTTGTTGTAGTAGGCGATGTTGGCGATCTCGGCCGGTAGCGTGAACACCACGTGGTAGTAGGGGACGGGCAGCAGCTCGGCCTCGCGATCGGCCAGCCATTCCTTGGCGGCAAGGCCTTGGCACTTGGGACAATGGCGGTTGCGGCAGGAATTGTAGGCGATGAGCGTATGCCGGCACTTCTCGCAGCGCGCGACATGCCCGCCGAGAGCCGCCGTGCGGCAGCTCTCGATGGCCGACATGACCTTCAACTGGCCGAGGCTCACGTGGCCGGTGTTGGCGTGGCGCCATGCCGGCCCGTGGGCGCGGAAGATATCCGCGACCTCGAGCGGCGGACGCGGCAAGGGAAGCCGCGTCTTACGAAGGCGGCCGCATCCTCGTGACGAGATGTTCGAGCGGGCTGGTGACCTGGCCGAGCGCCTTGAGGGCGACGCGCGTATAGAGCGCGGTGGTATCGAGCTTCTTGTGCCCGAGCAGCACCTGGATCACGCGGATGTCGGTCTTCTGCTCTAGCAGATGCGTGGCGAAGCTGTGCCGCAGCGTGTGCAGCGATACGGGCTTGTCGATCTCGGCCATCTGCGCCGCGGCATGGCAGGCCCGGTTGAGCTGCCGCGGCGTGAGCGGGTTGACTGGGTTCTGCCCGGGAAACAGCCAGCCCTGAGGGCGCCCCGCCTTCCACCACGCGCGCAGCAGTTCGAGCAGGTGCTCGGACAGCATGACGTAGCGGTCCTTGCGGCCCTTGCCCTGCTCGACCCGAATGACCATGCGGGCGCTGTCGATGTCGGCGATCTTGAGCGAGATGACCTCGGACGCCCGCAGCCCCGCGCCGTAGGCGACGCTGAGCGCCGCCTTGTACTTCAGCCCCGGCGCCGCATCGAGCAGACGCGCCACCTCCTGCGGGCTGAGGACGACCGGCAGCCGCCGCGGTTCCCGCACGAACGGCATGTCGAGCACGATGGCGGGCTTGCGCAGCGTCACCAGGAAGAGAAACCGCAACGCCGTCAGGCTGTGGTTGATGGTCGGCGCGCCGACGCCGTTGGCGACCAGATGCAGCCGGTAGCGGCGCAAGTCCTCGGCGTTCGCCGTGTCCGGTGAGGTCCCGAGGAACGCGCTGAAGCCTTTGACGGCTCGGATGTAGCCTTCCTGCGTCCGCGCCGCGAACTTGCGGACCGTCATGTCTTCGATCATCCGCCGGCGGAGCGGACTGATGGGGGTGTCGGTCATGAGGGGGCTCCCTGAGGTCGGGTTGAACCCCCAATCCTCAGACAGCTCGCCCCATGCCGTTACTGCGCTGCTGATCGCTTCGGGAACATGCCTGCGCGCAGCGCTCTACCGCGAGAGCGGTTTAGTCCCCCGGCGCAAACCGGAAGCACGCGACCTTCAACCCGGACTTCTGCTCAGCGCGGCAGCGGTCCTCTGCGAGAACGGGCCTGCCGGGTTGCTCGATAACTCGGCGAACCCGTCCCCGATGGGCGCCTCTACTCCAACCGCAACCGGGCGAACGATGCC
>DATDGG010000305.1:0-9550 GCA_036522235.1 Xanthobacteraceae bacterium
ATTGCGACTCAAGGCGCTTCTTCAGAACAATCTTCTCAAAGGCGAAAGGTCCGACAGTTTTTCCACGGCTTGTTTCGAGGGAATGAGCGGAGGGGCGATTCCTTCACAGGCCCGAAGACGGGCCCGCAAACGGACGGGCCCCGGGAGCCATCGGTTCACACTGGTGATACGATGCAGGCTCCCGCGCCCAGCGCCCCAGCCCCGAGCTGCAAGGGTCATGACCACCGTCGGCCGTCTCCGTCATCTGGCGCGCGCCGAATCGGCGCCCTGGCGGCGGCCCGATTCGAAATGGCTCCTGATCGGGGCGCCGGTGGCCCTGGTGGCCTGGCTCGCGCTGGTGCCGCTGGTGTTCCTCCTCTGGCAGAGCTTCCTCACCCCGCAGACCGCGACGGTGCCGGCGCGCTATACGCTGGATAATTTCCGTACCGCTTATCTCAGCGCCGAGACCGTCCGCCTGTTCCTCAACTCGGTGCAATTCGCCATCGGGGCGGCGGTGCTGTCGCTTGCGCTCGGCACCGCGCTCGCCTGGATGAACGAGCGCACGAACACGCCGTTCAAGAAGCTGTTCTTCGGCCTCTCCATCATCCCGCTGGTGATCCCCAGCATCCTGTTCACGGTGTCGTGGATCATGCTGGCGAGCCCGAAAATCGGCATCATCAACAAGGTCCTGCAGGGGCTCACCGGCACCGACGCGGTCTTTGTCGACATCTACACGCTCGCCGGCATGATCTGGGTCGACGGGCTGCATTACTCGCCCATGGCGTTCCTGCTCATGACGGCGGCGTTCCGCTCGATGGACCCCGCGCTCGAGGAATCCGCGCTGATGAGCGGCGCGTCGGTGCTGGCGATCGCGCGCCGGATCACGTTGCGGCTGGCCTGGCCGGCCGCCGCCGGTTCGCTGCTGATCCTGCTGGTGCGCGCGATCGAATCATTCGAGGTGCCGGCGCTGCTCGGACTGCCGGTCGGCATCCAGGTCTATACGTCGTCGATCTATCAGGCGATCCATCAATATCCGAGCCAGGTCGGCCTCGCCTGCGCTTATGCGGTGACGCTGTTGTTGATGACCTCGGTCGGCATCTATCTGCACTCGCGCTTCGCCCGCCAGGGCTCCCGCTTCGCCACCGTCACCGGCAAAGGTTTCCGTCCGCGCACCATCGACCTCGGCGGCTGGCGTTATGCGACGGCTGCCTTCTTCATTCTCTATTTCGTCGTGATCGTGCTGCTGCCGTTCCTGGTGCTGGTCTGGTCGTCGCTGCAGCGCTTCTACAGTGCGCCGTCATGGGCGGCGCTGCAGCGGATCACCTTCGCGTCCTACCGCACCGTCCTGGATTATCCGGGTTTTGTCGACATCGTCCGCAACAGCCTGTTCCTGGCCTTCGCCACCGCCACCATCATCATGCTGCTGTCGGCGGTGATCTCCTGGATCGTGCTGCGCACCAAGGTGCCGGGGCGCTGGCTCATCGACAATCTGGCCTCGCTGCCGCTGGTGTTCCCGGGGCTGGTGCTCGGCCTCGCCATCATGATCTGCTATCTCACCATCGACATCGGCGTCTATGGCACGATTTGGATCATGCTCATCGCCTATGTGACGCGCTTCATGCCTTACGGCATGCGCTACAATTCGGCATCGATGCTGCAAATCCACAAGGAGCTCGAAGAATCGGCGGCCATGAGCGGCGCGTCCTGGGGTATGACCTTCCGCCGTGTCGTCCTGCCGCTGCTCAAGCCGGGATTGCTCGCGGGCTGGATTTATGTGCTGATCGTATCGATCCGCGAGCTGTCGAGCTCGATCCTGCTCTACAGCCCGGGCTCCGAGGTGGTATCGGTCATGATCTGGGAGCTGTGGCAGAATGGCCAATATGTCGAGCTGTCGGCGCTCGGCGTCATGCTGATCATCTTGCTGTTCTGCCTGGTGATGCTGGCGCAGCTCGCCGGCAAGCGGTTCGGCATCGCGGAAGCATAAGAAAACCAGAACGGGGACGAAACGTGCTGAGCGTGAGATCACTGTTTACCGAATATCCGGGCGAGCGCGGAACGCTGGTCAAGGCCGCGCAGGACGTGAGCTTCGAGGTCCCGGAGGGCAAATTGTTCACCCTGCTGGGGCCCTCCGGCTGCGGCAAGACCACGACGTTGCGCTCGATCGCGGGGCTCGAACGGCCGAGCGCGGGCGAGATCGAGGTCGCCGGCAAGGTCATGTATTCATCCGCAAGAAGGATTTTCGTCGCGCCCAACAAGCGCAATTTCGGGATGGTGTTCCAATCCTACGCGATCTGGCCGCATATGAACGTGTTCCAGAACGCCGCCTTCCCGCTCCAGGTCCGCAAGCTGCGCAAGAAGGAGATACATGAGAAAGTGATGCGCGTGCTGGAAGCGGTCCAGCTCGACGCGCTGGTCGACCGCGAGGCCACCAAGCTCTCGGGCGGGCAGCAGCAGCGCCTGGCGCTCGCGCGCGCGCTGGTGATGGAGCCGCAGCTCTTGCTGCTGGACGAGCCGCTCTCCAATCTCGACGCTAAGCTGCGCGACCGCATGCGCTCCGAGCTCAAGCGCCTGCAGCGCGAGCTCGGCCTCACCACCGTCTACGTTACCCACGACCAGAGCGAGGCCTTGGCGCTGTCGCACGAGATCGCGGTCATGAACGACGGGCGGGTGATTCAGGTCGGGACGCCGCGCCAGATCTACGAGCAGCCCGGCAATCAGTTCGTCGCCGATTTCGTCGGCACCACCAATTTCATCGGCGGCACCGTGACCGCCATGGACCACGGCCGCTGCCTCATCGCCTCCGGCATGGGGCCGCTCAAGGTGCAGGCGAGCCAAGGCGTGTCCAAGGACAACCTGGTGACGGTCTCGGTGCGGCCGGAGGACGTCGAACTGTCGGAGCAGCAACCTGCGGCCGCCGACGGCGACAATGTCTGCAAGGCCATCGTCACCGCCAAGGACTTTCTGGGCGAGCACCTGGATTTCCAGGTCAAGGTCGGCGAGGTGGTGCTGTTGGCGCGGGCCCATCCGTCGCTGCGCACCCCGGTCGGCGATCCGATCTATTTGCGCATGAAGGCCGAGAAATGCGTCGCCATCCCGACGCCCGCGGGGGCGCCCCCGACGGGGACCGATGCGGCGCCGGCCGCCGCGACCGCGCCGGGCTAGCGCGAAGGCGCTGGCCCCCAAGGCCGGAGGCGATTAGGAGAAAAATCATATTGCCTGTGAGAAATTTGCATCCGGAAATGCCATAACGTAATCAACGCTGACGCAAGTCGAAGACGGCAAGGAGAACTGCATGGCCAAGAACGCCCTCGTCTCGGAAGACCTGGCAAAGAAATTCGCCACCGAGAAGGAAACCCCCTACACGCGCTGGATCAAGAACGAGGGGCTCGAGATCATCCCGGCGCTCTATGTGCGCAACCTGCGGACGGTTGAGCTCAAGCCCTGGGCGCGGCGCGGCGGCAATGCGGTGTTCGTCAACCACGATGCCTCGCGCATCTCCAACGACAGCTATGTCATGGAAATTCCGCCCGGCAAGAAGCTCGAGCCGCACCGGCAGCTGTTCGAGGAGATGATCCTCATTCTCGACGGCCGCGGCTCGACCACGGTGTGGAACGGCGAGGGCAAGCGCATCACCTTCGAGTGGAAGGCGGGCTCGCTGTTCGCCATCCCGCTCAATGCCTGGCACCAGCACTTCAACGGTTCCGGCAAGGAGCCGGCCCGCTACGTCTCGGTCACCAACGCGCCGCCGGTCATCAATCTCTACGAGGACCTCGACTATGTCTTCGGCTGTGACCACGACTTCAAGAGCCGCTTTAACGGCGAGCCCGATTATTTCAGCGCCAAGGGCGAGCAGCAGGGGCTGTTGCTGCAGACCAATTTCGTCGCCGACGCGGTCAACCTGCCGCTGATCAGCGCCAAGGAACGCGGCGCCGGCGGCGGCCATATCCGCTTCAGCATGGCGCGCGGCTCGATGAACAGCCACATTTCCCAGTTCCCGATCGGCACCTACAAGAAGGGCCATGCGCATGGCCCGGGCGCCTATGTGATCATCCTCTCGGGCGAGGGCTATTCGCTGATGTGGCCGGAAGGCGAGGAGCCGCAGCGCTACGACTGGGAGGTCGGTACCCTGATCGTGCCGCCCAATATGTGGTTCCACCAGCATTTCAATTCCGGCACCACGCCGGCGCGCTATCTGGCGCTCAAGCACGAGGTGGTGTCGATCCGCAATGCGCAAGGCGTGCCCAAGGCCTGGATCAGCCGCCGCGTCGGCGGCGACCAGATCGACTACGCTGACGAGCAGCCGTTCGTGCGTAAGCTGTTCACCGACGAGCTCGCCCGGCACGGCATGACGCCGCGCATGGACCAGGCCTATGCGCAGGAGCTTACGGACCTGCCCCCGCTCGCCAAGTCGGCCTGACGCGCGGCACTCCTGTCAGGGTGCATGGGCAACGCCGGCGTGATGCCGGCGTTGCCAGCTTTGCTTTTGAAAGCTGTATTTTTCCAGAAGCTTTTCGAGCCGGACGAGGTAGAAATCGTGCTCCGCGTACGCCTTGATCTGCTCCGGATTGTCGCTCCTCTTCAGGGGTATTCGGGGTGACGGCACCACGCCAGGAGTCTTGAGCGACTCGGCGTCAGCAGAGCTGATTTTCGCAATTGTCTGGATCACCTTGTCGGCCCAGTTCGTGCATTCAGCGATCCATTCCGGGATGCCCTCTCTTAAAGACTGGCAGCGAATTCGCAGGCCAATCCCCTCGGTCCTCAAATGCGCCAGCTCATTTCGCAGCCAAGCGTCCTCGTCTCGGAATTCACGTACGATCTCTCGCTTCAAGAAACGGTAGAGGGCCAGGATCAGCAAGATTGAACCGCCGACCGGCAGCACGACCTCTGAAAGCCGGGCGATCACCTCCGCCTCGTAGGCCTGCATGTTTGGTTCGAGCCAAGCCAACAGGCCGCTTGCGAAAAAGTGCTCGGACAGGGGCTGAAACAACAGTGCCAAAACGGCCGCAAAGACAGCCAAAACCACCTCAAAATACTCGGAATGCCTGCCCATGATCACCCCCCTCGACGCCGTGCCACGTGCAGCCTCGCAGGTTAGCCAACGGGAGCAGCGCCCGCCACATTTTCAGGTGATGCGAAGCTCATTTGGTATCTGCGTGTGTGGTGGCGCTTGCAAAGCAGCGGGCCGCGGACCATCCTGACGCCTCGATGGGTGAGGATTTACCGCCGGACGAGCGAAGAAACCTACAGATGCCTTCGATGATTGCCGCGGCCGTAGGCCGTTGCTGCCCCGCCGCCGTGATTTGGCGAGCTCGAGAGCATTTTCCGCAGAAGTGGACACCGGTTCGGCGCAGAAAATGCGACAAACGCAAGGAATCTAGAGCGCATTCCGCCACCGACCTTTCAAAGGCCGATTCAATCTCAACGGAATGCGCTCTGGTGACGCTGGCCTGTCTGTGGCTTTCCTTCGTATCCGCGCCCGCTTTCGGGCAAAGCGCGACGCTTGCCGACCTCGCCTTCTATTCCGGGCCCGACCGCACCGAGCGGCTGATCGCGGGCGCCAGGCGGGAGGGCGTGGTCAGCGTCTATTCCTCGCTCACGCTCGACGACATGAAGGTGTTCGGCGGCGCCTTCGAGAAGAAATACGGCATCAAGCTGCAGCTCTGGCGCTCGAGCTCGGAGGACATTCTGCAGCGCGCCGTGGTGGAGGCACGCGGCGGCCGCTTCGATGTCGACGCGATCGAGACCAGCGCCGCCGAGATGGAATCGCTCCATCGCGAGAAGCTGTTGCAGGAGGTGAACTCACCCCACATCGCCGACCTCAACCCGGCCGCGCTGCTGCCGCATCGCGAATGGATCGGTGACCGGCTCAATCTCATCACCGCGGCCTACAATACCGACCTCGTCAAGCCGGCCGACCTGCCGAAAAGCTACGATGATCTGCTTGATCGCAAATGGAAGGGCAAGCTTGCGATCGAGGCCGACGATGCGGTCTGGTTTGGAGCGCTGGTGACGGCGCTGGGCGAGGAGAAGGGCCTCAAGCTCTTCCGCGACCTCGCTCGGACCAACGGCCTCTCGTTGCGCAAAGGACACACGCTCATCGCCAATCTGATCGTGTCGGGCGAGATTCCGCTGGCGCTCACCACCTATCAATACAAGGTCGAGCAGCTCAAGAAGAGCGGCGCCCCGATCGACTGGACCGTGATCCCGCCCGGCATTTCGCGTTTCCTCGGCACCGCCGTGATGCGCCGCGCGTCGCATCCCCATGCCGCGATCCTGTTCCTGGACTTCATGCTGTCGGACGCGCAAGTGCTGCTGCTCGGCCGCGAGTTCACACCCACCAATATGAAGGTCAAGCCGCTGCAAATCCCCTTCCGGCTGATCGACCCGGCGCAGATGCTGGACGAAGGGGACAAATGGACGAAGCTCTTCGACCAGATCGTGGTCAAGCAAAGCAGGTAGCGCCGCGCGCTATTTGGGCTGGCGTTCCTTCCAGCGCAGGAATTCCTGGAACAAGGCGTCGCGCTCGGCGTCGCTGACGGCGGAGGCGCCCGCGGTCCGGGCCGGCGCCGGCCGATGCGGCTTGGGGGCAAGCTCGGCCTGCACATCGGGGCGGCGGACGGCACGGGGCTGCTTTCCCGCCGCGCCATCATCGTCGCTCTTGATGCTGTCCGGGCGCGCAGGTTGCAAGCGTGCGGGTTGTGGGCGTGCGGCCTGCAAAGTGTGGGTATCGCCTGAGGTGCGGGGATCACCGCCGGCGGTATCCGGCTGCGGTGCCGGCGATGAACCGAAGCCCGCCGCCCAGGACGAGAAGAAAGTGCCGAAGGGCGACTGCTGGGCTCCTTCGGGCGATGGTGGCGGCGCCTCGGCGGGGGCTCGGGGGCCGGCCTCGACCAGATACCAGCACTTGCGGTTAGTGGCCCGATCCGAATGATAGAACCAACGGGTACCCGGAGCCGCAGCGCCGGTCGGTTCGGTGAGGCAGTTGTCGGTGCGCGCCGCGTCGGTCGCGCCGAGCCCGATCATGGTTGCGAGCATGACGGTCGCGAGCGCGCCAACCCCGAGCGATGCGGCGCCTTGTCGCATTTTGGGACGTAAGACCGGATTCCGCGGGGGCAAGCTTTGCTGAAAATGCTCCCGCACGCATGAACTCACGCAATTCGGCATCGGATCCTCTCCCTGGGGCAGGCCCGCATGTTTGAATCACGATCGTACGGATTTTGGGCAGCAGTGCGCTGCAAGTTTGGCAAGCCACGGCACGCCTGCCTCAATTTGCCTGAATCAGTGTAATTCGCCTCGCCGGCCGACAGTGCTACGTCCGGAATGCGCGCGCGGCGGCGCGGATCAGGTGCCCGCGCTCGCGCGGCTGGCGCTTGCCGCCCAGGCGCCGGTGCAGCCGATCGAGCCAGAGATAGATCACCGGGGTGGTGTAGAGCGTCAGCGCCTGCGAGACCAGCAGGCCGCCCACGATGGTGATGCCGAGCGGCCGGCGCAGCTCCGATCCCGGTCCGGTCGCGATCACCAGCGGCAGCGCGCCGAGCAGCGCCGCCGCGGTCGTCATCATGATCGGCCGAAACCGGGCCAGGCAGGCTTCGAAGATCGCCTGCTCGGGGGCGAGGGCGCGTCCGCGCTCGCCCTCGAGCGCGAAATCGACCATCATGATGCCGTTCTTCTTCACGATGCCGATCAGCAGGATGATCCCGATGAAGGCGATCAGCGACAGCTCGGTCTGGAACAGCTGCAGCGCCAGCAGCGCGCCGAGACCGGCCGACGGCAGGGTGGAGATGATCGTCAACGGATGGGCGAGGCTTTCATAGAGCACACCCAGCACGATATAGACCGCGACCAGAGCCGCGCCGATCAGCAGCAGCTGGGCCACGATCGTGCTGCGATAGGCGGCTGCGTCGCCGGCATAGTCCGCGTGCATGGTGTCGGGCATGTGCAGCTCGGCCACCGCCCGGTCGACGGCGATCGTGGCTTCCTCGAGCGTGTTGCCTTCCGCCAGGTTGAAGCTCAGCGTGACGGCCGGGAACTGTCCCTGGTGGTTGATCACCAGCGGCTGCAGGGCGCGCACCACCTTGGTGACCGCCGACAACGGAACCTGGGTGTTGTTGGCGCCGCTGACATAGATGCGGCTGACGTCGGTCGGATCGCGCTGATAGGCGGGATCGATCTCCATGATGACGCGATACTGATTGCGCTGGGTGAAGAGCGTGGAAATTTGCCGCTGCCCGAACGCGTCATTGAGCGCGCTGTCGATGTCCTGGATGCGCACGCCGAGCCGCGCCGCGGCGGTCCGGTCGATCTCGACGTTGGCCTGCAGGCCGCCCGGCTGCCGGTCGGTGCTCACGTCGGTGATGCCCTCCACGGTCTTGAGCTTGTCGTTGACGATCGGCGCCCAGTGGATCAGCTCCTGGTAGTCCGGGTCCCAGAGGGTGAACTGGTAGGTCGAATCGGCCTGGCGGGCGCCCGAGCGCACGTCCTGCAGGGCGAACATGAACACGCCCAACCCGGGAATATCGGCGACCTTCGGGCGCAGCCGGTTGATCACCGCCTCCGCGCTGATGCCCCGCTCCGCCACCGGCTTCAAGCTGATGAACAACGTGCCGCGATTGACCGATGAATTGAAGCCCGAGCTGCCGATCGAGGAGCCGACGCCGAACACGGCGGGGTCGGACTGCACGATCTCGGCGGCCTTCTGCTGCAGTGCATACATCGCCTGGAAGGAAATGTCCGGCGACGCAAAGGTGCCACCGAAGATCAGCCCGGTATCGTCGCGCGGAAAATAGCCCTTCGACGTGTTGTTGTAGAGAAAGCCGGTGAGCGCCAGCGTCACCGCCATGACGCCGAGCATCAGGATCCGGTGGTGCAGCACCGCCTTGAGGCTGCGCGAATAGAAGGAGATCATCGCGGACAGGATCCGCTCGACGATCCGATCGAACAGGGTCGCGTCCCGGCTCGGCGGGGCGCGCACGAAATGCGCGCAGATCATCGGCGTTACCGACAGCGACACCGCCGTGGAAATGACGATCGCGAAGGTGAGCGTCACCGAAAATTCCCGGAACACGCGCCCGACGACGCCGCCCATGAACAAGAGCGGGATGAAGGCCGCCACCAGCGAAATGCTGATGGAGACGACCGTGAAGCCGATCTGGCGGGCGCCCTCATAGGCCGCCTGCATGGGCGTCAGGCCCTTCTCCAGATTGCGGAAGCAGTTCTCGATCATGACGATGGCGTCGTCGACCACGAAGCCGACCGAGACCGCGAGCGCCATCAGCGACAGATTGTCGATCGAGAAGCCGGCCGCCCACATCGCCGCGCAGGTGCCCGAGAGCGCCAGCGGCACTGTGACGCCGGCCGCCAAGGTCGCCGCCACCCGCCGCAGGAACACGAACACCACCATCATGACCAGGATCACGGTGGCGCCGAGCGTGAGCTGCATGTCGTGGATGCTGGCCCGGATCGTGCCGGTACGGTCGGAGAGGACCGAAATGTCGATGCCGGCCGGGATGTAGCGCTGGATGTCCGGCAGGATCTGGTAGACGTTGTCGACGGTCTCGATCACGTTGGAGGT
>DATDGG010000306.1:0-10760 GCA_036522235.1 Xanthobacteraceae bacterium
CGCGTGCGACACGAATGCGCGATCGCCATGCGCGAGGCCGCGCCGCGCGCGCGATATCACGGGCGCGGCCTGCCGCGTGCGGCCCAGCTCAGTCCGATATCCGGAATTCCTCCCGTGGATGCGCAACCTGCCCCGCGCGAGCGTGAAACATCGCCCCTCCAGGCGGAACCTGCGCCGCGCTGGCGCGAGCCATTGCCCTTCCACCTGGCGCCGCCGCTCGCCTCCGAGCGTCTCCAGCCCCGGCCCGCCAAGCGGCGGCGAAACTCCAGGCTGCGCGGCGCGCTCTGCATCCTGATCGCGAGCGCGCTCGCCGGATCGATCGTCTATCGGGTTTCAGGCGGAGGGGTGTTCTCCGCGTCGGATCCCGCACACGCCGCTTTTTTCGCGGCGGGCGGCAACGAGTAGCACCAACGGAACCAGACGCCCCGCTGTCGCCTCAACTCCACTTGAGCCGCGTCATGATTGCGCGGCCCATCACCCAGTCCTTGTCTTCCTCCGACAGGAAGGCGAGCGTCTCGGTGAAATGGGTCACCCGCTGGCGATAGCTGTAGGGGAATTTCTCGAGCCCCGCCGTGAGGTCGGTGCCCCAGAAGCAGCGCCGCGACCCGAAGGCATCGAACACGCGCTTGAGATGATCGGTCATGTCGCCGAACGGATAGGGCTGCGAGGATTTGTGCGGGACCGACGACATTTTCACCGACACGTTGGGGTGCTGCGCAAACGCGACCGTCTCGCCGACTGCCTCCGCAAGCTTGCCGGCCTTCGCGCTTTCCTCCGACAGGCCCATGTGATCGATGATGAAGATGAGCTCCGGGTTGCGTTCGACGACGCGCAGGAAATCCTTGGCCCGCCCGCTGGTCGGCGTCATCACCGGAATGCCGAGCTTGGCGGCTGCCGGCCAGAACCAGTCCGCCGTGCCGTCCGTGAGCCAGCTTGTTTGCGCGCCGTTGAAGGTGTGGCGCACGCCGAGCATGCCGGGCTGCTGCTTCCAGCCGGCGAGGCGCGCCGGCGACTGCGGATCGTTGAGGAGAATGCGGCCCATGACGCCGAAGCGACCCGGATATTTCCTGGCAGCTTCGAGCGCATAGTCGTTGCGCTCGCCCTCCCAGGACGGCGGCACGATGACGACGCGATCGACGCCCGCCGCGTCCATCAGCGGCAGCAGCAGGTCGGTGGTGAACGGATGCGGCAGGTGGGCGCGCGCCGGCCCATCGGCCGGCCACCGCCGGTCCGGCCCCTCCGCGAGCCACATATGGACCTGCGAATCCACGATCATGCGCCGCGCGGGCGCTTGTGCTTGCGCGTGCTCTCGGCTTTGCGTGCTGAAGGCGACGGCGGCGCCGGCGCTGGTGGCGAGGAAGGTTCGGCGTGACAGCATTTGATGCCCTCCCGGTGCGGGCTGATGGGCGATATTGTGACCAGGCTCTCCGGATCGCGCAAGCTTGGAAGCAGCCGGCAGTCGCAAAGGAACCTTACAATCAAGGCGCGGCGATGTATTTCCTGATCGTGGCCGACGAGAATCACCCTAGGTACACACTGCCCGAACGGAGACCACCACATGGCAAAAGAATGGATCGCGGTCCTGCGGGCCGCCGATGCGGCGGCCCGGTGGCATGTGCATCAGCGCCGCAAGGGCGCGGCGCAGGAGCCGTACATCAATCATCTGCTTGAGGTGGCGATGCTGGTCGCGGAGGCGACCGACGGCGCGGATCCCGAGCTCGTGGTGGCGGCGTTGCTGCACGATTCGATCGAGGATCAGGAAGTGCCGCGCGCGGTCCTGGCGGAGAAATTCGGCGAGGGCGTCGCCAGCCTCGTCGAGGAAGTCACCGACGACAAGGCGCTCGAGAAGCACGAGCGCAAGCGGCTGCAGGTCGAGCATGCGCGGGACGCCTCGCGCCGGGCGAAGATTCTCAAATTGGCGGACAAGACCAGCAATCTGCGGGCGATTGCGGCAAGCCCGCCGCCCGAGTGGTCGGTCAAGCGCCGGCTTGAATATGTTGCCTGGGCCAAGAGCGTGTCGGAAGGATTGACCGACATTTCGGACTGGCTCGAACGCGAATTCGATCAGGCCGCCAAGGAAGCCGAGCGCTCGACGGTGTTCCACCGCTGAAAGGCGCCGCACCGGTGCGCGCGAGGAGCAAGCGTCCCAATTTAGTCGCGAGATGAAACTCCTGCCGCCACAATGGTTCGCTTAAAAGAGCTGATGGGCGATGTCTTGGCGGCAAGGGAGCGCAGGTTCGTGCTGAGCAGTCGCGGATTGGCCGTCGGCGCGGCCCTCATGACGGGGTTGATCGCCTACGCGGATACCGCCTCGGCGCAGGATTGCGACGAGCGGTATGATCGGGGTTGTCGAGGTTACTATCGGCCGCCGCCCCCGCCGCCGATTTTTCCTTTTTTCCTGTTTCCGCAGCCGCGGGAGCCCGCGCCCTACGCGCGGCCGGACGGGCCGGGGCCGTACGCGCAGCCGGGCCCGCCGCGCGAGCCCGCGCCGTATGGGCGGCCACCCGTGCAGGCGATGCCGATGCGCCCGGGCGATATGGATCGGCCCATCGATCGCCCTATGGACCCCGGGATCAGACGGGACACCGCGGCGCTCTACGCGTCGATTGCCGGCGAGCCGTTTCCGATTGCTGCCGTGAATCTGTCCGAGATCGGCGCGGAGTTCCTGCGCGCCCCGGTCGGCTATCCGACCAATGAATTGCCTGGCACGATCATCATCGATCCGAGAAATCATTTTCTTTACTTCATCCAGAGCGGCGGCCGCGCGATTCGCTACGGCGTCGGCGTCGGGCGCGAAGGCTTTGGCTGGTCGGGTGTGGCGACCATCCACGACAAGCAGGAATGGCCGGACTGGTATCCGCCCAAGGAAATGCTGGCGCGTCAGCCGGAGCTCAGGCGGCAAATGAGCGGGCTCGAGGACGGCATCGGCATGCCCGGCGGCCCGCGCAACCCGCTGGGCTCGCGCGCCATGTACCTCTGGCAGGGCGAGCGGGATACCCTCTACCGCATCCACGGCACGGTCGAGCCTTGGACGATCGGCAAGAGCGTCTCCTCCGGCTGCATCCGCATGATCAACCAGGATGTCATGGACCTCTATTCGCGCGCGCTGCTCGGCGCCAAGGTCGTGGTGCTTCCGTAGCGCGTACTGGGCACGGCGGCTGCCAAATCCCCTCCGCCTTTCAGGGGGAGGGATAAGTCAGGCAGGGGGTTAGTGCGGAAATCCGTCCAGCACCGGCAGTTCGCCTGCTTTCCGCGCGGCCTGCAGGTTCACCTTCCGCGCAATGACCATCGCCCTGAACGGCTCGTTGTGGTCCCCGTAGGCGACCGCGACTCCGACATGGGTCGCGCCGGGGAGCAACAGGTTTTCGTTGTGACCGGGCGACGCTTGCCAGCGCCCCAATGTTTCGGCCCAGGTCTTGGTGCCCTCGGCGATGTTCTCGCCGGCGCCGCCGACCGGCATGCCGGCCACCCGCGCCGCAAACGGGCCGGCCA
Source organism: Xanthobacteraceae bacterium (assembly GCA_036522235.1). Taxonomy (GTDB): domain Bacteria; phylum Pseudomonadota; class Alphaproteobacteria; order Rhizobiales; family Xanthobacteraceae; genus VAZQ01. Next base: position 3,493 of record DATDGG010000306.1, read on the forward strand.
CATTGTGGTCCATGACGCCCGCCTTGGCCATCGCGCGCGCCTGCCGTTCGGCAACTGCCGTCAGCTGGGCGTCGGGCTTGACGGCCGAGAGGCCGTGCGCGCGCCGGTACTGCGAGATCATGGACGCCATGTCTTCGGCGCGCGCCAGCGTGGTGGCGACCAGCAATCCGAGCACAAGGCAGATGACGTTCGCGGTGACTTTCATCGTGTTCATTGTGCGTTTCATCGTGCTTTTCATGGGCCTCCCCCCAACGGACTTGACCGCCCCCGCTCATTGCGCTCCGGCACGGCCGCAACAGCGGAAAAGCTGAAAGCCCCACCGCCGATCTGGTCAAAGAAAATGGCCGCTTCGTGTTACGCCGGGCGCAAAACATGATCGGTGCCATGATACCGAAAATCCGTATCGCGCGCCGCTCTCGGGTAGGATCGTTTACTGACGATTCATCGTGAAAACCAAAAGACCCAAATCCTTAGAATCCGATTCAATCTTCTCGCCCAGCATATCGGCCTAGGCGGGGGGATCGGCGCCGTCGCGACGCGAAGTCTGCGTCGCGACGGCCGCCACGCGGGGCGTCGGCAGACTTGGCTCGTTTTTTCGAATCGGGAACACAAGCATGTCGACTTTGCTACAAACTTTGGGCGCTCGCTCCAAATATGGGGCGCGGCTGCGCGCGCTCGCACGAAGGTTCCTGATCCTCGCCGCGGTGCCGTCCGTGCTGGCGGTCGGGGGCTGCTCCGCTGCTTTGGTTCAGCGCAATGTCGTGGCCTACGCTCCCCCTGCGCCCCCGCCGGTCCATCGGCGTGCCGAGCCAAACGCCCGCAAGCTCCGGGCGCTGCTGTCTCCCCAGTCGTCGCCCGACTGCGAGTTCAAAGGGGCGGATGCCGACGGATTGGACGCGGATCTCCTCACGCGATTGAAGCTCGATTACGAGCGGCATTGCTACCAGCACGCCGAGGCGATCGTTCGCAACCGTCTGCGCCAGTTGCAGGTGTCGGGCCTGTGCGAGATCGCGCCCATTCGGCACCGCGAGCGATTCGTAAGGATCGCTCCCTCATTCTGAAGCCCAGCGCTTCCCGGCAACATTTGCTCCGCGCGGCGAAGCCATGCTGTCGGTTTCCGTCGTTCAGGTGGAGGTAACGGGAGGCGGCGATTATCTGGAGCCGCAAATATTCAGGTTCAGGGGACGTCCGATTATTGCAGTCGCGCGGTGTATTGCGGGGAGAAACGCACTCAAAAATGCTGCATCGGTATACCTGTACTCACAAATCCGCATCTATTTATTGATTGATTGATAATTTAATTTTATTTGTTGCGGTATGGCTATTGTTGTTGTTGAGCGATGTCCCGCGCGCGGGGGGAGATCAAGGTCGGGGCACCATCCGGGGCCATACCCATGATCACCCTCTACGACGTGCTTGGCGCGGGTGCGGACGACGATGCCGAGAGCCTCAAGAATGCATTCCGCAATGCCGTCAAGGCGAGCCATCCCGACCTGCACACCGACGATCCCAATGCCGTGACGCGGTTCAGGCAGATCGTGCGTGCCAATGCCATCCTGAGCGATCCGGATCAGCGCGCCGTATACGACCACCTGCTGGAGTTCGAGCATTGGCAGCTGCGCACCAAATCAAAGCGCGGCATGATGCGCGATACGATACGCAAGCTCGCCTCCGATGTCATCACGGTCGTGGTCCTGGCCGCCGTCTTGACGAGCGGATATCTGTTGTTCATGCATCTATCAAAGACGTCAGTCGCGGCGGTCGAGACGGCGAGATTTCCGGCGGCGGGCGCGCCCGAGCGCGCGGCTTTCCAAACGGAAGGGCAAGGCCGCGTCTTGAGCGTGCAGGAGCTGCACGAGTTGATCGCCGGGGCAGGACCCGCCGAGGCGACCGTCGGGCCGAGCGTGATTGTAGGCGCGATCAACGGCGATGCGGCAGGTGCGCCCGCGCCCATCCCAAAAAATGACGAGGCGATCGTGCCGCCGAGCGCGCCGACCGCCACCGCTGGCGATGACGAGGCGATCGCGCCGCGCGCGCCCGCCCGCGTCGCCGACGATGACGCGACCCTTCCGCCGCGCGTACCCGCTCTCGTCGCCAGCGATGACGCGACCATCGCGCCGCGCGCGCCGGTATCCGCGGCGAACGAGCCGGCGGTCGAGGGTTCAGCGCACGAAATTGCCGATGGCGGCCGAGGGCCCGACCCGCCGCCAAGCGATCCCAAAGCGGGCGATCTCAAAACAAGCGATCTCAAAACGGACGACCCCAAATCGAGCGGCCCGCAATTCTATCGCGAGCGGGGCATGGCCTCGTACCGCAACGGCGATCTCGACCGCGCGCTCGCCGATTTCGACCAGGCCATCCTGCTCGATCCGAGCTCTGAGAATTCGTATATCGATCGCAGCATCGTGCTCTATCGCAAGGCCGAGTTTGATCGTGCCTTCGCCGACATCGCGCAGGCCAGGCGCATTGAAAATTCCCGCCATGCTTCGACAGTACCCGCAAGACCGCATCGCGCATCGGCGCCATCATCCAGGAATTGAACTCGAGACCTGCTCAGGCGAACGCCACCGCATAAACGGGCGGCAGCATGTAGGTCGTTGAAACTCTGGTATTGCGCCGCGCTACCGCAGCTTGCGCTTGAGATCGGCGTAGACCTCCTCCACGATCTGATCGGGACGGACCGGGCCGTTGCCCCATTTGGCGTCGAAATCCGCGGAAGGCTTGAGCGCCACGGCGTCCTCCATGGACTTGCCCTCCGCGATCAGCTTGCTGATGCGCTCGCGCAGCGCGATCATCACGGTGACATAGTTCTCCATATCCCGCTTGGTTCCGACCCGCCCGCGGCCGGGCACGACCTTGACCTGATCGTCGAGCGTCGGGAGCAGCTTCTGATAGGCCGCGATCATGCCGTCGAGGCTGCCGCCGCGCAGGTCGACGCGCGTGTAGTCGCCGTTGTTGAACAGGTCGGCGGCGAACAGCGCGTCGGCCTGGCGAAAGCGCACGATGACGTCGCCGTCGGTGTGCCCGCTCGGAACGTGGACCACGTCGATGTCGTAGCCCGTTGAAATGGAGCTCGAGCGCGTCCGCAAACGTCAAGGTCGGCCAGAACGAGGGCGCGAATGCGGCCTGCTTGCCGCCGAGCGGGTTGGTCTGCTCGCTCATCAGGCGGGTGCGGGTGTTCTCCTGCGCGACGATGGTGGCGCCATGCTGTCGGTAATATTCATTGGCGCCCACATGATCGAAATGCCAGTGCGAGTTGATCACGACCCGCACCGCCTTGTCGGAGCGTTTGGCGATCTCTGCCACGAGCCGCGGCACCGCTCCCAGTTCCTGCGCATCGACCAGCAGAATGCCGTCGGCGCCGGTCGAGACGCCCACATTGAGCCCCATCGTCCCCCAATTGAGGCTGTAGATGCCGCCGCCGAGCTCCTGGCTCTTATCCTCGCCTTCGCCGGGCGGCGGCCGTTGCGCGGCCGCAGTCGTTGCCGAGAGCGCCAGCAGTGCCGCCGCGAGGACAAGAGGTTTCATCGCCATCCTCGATCTCGGGCCAAGCGCCAGCAAGAACGCTTCGCCAATGTCTCCTTGATACCCGCCGCCCAAGGCGGCATCAACCGCGCCCTTTGGGCACGCGTCCTCGTTTGCTGCTCCGGCTTGCCGAGCAGCAGGCGGACAGCGCGGGGCGGAGTCGCGCGATCGATTCTGCCCCCTTCGCCTCAGAGCGGCGCTACGGCAACGGCGCTCAGGCCGATCGCCACGCGATGACGCCCCCCGTCGAGCGCTCGCGCGTGCGCACCGCATGGCTGTCGTTGCCGCTGATGGCGAGCACGGTGCCGTGGCCGGTGACGGCGATCACCTTGAAGACATGGTGCGCCATCACGCCAATGACGCCCGGCGCCGGGCCGCCCACCGCGTGGCCCCAATGCGCCCAGTTGCGCGCGAGATTGTATTCGGGGCCGGGATCGCTGCCGACCAGGCGGCGCATCTCCCAGCCGCACCAGGCGGATGGGCGCCCATCCGCGACCCGACGACCGGTCGAGCCGTAGTCGCCGACCTCTTGCGAGGCGAAGCTGCGATAGCCGGATTGTCGCGCCGCAACCCTGCTGGCGGTCAATCGACGGCCGGCGAATCGATGAGACACCAAACGGTGGTGGGCGAACTTGTGCGAAGCATCGTGCTGATAGGCAATGTGCGGGTGATGATGGCGACCAAACGAAGACGCACTCGCGCCATTCGCGGTGATCATCAGAAGGGAACCGGCAAGCGACAAGATCATCTTAATTTTCACTACGCTCTCCAACGCGTTGAGACGGCTTCGCGGCCGTCGTGGTTTGACGTGTTTTGTGGGGAGGCGCGCCGTTTGATTGGTCAATGTGGCGAGAAAAGGGCTCGAACAATTAACCAGATGGATAATCCGATCGCGCTCGCGCGAAAATTTGATTGGAGGCAATCATCAGGTGTTGTTGAGCGTGATTTGCTCGCCTTGCACGCCGCTAACGCGGCTCAAACACGCTCATTTCGCGGCAATGAGCGGGCGCAGGCGGTGTCGGCGCATATCAGGCATGCGTGTGACAGGCATCAGTCATCAGCAATCAGAGATCGGAAAAAGGTAGGTCGATACTGACTGCTGACGGCTGACTACTGAGGCTTGGCTTCGCCGATCCTTCGGTGCAATTCGTCGAGCAGGGGAATGGCGCGATCGCGAAGAATATCCTTGGCGCGCGCGCTGTAGGCTGCAAACACCCGGCTTTCCGGGTGCGTGGCCGCCATGCTGGCGATCGCGCGCTCCTTCTCGCTCAGATAACTCCTGCTTTGCGGCAGCACCTGTCCGTACATGACGTGCAGGATGAGAAGCTGATCGGACGGCGACTCCATGTAAGCCGAAACCGCAACCAGCATGAATATGGTGTTCAGCCGTTCGTGCGCGGCTTCGAGGTTGAGCTCCACATAGGAATAGGATTCGATTTGCTCGGCATCGTTGCCCGGCAGGTCGTGGAGCGCGGCGCTCACGTCGTCTTCAAACGATTGGATCGCCTCGTTGACGCCGGCGAGCCGCGCGGTGTCGTTGTCGTCCAGGACCGCCGCGCGCACCGGAAAGCTCGCCAGCGCGAGGGCGGCCAGAAGCACCGCGCGCAACGGCGCTGTTCTTGCGGTTCGCTCATGCATGGCTTCGATCCGATCTCTGTCCGGCCGGCCGACGGCGCGCGGCGCAAGGGAGGCTACCTACCATAGAGGATCCATAGAGGATAAAGCCCCGCCCGGCCCGCCTGCACGCAATGGATGTTCAATAGAATCAAGTCGCGCATACGCCGTAAACGGGAAATTTACGCGTATCTGCCATCCCGTATCATGGTGCCGAAATGCGGCACATGCCGGGAGAGACCTCATGCAGCCGACCACCGCCATGCGCCGAGGAATGCTGTTCACCGCGACGATCGCCGCCGCGCTGTTGGCCGCGACCCTTGTCCGCGCCGAGGACGGCGTCACCGCCGACGCGGTGGTGTTCGGGCAGGCGGCGGTGTTCGAAGGTCCGGCGGCGGCGCTCGGCCTCGGCATGCGCTCCGGCATCGAGGCCGCCTTCGAGGCGGCGAACAGGCAGGGCGGCGTGCAGGGCCGCAAGCTCAAGCTCGTGACCGTCAATGACGGCTATGAGCCCGACAAGTCGATTGCGGCCACCAAGAAGCTCATCGAGGACGACAAGGTCTTCGCCTTGATCGGCCCGGTCGGAACCCCGACCTCGTCCGCCACGCAGCCGATCGCGACCGCCGCCAATGTGCCGTTCATCGGCGCATTCACCGGCGCGACCTTCCTGCGCGACGGCAAGCTCGCCAATGTGGTCAACATCCGGGCGAGCTACGATGCCGAGACCGAGGCCTGGGCCAAGCATCTGGTCGAGGACCTCAAGATCAAGAAGATCGCGATCTTCTATCAGGACGATTCCTTCGGCCGCGCCGGCCTGTCCGGCTTCAAGAAGGCGATGGACAAGCGCGGCATGGAGATCGCCGCCGAGGGTACGTTCGAGCGCAATACGGTCGCGGTCAAATCGGCGCTGCTCGCCATCAAGCGCGCCGAGCCCGAGGCGGTGGTGATGGTCGGGCCCTACAAGCCCTCCGCCGAGTTCATCAAGCTCGCGCGCAAGATCGATTTCAATCCGGTGTTCGTGAACATTTCCTTCGTCGGCGCGGTCGCCTTCGCCAAGGAACTGGGCGCCGACGGCAATGGCGTGGTGGTGAGCCAGGTCGTGCCTTTCCCGTGGGACGTCTCGATCAAGGCGGTGGCCGACTATCAGGCCGCCATCAAGGCGCTCGACCCGCAGGCGCAGCCGGATTTCGTTTCGCTCGAAGGCTATCTGGTCGGCCGTCTCGCCATCGCGGCGATGGACAAGACCGGCAAGGACCTGACCCGCGAAGCCTTGCTCAAGACCATCAAAGAGACCGGCACCTTCGATATCGGCGGCCTCAAGATGGTCTATGGGGCCGAGCAGAATGCAGGCCTCGGCGACGTCTTCATGACCGTCATTCAGCCCGACGGCTCGTTCAAGGCTGTCGACAAGCTGGTCAAGCTGTCGAAGAACTAAAACGCGCCGGGCGGGCGCCTGAAATCCGATGCGGCGGGGACAGTCGGCCGCGGGGACCGCTATGAAATCGTTGCGCGACCGGCTGACCGGGTGGATCGGCGGCCTCGGCATCAAGGTCAAGCTGCCGCTCGCTTTCGCGGCCGTGTCGGTCATGACCTTGGCGGCGGCCGCGGTTGCCCTCACCTCGTTTGCGGCGATCGAGCGTGGCGTCCAGGACATGGCGACCCGCGAAGTGCCGCTGATGAACGACACGCTGCGGCTCTCGGCCATATCGGGCGAGATTTCGGCGGCGGCGGCGCGTTTCGTCAATGCCAAGACCGCGGACGAGCAAAGCGCGATCGAGTCCCGCATCCACGAGCGCTACGACGCGTTCACCGCCATGCTGGAGCGCATGCGCCAGGGCCGCAAGAATCCGGCCTTCGGCGCGGTCGAGGCGGTCGCGCAGAATCTCGGCGTCAATCTGCGGGCGCTGGCGAGCGCCATCGAGGAGCGCGCGACGCTGCGCGGCAGCCTCGAGGCCAAGGTCGAGGCCTTGAACCGCTCGCATGCCAGCATCGGCGACAAGCTCACGCCGATCGTGGACGATTCCTATTTCGACGTGGTCACCACCGCCGAGGACGTCGGCAAGACCGCGGACAAGATCGTGAAGTCGCTGGTGAACGACGGGCTGCAGGTGATGCAGGCGATCGTCGAT
>DATDGG010000307.1:0-14669 GCA_036522235.1 Xanthobacteraceae bacterium
TCGGCGGCAAAATAGGTGGCCGCCACGTCGGCGATCGGCTGTCGGGTGCGATCCGCCACGCTGACGATGTCGGGGGCGGCGAGGAGGGCGGGGAGATTGGCGAAGCGGCGCGCCAGCGCATCGCCCACGCCCTGCTGCCTGAGCTGCGCCTCGCGCGCCGCCCGCGCCGCCGCGGCTTCCCCGGTCAGCACCTGCGCGAGGCTCGCCTCGACCGCCGCGACGCCCTGCCCGTAATGCTCGACGATCGCGGCCAGCCCCCTGGACAGATCCGCGTTGCGCAGGAACCAGACCAGGCGGTCGCGCAGCAGGTCCTGCACGGCGCCGTAGAGATCGCGCTGCGCCCGCTCGGGAATCTTGTTGTCGAGGGCGTCGATCTCGGCATTGAGCGCCGTCATCCCGTAGCTGTCGCGCACGGCCGCGAAGGCCGCCGCCATGCGGGCCGCGGGAGCGCCGGTCTGGTCCTCGATCCGGATCGCGAAGGACGGCCCGCCGCGGTTGATGATGGAATTGGCGAGCTGGGTCGCGATGATCTCCCGCCGCAGCCGGTGCCGTTGCGGCGCGTCCGGGAAACGCGCGACCAGCGCGGGCGGAAAATAGCGGTCGAGCTCGCGGCCGAAATACGGATCGTCCGGGACGTTCGAATCGATGAGCTCGCCGTAGAGCGAGAGCTTGGCGTAGGCGAGCAGCACCGCGAGCTCCGGCCGGGTCAAGGGCTGCGAACGGCGGCGGCGTTCGGCGAGCTCGGTGTCGTCGGGCAGGAACTCGACGGCGCGGTCGAGCAGGCCGCGCTGCTCCAGGGTCTGCATCAGGCGCTGCTGGAAGCCGAGAAGCGCGATCCCGCGGCCTGCCGACAGCGACAGCGACAGCGACTGCAGATAGTTGTTGCGCAGCACCAGCGCCGCCACGTCCTCGGTCATCTCCTTGAGCAAGGCGTCGCGCGCCGCGCGCGAAAGCCGGCCGTCGCGCAGCGCCGGCATCAGCGCGATCTTGATATTGACCTCGACGTCGGACGTGTTGACGCCGGCCGAATTGTCGATCGCGTCGGTGTTGAGGCGCACGCCGTGGAGCGCTGCCTCGACCCGGCCGCGCTGGGTCATACCGAGATTGGCGCCCTCCCCGATCACCTTGCATTTGAGCTCGGCGCCGGTCACCCGCAGCGGGTCATTGGCGCGATCGCCGACCGCATCGTCGGTCTCGGTCGCGGCCCGCACATAGGTGCCGATGCCACCGAACCAGAGAAGGTCGACCGGCATTTTGAGGATGGCGTTGATCAATTGCAGCGGATTGGTCTTCTCCCGCTCGATCCCGATCAGCTGGCGGGCCTGCGGCGAGAGCGTGATCTCCTTGAGGCTGCGCGAGAATATGCCGCCGCCTGCCGACAGCAGCGACTTGTCGTAATCCTGCCAGCTCGAGCGCGGCAGGCTGAACAGGCGCGCCCGCTCCGCAAAGCTCTTGTCCGGATCGGGCTGCGGGTCGATGAAAATATCGCGGTGGTCGAAGGCCACCACCAGGCGGATCGTGCGCTCGCGCAGCATGCCGTTACCGAACACATCGCCCGACATGTCGCCGACCCCGACCACGCTGAACGGCGTCTTGCCGATGTCGATGTCCAACTCGCGGAAATGCCGCTTGACCGATTCCCAGGCGCCGCGCGCCGTGATCCCCATCTGCTTGTGGTCGTAGCCGGCCGAGCCGCCCGATGCGAAGGCATCGCTCAGCCAGAAGCCGCGCTGGTCCGCGATCTCATTGGCGATGTCGGAGAAGGTCGCGGTGCCCTTGTCGGCGGCGACCACCAGATAGGGATCGTCGCCGTCGTGGCGCACCACATTGGGGGGCACGATCACGTCGGTGTCGCCGAGATTGTCGGTGATGTCGAGCAGCGTCGATATGAACAGCTTGTAGACCTCGGTGCCTTCGGCCTGGACGGCCTCGCGCGGGCCCTTCGCCAGGAACTTCGGCACGAAGCCGCCCTTGGCGCCCACCGGCACGATGACGGCGTTCTTGACCTGCTGGGTCTTGGCCAGGCTGAGAATCTCGGTGCGGAAATCCTGCGGCCGGTCGGACCAGCGGATGCCGCCGCGCGCCACCTTGCCGAAGCGCAGATGCACGGCCTCCAGGCGCGGCGCATAGACGAAGACTTCATAAAGCGGCTTGGGCAGTGGCACGCCGTCGAGCCTTCGGCTGGCAAACTTGATGGCGATGATCGGCTTGGCCTGACCGGCCGCGTCGATCTGATAGAAATTGGTGTGCTCGGCCGAGCGCACCGCATTGACGAAGCGGCGCAGGATGCGATCCTCGTCGAGGCTCTCGACCGCTTGCAGGCTCTCCTCGATGGCCGCCGCGGCCTCCGCTTCGCGGGCATCACGCTCACGTGGCGCCGTGGCGAGGCGCGGATCGAAGCGCGCGTGGAACAGGCGCACGACCGCGGCCGCGATGCCGGCATGCTTGACCAGCGTCGCCCACATATAGTCTTGCGAGAAGGGCACGAGAATCTGCCGCAGGAAGCGCGAGACGGCGCGCAGCAGCGCAACCTCGCGCCACATCAGCCCGCCGGTCAGGACCAGCGCGTTGTAGCCGTCACTTTCGGCAGCACCGTACATCACCGTCAGGAACGTCGCCTCGAGCCGCTGCTTGCTGGACGCAAGATCGACCGCGCCGCCGTCGGCGCGCTGCAGCAACATGTCATGGAACCAGACGTCCGCCCCTTGCGGGTTGCCGAAAGTGATCCGGTGGGTGCCCTCGTCGACCACCCGGAAGCCCATATTCTCCAGCACCGGCACCCGGTTCGACAGCGGGATCGGCCGCTCGTAGCTCCACACCTTGAGCCCCACGCCGTCCCGCTCGCCTCCCCGGCGGTAAAGGTCAACGCCGAGCGGACGGCTCGGCGACAGCCCCTCGATGACCCGGATGTCGCCGGCAGCGTCGAGGGGCGAATAGGCTTCGCGATATCCTTCCGAGAAGGCGTTGCGATAGCGCTCGGTGAGCGCGCGCGCTTTCGCCGGCGCATGGGCGGCCGACAGTGCCTCCGCCAGACCGTCGATCCAGGTGCGGATGATGCCGCCGACCGCTTCCTCGAGCGTCGCGCGGTCGGGGTTGGCGAGCGCGCCGTCGCCGGCCCCGATAATGAAATGCACCCGCACCAGCGGGCCTTCGGGAAAGAACGGGTAGAACGCGCTGACATGTCCTTCATAGGCGCCGGACAGGTAGTCGCCGATCGCCTTGCGCACGTCGCTGTCGTAACGATCGCGCGGCACGAAGATGAACACCGAGACGAAGCGTTCGAAGCGGTCGCGCCGCGCCAGCACGCGCACGCGCGGCCGCTCGTCGAGCTGCAGGATCGCGAGCGCAAAGCCATAGAGCATGTCGTCATCGATCTGGAACAGCTCGTCGCGGGGATAGTTCTCCAGCACGTTGACGAGCGCCTTGCCGGAATGTCCGTCCGGATCGAAGCCGGCACGGCTGCCCACGGCGTCGACCTTGCGGCGCAGATACGGAATGGTGCGGGTCGAGCGCGTATAGGCGGTCGAGGTGAACAGGCCGATGATGCGGATCTCGCCGGCGAGACGGCCGTCGGCACCGAACTGCTTGATCCCGATATAGTCCATATAAACGCGGCGGTGCACGCGCGAACGCAGCGCCGATTTGGTGACGAACAGGAGCCGCGGCTCGTTGAGGAACTTGCGGATCTCCGGCGTGATGGTCACCTGCTGGACGCCGCGCCGCACCACCCGCCGCTCGCGCTCGCGCAGCACGCCGAGGCCGGTCTCGAACTGGGGCTCGAGCATCAGCACGTTGCCGTCGTCACTGACCCGGTAGCGGCGGATGCCCATGAAGGTGAAATTGTTGGCAAGGAGCCATTCGAGGAATTGCACCGCCTCGGCGAGCTCCATGGCAGGAAGCGGCGGCGGACGTTGCCTGAGCTCGGCGATGACTTCTCCGAGCTGGCTCTGCATGGAGCGCCAATCCTGCACGCAGACCCGCACGTCCGCGAGCGCCTGCACGAGCTCCGCCACGATCTCGCCGCGCAGCGTGTCGTCGTCGATGCGCGCGACGTGGATGTGGATGAAGCTCTCCTTCTTGATGTCCGGGTGCTTCACGTCGGTGAGCCGCCCCTCGCCGTCGCGCGCGACCGCGAAGACGGGGTGAACCACGAGCCGGACCTCGACGCCGCGCTCGGCGAGCTCGGCCATGACCGAGTCCACCAGGAACGGCATGTCGTCATTGATGATTTCGAGAACCGAAATGTCCTTGAGCCGATCGCCCTCGGCGGGGGGCGTCGCGAAGCGGATCTTCGGCACGGCGGGCGCGCGCACCGCCAGCAGCGACCAGGCGCGTTCCGTGAGCACCGCGACCTCGCGGGCCTGGTAGGACAGGAAGTCCTCCGGGGCGGCGCGCGAGAACAGGGAGACCATGAAGCTCTTGGGAATATCGGGCTGCTGGCGCAGCAACGCCGACGCGGCCTCGATCAAGACCGCAACTGCTTGATTGCCTTCAGGGCCCGGATTGGGATCGATTGCCATGGTATCCGTTGCGATGTCCTTCGAGACGCCCCTGCGGGCGTTTCTTGAAACGTCCCTTGGCTTCGCTTTACCACGACAAAGCCGCGTCGCCACACCCGAGGTTGCAAAGAATTGAAGACGATTTGAGCGGATCGTCGGCCCACGGTCTTGCCGGCTGGTGCCGCGGCCGCCGGCGAGAGTATAGCTTCCCCCAGGCGAGAGGGAGACCGTGCCGTGCCCAAACCAGCGAAAACCGTCGTCCAGCGGCAGCGTGACGCCGCCAAGCGCACACCCGCCCGTCCGGCAGGGCGCCACGGTGCCGAGGTCATGGCGCTTGAGTTACCGCCGCAACAGCTCAGCCCGTCGATGGCGGCCTTCTTCAAGCAGTGCGAGGAGAAGCTCGGCTTCGTGCCCAACGTGCTCAAGGCCTTCAGCTTCGACATGGCCAAGCTCGAAGCGTTCGTCGCCTACCGCAACGACCTGATGCTCGGCCTCTCCGCGCTCGAGCGCGAGATGATCGCCACGGCGGTATCGGCGCAGAACCGTTGCTTCTACTGCATCACCGTGCACGGCGCGTCGGTGCGGCAGCTCTCCGGCGATCCGGTGCTGGGCGAATTGATGGCCACGAATTATCGGGCGGCGCGGCTGTCGACGCGGCAGCGCGCAATGCTGGATTTCGCCGTGAAGCTCACGGTCGAGCCGTGGGCGATCGAGGCGAGCGACCGCGCACGGCTCGCCGCCGCCGGCTTCTCGGATCGCGACGTTTGGGACATCGCGGCGGTCGCGGCCTTCTACAACATGACCAACCGCCTCGCCTCCGCGACCGACATGCAGCCGAACGCGCCCTATCACGCGCAGGCGAGGTGAGATCTTGACCGAGATATGTGATGTGCGCACGGCGTTTCACTCCCTCGCCCCGAAGGCGAGAGGGTGGGGAGAGGGGGTCACGATATTTCCGTATCGCACCGCTCGCGCCCCCTCATCCCGCCCTTCTCCCCTCCGGGAAGAAGGAGCGAGAGGCCCTGCGTCCCTGACGCAAGTAGTCGCCCGAGCGCGATCAAAGATATGTGCACACCCTAACGCCCGCCGGGAGGGCGGGCGAGCGCTGCCGCGCCTTGCGCTTCTTGCACTCTTGACGCTTGGCTTTGCAGACACGGCCGCGCAAGGCCAGGCTCCCGCCCCGCATGGCGCGGTGGTGGCGCAGGAAGCGCGCGCGGCCGAGATCGGGCTCGACGTGCTCAAGCGCGGCGGCAACGCGGTCGATGCCGCGGTCGCCACCGGTTTCGCCATGGCGGTGACCTATCCGCGCGCCGGCAATCTGGGGGGCGGCGGTTATATGCTGATTCACCGCGCCGGCCGGAAGGCCGACGTGGCGATCGACTACCGGGAGACCGCGCCGGCGGCCGCCACCCGCGACATGTTCCTCGGCCCGGATGGCGAGGCCGATCCGAAGAAGTCGCGCGATTCGGCACTGGCGATCGGGGTGCCGGGCACGGTCGCCGGCCTGGCGCAGGCGCAGGCGCGTTACGGCTCCGGCAAGTTCAGCCTCGCCGATCTGATCGCGCCCGCGATTGCGCTCGCGCGCGAGGGCCTGCCGGTCGAGGACGATCTCGCCGAATCGCTGCCGGGCGCCGCGCGCCGGCTGGCGCGCTGGCCCGCGTCAGCGAAGATTTTCCTCAAGGCCGACGGCGGCGCGCTCGCTCCCGGCGAGCGGCTGATCCAGAGCGATCTTGCCGTCACGCTCGAGGCGATCGCGCGTTCGGGACCGCGCGCCTTCTACGAGGGCCCGATCGCCGAGAAGCTGGTCGCCGCCGTGCGCGCCGAAGGCGGCATTTGGACCGGCGACGATCTCAAGCGTTACCAGCCGTTGCTGCGCGAGCCGGTGCGCGGGACCTATCGCGGCTACGACATCGTCTCGATGCCGCCGTCATCGTCGGGCGGCGTGGTGCTGATCGAAATGCTCAACATCCTGGAAGGCTACCGGCACGGCGAGCTCGGCGCCGACAATCCGCAGCGCGCGCATCTGTTGGTCGAAGCGATGCAGCGCGCCTATGCGGACCGCGCGGCTTATCTCGGCGATCCCGCGAGCGTCACGGCGCCGCTCGCCCGCCTGATGTCGAAGCCCTATGCGCAGCAGCTCCGCACCGGCATCGATCCGGCGCAGGCGACGCCGGCGAGCGCCATCCACCCCGACCGCGCGGCCGCGCACGAAGGCGCCAACACCACGCATTTCTCCGTGGTCGATCGCTTCGGCAACGCGGTGTCGAACACCTACACGCTCAATTTCAGCTACGGGCTCGGCCTGGTGGCGGAAGGCACCGGCGTGCTGCTCAACAACGAGCTCGACGATTTCGCCGCCAAGCCCGGCGCCCCCAATGCCTATGGGCTCACGGGCGGCGACGCCAATGCGCCGGGCCCGGGCAAGCGGCCGCTCTCCTCGATGACGCCCACCATCGTGCTGAAGGACGGCAAGCCGTTCCTGGTGACCGGCTCGCCCGGCGGCAGCCGCATCATTACGGCGGTGCTGCAGGTCATCAGCAACGTGATCGACCGCAAGCTTTCGGTCGCCGAGGCGGTCGCGGCGCCGCGCATCCACGATCAATGGTCGCCCGACGAGGTCGTGGTCGAGCGCGGGCTCGCGGGCGATCTCATCCGCGGGCTCGAAGCCATGGGCCACACGGTGCGCGAAGACCTGCCGCGCACATCGGCCAATTCGATCCTGGTGACACCGCAGGGCCTGATGGGCGCCGCCGATCCGCGCACCCGCGGGGCGCATGCGGCAGGGTATTAAACCCCACACGATCGCCCCAAAATAGAACCCCCGCTGTTTGCCGGGAAGCACAGCGGGGGTCCAATCAGTAAAGTCACCCTGCGAGCAGGGCATGAATTTAGTACCGCAGCGCTGCATCGCAGCAAAGATCAAGTTTTAGCCGCCAAAACGGCGAAAAACCCTTTGATTTCAATCGAATTGATCAAAGCTTTGGCGATTCTCGGGCGCCGCGCGCAAAAAATTTGCAGCCGTCCTTCGAGACGCCGCGCTGCGCGCGGCTCCTCAGGACGAGACCTCATGGTGAGGAGCGCGGGCTCTGCCCGCGCGTCTCGAACCACCCCCTCAGCCGCCGGGCGCGCCTTGGGTGTTGACGTAGAGCGAATAGAGCGAGTGGCTCGCCGCCACGAACAGGCGGTTGCGGTAGCGCCCGCCGAAGCAGACATTGGCGGCGCGCTCGGGCAGCGAGATGGCGCCGATGCGCTTGCCCTCCGGGTTGAACACCGCGACGCCGTTGATTTCCGGTCCGGTGCCCCAGCCGCACCACAGATTGCCGTCGACGTCGCAGCGAAAGCCGTCCGCATTGGCGCCGGGCTCGCAGGTCACGTAGACGCGGCCATTGGCGAGCCTGGTGCCCTCGTCCACCACGTCATGGACCCGAATGGTCCGCGGCGTCGGCGCGTTGTCGACCAGATAAATCTTCTTCTCGTCGGGCGAGAACGCCAGGCCATTGGCGCCGAGCCCTTCCGCCACCACGGTGCATTTCCCGGTCTTGTCGAGACGGTAGTAGTTGATCGGCAGCTGCGCGGGTGCCTGGACGCCTTCGTAATTGGTCCTGATGCCGGCGGGCGGATCGGAGAACCAGACCGAGTCGTCGGATTTGACCACGACGTCATTGGGCGAGTTGAGCGGCTTGCCGTCGAACTTGTCGATCAGGACCGTGATGCTGCCGTCGAATTCGGTGCGGGAGACGCGCCGCCCGCTGTGCTCGCAGCTGACGAGACGCCCCTGGCGGTCGCGGGTATTGCCGTTGGCATTGTTGGAAGGCTTGCGAAAGACGCTGACAGCTCCGGTCTCCTCGTCCCAGCGCATGATGCGGTTGTTGGGAATGTCGCTCCAGAGCAGGCTGCGCCAATCGCCCATCCAGACCGGCCCCTCGCTCCAGCGCATGCCGGTGGCGAGCCGCTCGACGCCGGCATTGTTGATGCGGTATTTGGCGAAGCTCGGATCGAGGATCTTGATCGCCGGGTCCGGATAGGCCTCGCTCGGCTCCCAGCCCCCGAAGGACTTGGGCGCGAAGGTGGTGGCCGCCGCGAGCGCCACACCCGCGCCCAGCATGCCTCGTCTTGTCATCTCCATGGCGTCTCCCCTTGGTTTGCCACGACCTCTGGCGGTCGCGCTACGGACATTCTATGCCGGAATGTGAGGGTGTGTAGCCCGGATGGAGCAAGCGAAATCCGGGGGCGCCTACCCGCATTCCGCTTACGCTCCATGCGGGCTACAACACCTCCCGCGAGGGGGAGGCCCGCGATGCCCGAATGGTACCTGGCTCACCAGGCCGACATCCACGACTGGATCGCGTGGGCTCTCGCCTACAATGCGTTCCGCAAGCTCTCCGCGCTGATGTACGTGATCTTCGCGGTCGGGCTGTTCGCGCTCGGCGCCCAGTACCACGCCGCCATAATCCGCAAGGAGCCGGGGCCCGGACAATTCGCTCACGGCTATTTCACCATGCTGACGATCCAGCTCGTGCCCCTCACCGTCACGGGCTTCGTGCTGCAGGACGAATATATCATCGGGACGCGGCTCGGGACGCTCGCGGTCGTGATCGTGGTCTACGGCATGATCTCGAGCCGGGACGGCACGTTCGACGCCTGGTGGTATCGCCGGTGGATGACGTTCTGGCTGTCGATTTCGATCCTCGGGCCCATGGTCTGGATCGAGAGCGTTCGGCTGCGCGCCTTCGTGCATGACTACGAGAAGTGGATTGCCTGGCTGTCGGTCATCGCCATGATTGCGTTCGTGGTGCGCGGCCAATGGGTGATCTTGCAGGCCCTGTTCCGCCACTTCATGCTGGGAAACTACACGATCAAGCGGTTCAGCCTGCAGATCGTGCGCTTCCTGGGCTTTGCGTTCCAGGTCATCCACTACGGATTCGCGCCGAGTTCCGCGGAGCCTTTCTTCGGCTATGACCCGATCTTCCTGCAGGGGCTCACCGGCGCCATCGGGGCGGCGAGCGTCATCATCGGGTCGCTCGCCGGATTGATCGTCGGAACCCGCGCGCGCCGCGAAAAGCGGAGCGAGCGGCGAATGGCGGCGACCTGAGGCCGCAGGCGTAACGCCCGCGGCGACTCGATTTGACGGCCGTCACACATTGTTCGAATCCGGCCTTGCGTCGCCTCGAATCTTGAACGCCCGCCGGGAGCGTGCGGACCAACAATCGTGTGAACCACGCAAGCTCAGAAGGATCCTCTCACCGGAAATAAAGGCGAAGCCGTGTGCCCGGCGACGCAAAAGCAGTCCGGCCCCAAAGACCGGTCCCGCTCACCACGCAACTTTGCCGGCCGCCGGTATCCCCGGCGGCCTTTTCATTTGGCTCAGCTTCTTCTCGACTTTTCCTCTGCATGAGCGAGGGACCGGCCGTGACAAGAACCGCGCGCCCTTACCGCCAGCGGCAGTGAGTTCGGTACGGACCCCGCCAGCAGTGGCGATGACGGTAGTAGTGACCTCGGTGATAGTACGGGAAATACCGACCGCGATAATAATAGACCTCGGTCAAAGGCGAGAGTGTGCTCGCCGCTTCCTCGATCACTGCCCCATTGATAGGTAATGCTGTCGCGCTGTACGCGCCGCAGGCCGCAATCCCGATTGCAGTCAGCGTCGGAAAGATCAGCTTTCGCATTTTTTTCCTCCCTGATACACAACGAATCTGCAGACCAGATAGCCGCTAAATTCAAATTCGCCCACGAACTTTCGGGCTCGTTCAGCGCGAGCGTCAAGAAACGATTTCGTGAAAGTTGCGCGGTGGCGGAGCGGCGGCCTGGGCGCTCCTGGTGGCTGCGCGATGACGGCGAGCCGCAACGTCCGATGACACACGATGGTTTTGTGAAATAGCGCTTCCGGTATCCCCTTGCCGTCGGTGAGCAAATCACAACCGCGCATTCAGTCGAGGTTCAGGGCGCGCGCGGTAGGCCGCCAATGCAAAGTTTCCTGCAAAAGCGCATCGGGAGGATTTCATGCCGAAAACGCTGATCACGGCTGCCGCGTTCGCGGCTTGCATCGCGGTCACGCCCGCGCCGGCCCAGACGCAGGCCGCTGCCCCGCCCGCGACCGAGACAACCGATCAGGCGAGCCCAGCGGGCGCCGGAGCAAGCGCCTACGCGATGTACCATCACCGGCACTATCATCGCTATCATCACTATCGTCATTACCGCCATCATCGTCATCATCGGTATTGGTGGCACCATCACCACCGGCATCACCACTACTATTACTACCGGCACCACCACCATCATCACCATCGTCACCACTACGGCTATTATCGCTGAGCTCGGATTCCAGAGTGCAAGCGGCCTACTTCAGTGGCGCCGTCGCAAAGAGCACGCAACCTCGCGCGGCGGCGCTACGGCACCGGCCAAGTCTGCGGCTGGCCCAGAAAGGCACGCATCATGAAGTCGGCAGCACGCGGCCATTGCGTCTGCGGCGGGGGCGGCGGCGGAAGCGGGATCGGCTGATATGGCGGCAGATAGCTCCCGTGACCGTAGTCGTCGCGATCGGCGATCTGCCAGGGCGGGACCACCGGCGGCGCGGCAGGCGTTGGCGGCCCCTGCAGACCGAGCGCGATCTCGAACGGCGTGTGGTCGCTATGCAGGAGCTCGGCGAAGGGATCGCCGATGCTGTAGGCAAGCTTCAGCACCAGATCTCGCCGCGAAGCCAGGATCGAGATGCGCTCGGCATTGCGGGCGGCGTCGGAATACTCGGTGACCAAGCAATCCTGATTGATCGCCGCCGCGGTCAGGCACACGGAGCGGGCCTTGCGCGCGAGCCCGGCGACCGCCTCGAGCACGAGGCGCGCGCCGAGGCTATGAGAGACAAACGAAACAGCTTGCGCCTGCGCACCGGCGCCATTGCAAAAAGCCGCCAACCGCCGGCCGCAATCCTGAGCGACGCCGCCCTCGATCGGATAGTCCACGATCGGCAAGATGCTGTCGCCCGGCCACAGCACGCCGACAAACAGATCGGGCGAAGCGAGCCCCAGATATTTGTCGAGCAAGCCGAGCGCGCACGCGCCCTGCTGCTGCGACACGTTGAAGCCGTGGGTGGCGAAAAGAACGTTGGCGCCGGCGATACGCGACGGGATAAGCGCCTCCGGTATGGGCGACCAGCGCAGCGGGGCGACGGTGCCGTCGCCCTCGAGCAGCTGGGGAGCGATCACCGCGCCACCCACGTTGCGGGTGCGAAAGTTGAGGAAGAGCGTCATCGCCTGTCAACGCTTCAGCGCGCGCGCCGCGCTGACGGCAGCTTGCAGGCTGCTGGTCAGATCCTTGGCGATTGGGGCCAAGGGCGTGGCGCTGAGGCCGACCAGAAGGGAGAGGGCGAAGTCGTGGATCGTGAAAGACGGGGTCGGGCCGTTGCCAAGCACGATCCAGCCACCGACCACGCCCAGGATCGTCGCCACCAGCATGGCGAGGCACTTGGCGGCGTTGCGATATTGCTGATCACCGCGCTCGTAGGCGGTATCGAGCACCGCGCTCAGGACCGCATCGAATTGGCCGAGAACATTGACCTCGTCCTGGGTCGGCTGGTCCCCGGTGGCGGTCTTCTGCGCCAATGACGCGAGCTTTTTCGGGTCGACCCCGGCTGCGGCAGCCAATCGCGCGGCGTTGCCTTTGCTCAGGCCGAGATGGATGAGTGACTTGGCTTTCGCTTTCTGGTCCGCCTTGGGGACGCCGTTCAGCCAATTCGCTTTCAGGGTCTGCAGAACCTCCGCCTTGCCGAAGGCGGCCGACTTTGCGCCGAGCGGCGCAAGAAATGGTGAGAGCGCGCTCTCGATAGAGCCGAATCCGATATTAGAAGGCCCGCCGCGGAACGCCTTGGAGGCGTCGACCAAACCCATTGCCGCGGTGCCGAGCCCGCCAGCGGCAGCCACGAAATTGAGAATGTCCGTCAGACTGCCGGTGAAGTCCGCCATGGCCCACCCACCCCGTGCCGGTTGCGCTATTTGAACTCCTTTTCAAAGACAATTTCAACCATCGCGGGTGGCTGTCGCTGCCATCAACAGCCAGCGCGACCTGGTCGTGCGACAGGTGTCGCTAAAGTCTATATAATAAATCAGGCGCTGATGGACCGGATCATATCATGAGGACAACCAGCAAATGCACCAAATGCGCGTCTGCTGACATCCTTCGAATTCCCGGAACGACGGGTGCGTTCGGTTTCCGGCAACAATATCCGGGTAGAGGCTACAATCTTTTCAAGTGTCAACGTCACCCGGTATGTTTGCGGTCGCTGTGGGTACTCCGAGGAGTGAATGGAGTCGGATTCGGACCTTCGGAAGTTGCGCGACAGGTACGGAACTCAATGATCCTCAGGCGGCGCGGCCGATCGCGGTGCGCACGCCGCCGTCAAAGATTGCGGTAGCTGTTCGCACCTAGGCGTCGAGAGGATCGGCATGACACCAGACGAGCTTTCTCAGAATACAAAAAAGGCGTTGGCCAAATTGACGGAGCAGCGCGGCAAGCTGATCGAGCTGCTGGCAACCTCTTACGCGGAAGCCTATGTCGACGAACTCTTGAAGGTTCAAGCGGCAATCGATTTGCTTCGTCGCGAAGCTACCTAGGTCAAGCGTGTCACTCCAAATCCCCCAATCAGCAACAGAGCGGGTCCAATCGTGGATGTAGTGCCGCCGACCTTGATTGAGCACCTCATTCAAACCTATGGCCTTTGGGCCCTTTTCATCTTGGTCATGCTGGAAAGCATGGGCGTTCCTGTGCCCGGAGAAACAGCCCTGGTCACGGCCGCCCTCTATGCCGGCTCAACACACCAAGTCGATATCGTCCGGATCGTGGCCGTCGCGGCGGCGGCAGCTATCGTTGGCGACAATATCGGCTATCTGATTGGCCGTTCGATCGGGATTCGCCTCCTCGTTCGATACGGCCGCTACCTTCGGCTCGACGAAAAGCGGCTCAAGGTCGGCCAGTATCTGTTTTTGCGGCACGGCGGCAAGATCGTGTTCTTTGGGAGATTTGTGGCCCTTCTGCGAACCCTCGCCGCCTTTCTGGCCGGCGTAAACCTCATGCGTTGGCCGCGCTTCCTGATGATGAATGCGCTCGGTGGAATTTGCTGGGCCGCGCTCTTCGGTGGAGGTGCCTACCTGTTCGGCGAGCAAATCAACCGCGTGGCAGGGCCGGTCCGGCTCTTGCTCCTCGTCGGGGCGGTTGGCGCGGCCGTCGCCGGGATCATCTTTTTCCGACGATATGAAAGGGAATTGGAGCAGCGCGCGGAGAGCGCCATTCCAGGACCGTTGCCGCGATCAAGCTTCCGCGACGCAAGCCGCAGGCCACAATAACGCTCAAAGCATGTTTGTGAAACGCCCCGCGGGGGGCTCGTTTCTACGGCAATGTTTTTGGCGCAGGCGCGCCTGTCCCCGCGCCGTTCGACTCGATGCACTTCGACCGAGCTGCCCAGCCTATTCCGACAGGTCATCCACGATCGAGCTTTTGGCCGACGCGCCAGTTGCCGGTGGCGCGAAGGACACACTCCGGCCCCAGCGGGCCTCACGCCGAAGCTCGCGTGGTTCGGAACCGTGCGAGGTCGTTTGGGTTGGACCAATGGACCGGCTCTGTTCTATGCCACCGGCGGCTTGGCCTACGGCCAAGTCAACACCGACCTGTCCTTCACGGAGGCCGCAAGCTCCGGAGCCGCGAGCTTCGGCTCGACCAAGTCGGGTTGGACCATCGGCGGCGGCGGCGAGATCAAGCTCGCCGGAAACTGGACCGCCAAGCTCGAATATCTCTACCTCGATCTCGGAACCGTGACCGGGGCGTCGCCGGTCACGTCGGGCATCTTTGTCGGAGAAACCGACACGTTCTCGAGTGCGATACGCGACCACATCGCCCGTGTCGGCTTGAATTACAAGCTCGGCGGGGAATCCGTCTCGGTCAGATACTGATCGTCAATCGGTCGGATTGCCCATCCTACCGGCCCACCGGTGCTTCCCCTGAAATGGGGAAGCACACATTGTCACGACACATCGTTGAAGCAATTGGAGCGGGCGAAGGGATTCGAACCCTCGACCCCGACCTTGGCAAGGTCGTGCTCTACCCCTGAGCTACACCCGCATCCGTTTGGGCAAGGCGGCAGGCCGCCTTAAGGGATGCTATGCCAAATGGCGGCCGGATTTG
>DATDGG010000308.1:0-2086 GCA_036522235.1 Xanthobacteraceae bacterium
GGCGACGGAGACCCGCTGCTCGGCGGTGCGCGCCTCGGCGGAGACCTCGTCGGCGGCGCTGTTGAGCTGGGTGGCGGTGACCTCCAGGCGCTGGGCCGCCTCGCGCACCTTGGCGAGCACCTTGTCGACCGACCTTTCGAAGCGGGCGATGGTGGCGGCGATGTTTTCGCCGCGCCGCTCGCGCTCCTGGCCGGCGGCGGCCTGGCTCTCCGCCAGCCGTTCGCGCTCGATCATGGTGTCGCGGAACACCAGAACCGTGCGCGCCATGACACCGAGCTCGTCGTGCACCTGTGTGGCCGGGATGCGGGCCGAGGTGTCGCCGGCGGCGAGGCGGGTCATCGCGTCGCCGAGGCCGTTGAGCGGGCGCGTGATGCCGCGGCCGATCCACCAGCTGAACATGAGCCCGATCAGCACCGCGGCGCAGCCGACCCAGATGATGAACTGCTTGGTGTGCGCCTGCGAGGCCGCGAGCGCCGCCGACGCGGCCGCGGCGCGCTGCTTGGCCAGGAGGATGATCTTGTCGGCCTGCGGCAGCAGCTGCTGCGTGCCCAGCGCGATTTCCTTCAGCAGATTTTGCGTGTTTTCGGCGCGTCTGTTCCATTGCGCCAGATTGGCCGCATAGGACTTCACCTTGGTGTCGAGCTGCGCCTTCAGGGCGGGCTCGGCGGCGATGCTCGTCACGATGTCGCCAAACGCCCGGTACTCCTTGAAAAAGACCTCCCAGGTGGCGGTCTGACGATTCTGTCGATACTGCGCCTCGAAGCGACGCATGTTGGAGAGCGAGACCAGCAGACGGGTCCGGTCGGAGCTGGAGAACGCCGACATGTCGGCCGAGATCGTGTGCTCGATCATCTCGCCCGAATCTTCGAGCGCCTTGCGGGTGCCTTGGTCGGGGCCGAATCCGAGCTCGCGCTGCTCCTCCGCCAGCGCGTCGAAATTGAGCTTCATCCCGCCGAGCGCCTGGCGGGCCGTGCCGATGTCGTTACGCTGGTCGGCGTCGATCGAGGACGCGATAGTGTCGAGGCTCTTGGCGGCAAGCCCGTGCCCGGTACCAAAAGCGTTGATCTCGTCGTCGGAAGGCTGGGCCACGAAATCCTTGGCGGCGAGCTGCATCCGCGCCAGCGCCGCCTTGAACTCGCGGCTCGCGTCGGCGAGCACGGCGGAGCCGCTGACGCTCTCGAAGGCGCTGCCGACCTCCGTCTCGCCGCCCGTGAAGGCGAGGCCGTTGGCGAGAAATCCGATGACCGGAATGACCGCGATCATGGCGATGCGGTTGCGCACCGACATCGTCGAGACCAGGCGACGGGGGGAGAGCTTGTGGAATATCGGAAATGTCATGGCTGGCGGCGGCCTGGCAAACGGGTCTGCGTCATGGCCAAGCGTTTGGCCGGTCAAGCCTGAGGCAAATTCGTAGCTAAGAAACAGCTAAATTATTAACAAATGGCCAACCTTTCGGGATCGGGCGCACTCAGGCGGCCTGGACGTCCTGGAGGAAGCGGTGGACCTCGGCGTTGAGGCTTGCGGCCTCTGTCGAGAGCGTGTCGGCGAGGCTCTTGACGTCGGCGGCGGCGGCGCGGGCGTCCTTGGAGGCGCCGGCGACGCGGCCCATGGCCTCGGCGCCGCCTTGCGCCTCGCTCGAGGCGCGATGCACGCCCTCGGCGATCTCGGCCACCGCGCGGTTCTGCTCCTCCACGGTGGTCGCCACCGTCGAGGCAATGCCGGAGATTTCCTCGATGATGTGGTTGACCTGCTCGATCGCCTGCGCGGCGTCGGCCACCGCCGACTGGATGGCGCCGACCTGGCCGGCGATCTCCTCGGTGGCCTTGGCGGTCTGCCCGGCCAGGGACTTGACCTCGGAGGCGACCACCGCAAAGCCCTTGCCGGCTTCGCCGGCGCGCGCCGCCTCGATGGTGGCGTTGAGGGCCAAGAGATTGGTCTGCCCGGCAATCGCCTGAATGAGCCCGACCACCTCGCCGATGCGGGTGGCGGCGCTGCCGAGCTCCGACATGGCGTGCACGGTGCGCCGCGCGTCCTTGACGGCGCGCGAGGCGACTTGCGTGGAGCGCGTGGCCTGCTCGGCGATCTC
>DATDGG010000309.1:0-8948 GCA_036522235.1 Xanthobacteraceae bacterium
CCTGGCGGATCTGGGCCTCCTCCTCGGCGATCTTGCGTTCCTCGGCCTCGCGCAAGCGGGCATCGGCGAGCGCGTGCACGCGCGCCTTCTGCTCGTCGTCGGTCAAGGTGCGCAGCACTACCCCGGAGGGCTTGGGCGCCGGTGCCGCGGGCGCCTGGGCCGGCACCGTCGAAGGCGCGGCGGTCGGCGGGACCACCGCGGACCGGGCGGTGGCGGGCCGCTTGGCGGTCGCGGCGTCGGTCACGGGGACGGGGGCTTCCGGCTTGCCCGGGCTGCCGCCGACACGGCGCTTCACCTTTTCCACGACGACCGCCTTGGTGCGGCCATGGCTGAAACTTTGGCGCACGACCCCCTGCTCGACGCCCCGCGGCTTGAGCGTCAAGGTCTTGGTGGGGGCAACGCTGAGCTTGTCGCCAGGGTTTTTCGTCGGTTCGACCATTCCGTTCCTGCTTCTCGGGCTACATCTACGGCTACGTCTGCGGGCTCTGATCTCTACGGCTTCGATCTCTATGGCTCTTCTGTCGGCTCTCTGACCTTCCTTGGCTCACTCTGAATATTCCGAATTTCCGGTCCGGAAACGAGCGAGGCGCATGGCGCGCGCCAAGAACGTCTCGCCTTCGCGGCCGGCAAGCAGCGCTGCATGTACCACATTTGACCGGCCCAAAGCCAAATCCAATTGCACCGAGGTAAACGCGTCGATGACGGCAATCCGGCCGGCATCCCCTTCAAGCCCTCGGCGCAAAGCGGCATCGAGCTTTCTGGCCCCATCCGCGGCCGCATCGGCGGCATGGATGAGCGCCGCGACCGTCTCCCGATCGAGCGCCGCCTCCGTCTTGGCAAACCCGATCGCCACCAGGCCGGCCTTGTGGGCGATGGCGAGCGCCGCCAGCGCGCTCTGCTCGAGCAATCGCTCGGTCGCCGCCATCATGTCGGGCGCGATTTTCACGTCCCGTTTGAAGCCGCGTCCGAAGACCTTGCGGGCAATCGCCGTGTGCAGCGCCTCTCGGGTCGCCGTAATCCATATCCCCCGCCCGGGCAGCCGGCGCTTGAGATCCGCAACCGCGAGACCGTCGGGCGAAACCACGAAGCGGATCATGTCGGCAACCGGGCGCACCGCGCCGGTCGCGGCGCAGAAGCGCTCGCTTCCGGGCGCGGTCCGGCGCGGTCCGGCATCGAGCTCGACCTGATCCGTGGCGGCTTGTTCCATTGGCGCGGTGTCCAAATGTCCTTTAGGCCTCGACCCCGTCGGCCGCGACCGCTTCCTCGGCGGCGGGCGGCGGCGCCAGGTCCTCTTCCTTGATCCAACCCGCCTTGACGCGGGCCTGCATGATCAGCGCGTCGGCTTCCTCACGCGATATGCCCTCGATGATGCCGGCATGCTTGGTGGTCTCGCCGTCCTTGCGCTCGCTCCAGCCGGCGAGATCGTCGGTCGCGCAGCCGGCCAGGTCCTCGACGGTCTTGATGCCGTTCTCGCCGAATTCCACCAGCATCGCGGTGGTGACGCCCGCCACCTCCTTGAGGGCGTCCTCGACGCCGAGCTCGATGCGCTTGGCGTCGAGCTCGGAATCGAGCTTGGCCAGGTATTCGGCCGCCCGCGCCTGCAGCTCGCGCGCGGTGTCCTGGTCGAAGCCCTCGATGCCGGCGATCTCCTTCTCGTCCACCACGGCGAGCTCCTCGACCGAGTTGAAGCCCTCGGAGGCGAGCAACTGGCCCACCACCTCGTCGACATTGAGCGCATCGATGAACAATCGCGTACGCTTCTCGAACTCGGCCTGACGGTGCTCGGATTCCTCCTGCTCGGTCACGATGTCGATATCCCAGCCGGTGAGTTGGGAGGCGAGCCGCACGTTCTGGCCGCGCCGCCCGATCGCGAGCGAGAGCTGCTGGTCCGGCACGACGACTTCCATGCGCTGGCGCTCCTCGTCGAGCACCACCTTGGCGACCTCGGCCGGCGCCAGCGCATTGACGACGAAATTCGCCGGGTCCGACGTCCACGGAATGATGTCGATCTTCTCGCCCTGCAGCTCATTGACCACCGCCTGCACGCGCGAGCCGCGCATGCCGACGCAGGCGCCGACCGGATCGACCGAGGAATCGCGCGAGATCACCGCGATCTTGGCGCGCGAGCCCGGATCGCGGGCGACCGCCTTCACCTCGACGATGCTGTCGTAGATCTCCGGCACCTCCTGGGCGAACAGCTTGGACATGAATTGCGGATGCGTGCGCGACAGGAAGATCTGCGGGCCGCGCGGCTCGCGCCGCACGTCGTAAATATAGGCGCGAATGCGGTCGCCGTTGCGAAAGACCTCGCGCGGGAGCAGCTCGTCCCGCCGCACGATGGCCTCGCCGCGGCCGAGATCGACCACCACGTTGCCGTACTCGACCCGCTTGACGATGCCGTTGACGATGTCGCCGATGCGGTCCTTGTATTCCTGATACTGGCGGTCACGCTCCGCCTCGCGCACCTTCTGCACGATCACCTGCTTGGCGGATTGCGCCGCGATGCGTCCGTATTCGAGCGGCGGCAGCGCCTCGGCGATATAGTCGCCGACCTGGGCGGCCGGGTTGCGGCGCTTGGCGTCGGTGAGCGCGATCTGGGTCGAGTCGTTCTCGACGGTCTCGACCACAAGCAGCAATCGCGACAAGCGCATCTCGCCGGTCTTCGGGTTGATCTCGGCGCGCACTTCGGTCTCGCTGCCGTAGCGCGAGCGCGCCGCTTTCTGGATCGCGTCCTCCATGGCGGCGATCACGATGCCGCGGTCGATCGCCTTCTCGCGGGCGACCGCATCGGCGATCTGCAACAATTCGAGCCGGTTGGCGCTGACGGCCATCGCTCACTCTCCCTCGTGCTGGGCCACGCGCCGCCGGTGCGCCGGCGCGGGCTGAAATTGATTGTTCTCGGCCGCGGGCACGTCGTCGTGATGCGCGCCGCGCTCGGCCGCCTTGCCGCGCCGAAGCGATTCCGCGATCAGCGCATCGGTGAGGACGAGCCGCGCTTCCGCCATCTCGCGGATCGGCAGCAGCACCTCGGCGGCTTCGCCGGCGGCGGCGTCGGCGCGCCTGATCTTCGCGGCATCGCCTTGCGCCCCGATGAGGAGCCCGCGGAAGCGCCGGCGGCCGTCCATCGGGGTCGCCATCTCCACCTTGATCTCGTGGCCAGCGAAGCGCTCGAAATCCGACCGCCGCACCAGCGGGCGGTCGATCCCGGGCGATGAGATTTCCAGCCGGTAGGCGTCGGCAATCGGATCGGCGACGTCGAGGACCGGCGACAGCGCGCGCGATACCACCTCGCAGTCCTCAATCGTCATCGTCCCATCCGCCCGCTCGGCCATGATCTGCACGGTGCAGCCGGAAAGCCCGGACATCCGCACGCGCACCAGGCGGTAACCGAGGCCGGCGAGCACCGGCTCCGCGAGCGCGGCGAGGCGCGCGGCGGTACCTTGCTCGCCGATCAGGCGCGCCTCCGACAGGGCTTGCGGGTCGGTGCTCTCGCTCATTCGCTCGCTTTTCGCCGCACGGTGTTCTGCCGATAGGCCTGGTATTTTCCCGGGATGCGGCCGCCCGCCGGGGCGGATCGCGGCAACAAAATCGCGGTAACAAAAAAGAGCGGGCCCCGGGAGGAACCCACTCTCAAAAACCGACCGGATCAAATCCGATCGTTATGAGGGCCCATCATCGACCGCCTATCCGGATCGATAGGTTGTCCATGGCAGGCAAGGCACAATATAGCGATTTTATGCCCGCGCGCAAGGCCGCGCGCGCCCGACCCAGGCCGCGAAAGCACGGGAAAACGTACCTTGCCGGCGCCCCACGCTAGCGTCTTGATTCTGGCGGCTTTTGGGCCGCGAACGCGCCCCGCGCGTCAAAACACCAGGGTGTGGACTAACCGTTCCTTCAGATTCCCTAACTAGGATTGAACGCTTCCCGAGGGAAGCGTTGTTCGTGTTGCGTGTAGGGTTGGATATGCCGGCTGCTCCATCGCTCATTCCGGAATTGGAAGACATCGTTCAACATGGGTCACCGCGACGAAGGGAGCAGGCGCTCCGGCGCATCACGGCGCTGTTCCTGGACCGCGCGAGCGCGTTCACCGACGAGCATGTGCGGCTGTTCGACGACGTCTTCAATCGCCTGATCGACGAGATCGAATCGAAGGCGCGCGCGGAGCTCTCGCATCACCTGGCGCCGCTTCGCAACGCGCCCGGCGAACTGATCAGCAGGCTTGCCCGCGACGACGATATTTCGGTTGCCGGCCCCGTGCTGCGGCAGTCGCGGCGCCTGGGCGAGGTCGACCTGGTGGAGATTGCCGAGACCAAGAGCCAGGCGCATCTGCTGGCCATTTCGGGCCGCGCCGGCATCGCCGAGACGGTGACCAATGTGCTGGTCCGGCGCGGCAATCGGGACGTCGCCCGCCGGGTCGCGGAGAATCGCGGCGCGCTCCTCTCCAATGCGAGCTTCACCACCCTGGTGGCAAAATCCGAGGACGACGACGTGCTCGCCGAGAAGGTCGGGCAGCGGCCGGATATTCCGCCGCCGTTGTTCCGTGCGCTGCTGCTCAAGGCGACCGCGGTGGTGCAACAGCGGCTGCTCGCCTCCGCGACGCTGGAAACCCAAGCGGAAATCCAGCGCGTGCTGGCGCGCGTATCGAAAGAGGTCGCCACCAAATCGGGGCCGCGCGACTATAGCGAGGCGCAACGCACGGTCGCGGCGCTGCGGGCGCGCGGCGAGCTCGACGAGAACAAGATTCTCGATTTCGCCAAGGCCAGCCGATACGAGGAGATGATCGCGGGGCTGGCCGAGCTCTGCGCGGTGCCGATCGACGTGGTCGACCGCTTGATGGGCGGCGAGCGGCCGGACCCGATCCTCATTCTTTGCAAGTCCGCGGGCTGGGGCTGGCCCACCGCGCGCGCCATCATCGGGGCGCGCCTCGGCCGCAAGGCCAATTCCAGCCAAGGGCTCGATACCGCCTTTTCCAATTTCGAACGGTTGACGGGTGCGACCGCGGCGCGCGTGATCCGGTTCTGGCAGATGGGGCGGGCGAGCGCGCCCAAGAGCGAGGCCGCCACCCCCACACCGTAAAGCCCGCGCGCCTCACCGGCGGCGGAAGGTCAGATAGCACGGGCAACGGCCTTCGCGCTTCGCCTTGGCCTCGTAGCGGGTGCCGGTAAATCCCCCCCAGGGCAGGCGCCAATCGTTCGCGCATTGCGCGGTCCAGACCAGGTCGGGTGAGCGCAGCGTGCGCTCGAGCGTCCAGGCTGCGTAGTCGGGAATGTCGGTCACGAAGCGGAATTCACCCCCCGCCCGCAACGCGCGCGCGATCGCGGCGAGGCTTTCATCCTGCACGAAGCGCCGCTTCCAATGCCGCCGCTTGGGCCACGGGTCGGGATAGATCAGGTCGACGCGGGCCAAACCGGATGCCGGCAGCCAGGTCACGAGATCGGCCGCGTCGCCGTGGTGCAGCCGGATATTGGGGAGCGCGCGCACCGCGATTGCGGCGAGCGCCTTGGCCATGCCGTTGACGAACGGCTCGATCCCGATGAAGCCGGTGCGCGGTTCTGCCGCGGCCTCGGCGATCAGGTATTCGCCGCCGCCGAAGCCGATCTCGAGCCGTACCGAATCGACCGGCACGGAAAACAGTTGCGCCAGATCGCCCGCCGGCGCCGTCAGGTCGAGCGCCAAGCGCGGCAGCAGGGTTTCGAACAATCCCGCCTGGCGGGGCTTGAGCTTGTGGCCCGCCCGCCGGCCGAAGAAGCGGCCGCTACTTGAAGGCGCGGCGAAGCGCATCGGCGAGATCGATCTTCTCCCATGAGAAGCCGCCATCCTTGTCGGGGGCGCGGCCGAAATGCCCGTAGGCGGCGGTCCGCCGGTAGATCGGCCGGCTGAGCTTGAGCGCGCGACGGATATTGGTGGGCCGCAGCGGGAACAGTTCGGGCAACAGCTTCTGCAGCTCGGCCTCGTCGACCTTGCCGGTCGCGTGGGTGTCGACCAGAAGCGACATCGGGTCGGCGACCCCGATCGCATAGGCGATCTGGATCGTGCATTTCTCGGCCAGGCCCGCCGCCACCACGTTCTTGGCGAGATAGCGCGCCGCATAGGCGGCCGAGCGATCGACCTTGGTCGGATCCTTGCCGGAGAACGCGCCGCCGCCGTGAGGCGCATAGCCTCCATAGGTATCGACGATGATCTTGCGGCCGGTCAGCCCGCAGTCGCCGTCCGGGCCGCCGACCACGAAATTGCCGGTGGGATTGACCAGGAAATCGGACGGCTCTTTCGGCATCCAGCCCTCCGGCAGCGCCGCCGCCACGGTGTCGGCGATCAGCTCCTTGACCATGCCGGGCGTGTATTTCTCGCCGTTGCGGGTCTCCGCATTGTGCTGGGTCGAGACCACGACCTTGGTGCAGCCGACCGGCTGGCCTTTGACATATTGCACCGTCACCTGGCTCTTGGCGTCGGGCTGCAGATCGAACAACGCCCCGGAGCGGCGCTTTTCCGACAGGCTCTTCAGGATCCGGTGCGCAAAGTAAATCGGCGCCGGCATGAACGAGTTCTTCTCGTAGACTTCGCTTTCCGTGCAGGCGAAGCCGAACATCATGCCTTGATCGCCGGCGCCCTCATGCTCGCCGTCCTTCTCCTTCTTGGCGTCGACCCCCATGGCGATGTCGGGCGACTGGCCATGCAGCAGGATCTCGACCTCGGCGCCGTGATAGGAAAATCCCTCCTGGTCGTAGCCGATGTCCTTCACGACCTGGCGCGCGATCTGCGTGATCAGCTCGCGATCGACCACCGCGTGATCGCCGTATTTCCGGAACAGCGGAGCCTGGCCGCGCCCTTCGCCCGCAATCACGATCTTGTTGGTGGTGGCGAGCGTCTCGCAGCCGAGCCGGGTATTCACCTTGCTGTCGTCCGCAATGCCGAGCTTGGCGTCGTTCTCGAGAAACGCATCGAGGATCGCGTCCGAGATCTGGTCGCAGACCTTGTCGGGATGTCCCTCGGAAACCGATTCGCTGGTGAACACATAATTCGCGCGTGACACTTTCGAGCACTCCCCTTGCCGGACCACGCCAAGTCCCCGAACATGCCGAGCCCGAATGCGCAATTCTGCTTGTCAGATCAGGCCGGCTGGCGCCTCCGCCGGCCGTTCTTGCAGCGTCGCCGGGCGCGGTCAAGAGTTGGAGCGCGAGAGAGTTGCAGGGCGCCCGAGAAGGTGGCCGGAAAGGCCAGCTCCGAAGGGCTCCCGCGGGACGCGCCGATGGGGACGGATTGGCCGGGCGTTCAGCGGATCTGGCCCGCAAAATGCCAGCCAAAAATGCAAGCTGCGAGAATCAATCCTCGCGTCCGGCGATCTCTTCGACCAGATCGACGATACGGCGCCGGAGCTTGGGCTCCTTGATTTCCATGAAGGCCTTGGTGAGGGCGAGCCCGTCGGAGGTGGCCAGGAAGTCCGACACATAGGACGGGGAGGGGGCCTCGCTCAGCCCGTCGCTTTGCGAGGGAAGGGCCGGGGCGCCCTCGAAAAAGAAGGCCACCGGGACTTGGAGAATGTTGGAAATCTGCTGCAACCGGCTGGCGCCTATTCGGTTCGTCCCCTTCTCGTATTTCTGCACTTGCTGAAACGTGAGGCCGAGCGCCCCACCGAGCTTCTCCTGGCTCATGGACAGCATCATTCGGCGCATGCGCACGCGGCTGCCGACATGCTTGTCGATGGGGTTCGGAGCCTTTTTGGCCATAATATTCTCCTATGGGACAACGCCCAGACGTAATGGGTCTACGCAATCCTGGATGTCAAGTGCGGAAGGCAATGGCTATGTGGCGTAATCGCGGCGTATCAACAGATGGACAGTGTGTTTTTGGTGCATATCTCAGCCTACCGGTCATTGGGTTAAAGCCGTTGATCTTCAAACGATAAGTCTCAGGGACGCGCATCCCGGCGGACCCGGCGCCACCTTGGCGGTGGACGGATTGTTTTCCCAAACGGGCGCGCCAAAGAAGATTTTATGCTTAACGCGGCCTGGAAGGGACTGACCACCGTCATACCGTTCCCTGTGGAAGATGATCTTTTCCGAAAATCGGCACTACCCCCCCTTTTGGGGGGTAGACCCCCCTCCTTTTGGGGGGACAAGCCTTTCGGGGTCACGCCTTTGGTCGACGGCGGCTACGCATGACCAGAGCCGCCGCCAGGACGAGCGCGAGCCCGGTCGGCAGGTCGCCCGTCCGCGAATAGAGTGTTGGCGGCGCGGGCCGCGGCAGCCGCGCATCGATCACCCCGTCGGTGCCAAGCGGCAACGCGTCGATGACGCGGCCCAGCGGGTCGACCACCGCCGAAATTCCCGTATTCGCGGCGCGCACCAGGGGCAGCCCCTGCTCGATGGCGCGAATCCGCGCCTGCTGGAAATGCTGGTAGGGACCCGAGCTCGCCCCGAACCAGCCGTCATTGGTGAGGTTGACCAGCCAGCCGGGCCGCTCGCCCCGCGATACCGCCTCCGGAAAGATGATCTCGTAGCAGACTAGCGGCAGAAAGCCCGGCGCTCCCGGTACCTCGAGGATGCGGTCGCGGTCACCCGGAATGAACCCACCACGCAGCTTGGTGATCTGCTGCAGGCCGAGCCGTTCGAGAAAGTCCTGGAACGGCAGGTACTCGCCGAAGGGGACCAGGTGGACCTTGTCGTAGACCGAGAGGATCGAGCCAGCGTGATCGATGGCATAGACCGAATTGTAGGCGCGGGTGACGGCGGTATCCGGGACGCCGTCGGGTGGGCGCACGGCGCCGGTGATGAGCACGGTGCGCTCGGGCAGGAGCGCCGCGATCTGGGCGAGAGCCTGCGCGTCACGCGTCAGGAAGAACGGGAATGCCGATTCCGGCCAGATCAGGTGGGTGACGTCCTTGATGCCGCTTGATCCCGGCGCGCTGGCGCGATCCGAGAGCGTGAGATAGCGGCTCATCACCTGCTGCC
>DATDGG010000310.1:0-18527 GCA_036522235.1 Xanthobacteraceae bacterium
TCCTCGATCGGCCACATGGGCTTCGCGCTGATCGGGCTTGCCGCCGCCACCTCCGACGGGGTCGAGGGCGTGCTGGTCTATATGGCGATCTATCTCGCCATGACGCTCGGCACTTTCGCGGCCATCCTGGCGATGCGTCGCGATGGGCATATGGTCGAGGGGGTCGGCGACCTCGCCGGCCTCGCGCGCACCAATCCCGCCATGGCCTTCTTCCTGGCGATGCTGTTGTTCTCGCTTGCCGGCATTCCCCCGCTCGCCGGCTTCTTCGCGAAATTCTACGTGTTCCTGGCCGCCATCAAGGCCGGCCTGTTCGCGCTTGCCGTCATCGGCGTGGTCACCAGCGTCGTGGGCGCCTACTACTACCTCACCATCGTGAAGATCATGTATTTCGACGAGCCGGCCAAGCCGTTCGCGCCGATGGCCTACGAGCTTAAGATCGTGCTGGCGATGACCGGGCTGTTCAACCTCCTGTTCTTCGTCTATCCGGGCCCGTTGGTCGCGGCCGCGACCGCGGCAGCCAAATCGCTGTTCTGAACCATAAACGACCAACCTCGATGATAGAGCTCGATCCCAGAGCGTCGGCTGCGGGGGCGCGGCACCGGGCCTATGACGAGATCGACTCGACCAATGCGGAAGCGCTGCGCCTGATGCGGCAGGGCGAGCGCGGGCCGCTCTGGATCACCGCCGCAAGACAGAGCGCCGGCCGCGGCCGGCGCGGCCGCGCCTGGGCCTCGCTTCCCGGCAATCTCCACGCGAGCCTGCTGCTCACGGACGCGGGCCCGCCGGAGCATTGGCCGCAGATTTCCTTCGTGGCCGCGCTGGCGGTTCACGACGCGGTCGTCGAGGTGGCGGCGGACATACGGCCGATGCTGGAGCTGAAATGGCCGAATGACCTGCTGCTCGCCGGCGGCAAATGCGCCGGCATCTTGATTGAGGGCGAGGGCGGGGAACCCGCCGAGGAGGCGGCAGCGGGCGTGGCCGTCGGCATCGGCGTCAACTGCGTGGCGCATCCCCCCGACGCGGCCTATCCGGCGACCGATCTCGCCACCCATGGCGCGGCGGTGTCGGCGGCGACCCTGTTCGCGGCCCTCTCGGTCAAGATGCCGGGTCGGCTCGCGCAATGGAACCACGGCAACGGCTTTGCGACAATTCGCGCCGACTGGCTCGCCCGCGCGGCCGGGCTTGGCGAGAATATTCGCGTCCGCCTCGCCGAAGGGGAGGTCAGCGGACGCTTCGACGCGCTCGACGACACCGGCGCCCTGGTGCTCATCGCGCCGGACGGCGGCAAAGTGGTGGTCGCGGCCGGTGACGTCGTTTCATTCGAGGGCTCATTGTAATGCTCGCTACGATCGCAAGGCGATAGGGGCCGATGGCCGCCGGGGGCGAGGAGCTCGTCTTTGCGCCGCTCGGGGGCGTCGGCGAGATCGGCATGAATCTCGCGGTCTACGGCCTCGGCGACGCGCGCCGCCGGCAATGGATCGCGGTCGATCTCGGCGTCTCGTTCGGGCACGACGACCTGCCCGGCATCGACCTGATCATGCCGGATATTCGCTTCCTGGTGGAAGAGCGCCGCAATCTGCTCGGGATCGTGCT
This sequence comes from Xanthobacteraceae bacterium, assembly GCA_036522235.1. GTDB lineage: Bacteria > Pseudomonadota > Alphaproteobacteria > Rhizobiales > Xanthobacteraceae > VAZQ01. Next base: position 1,594 of record DATDGG010000310.1, read on the forward strand.
CACCCATGCGCACGAAGATCACTTCGGCGCCGTGCTCGATCTGTGGCCGCGCCTCAAGGTCCCGATCTACGCGACGCCATTCACCGCGGCGCTGCTCGAGGCCAAGCGGCACGGCGAGCCGGGCGCTCCCGAGGTGCCGGTCACCGTCGTACCCCTAGGGGGACGATTTTCGCTCGGTCCCTTCGATATCGAGCTCGTTTCGGTCGCCCATTCGATCCCGGAATCGAACGGCCTGATCATCCGCACCCCGCTCGGCAGCGTGCTCCATACCGGCGACTGGAAGATCGATCCGACCCCGGTGCTCGGGCCGCCGACCGACGAGGCCAAGCTGCGCGCGCTCGGCAACGCAGGCTGCCTGGCGCTGGTCGGCGATTCGACCAATGCGGTGCGCGAGGGCCGCTCGCCCTCCGAGATGGAGGTGGCCAAGACGCTCGCCGAGCTGATCCGCACCGCCCGCGGGCGCGTCGGGGTCACGACCTTCGCCTCCCATGTGGGCCGCTTGCGCTCGGTCGCCCGGGCGGCGGCGGCCTGCGACCGCGAGGTCGTGCTGGTCGGCCGCGCCATGGAGCGGATTGCGCAGGTGGCGCGGGAGACCGGCTATCTGGACGACGTCCGCGAGTTCCGCTCGGCCGATGTCTTCGGCTATCTGCCGCCCGAAAAGGTCGTGGCGCTGTGCACCGGAAGCCAGGGCGAGGCGCGCGCCGCGCTGGCGCGGATTGCCGAGGACGACCATCCCGAGGTGAGCTTTTCCTCCGGCGACCGGGTGATCTTCTCCTCGCGCGCCATTCCGGGAAACGAGAAGGCGGTGATGCGGGTGATCAACGGCCTGGTCGCGCGCGGCGTCGAGGTCATCACCGATCGCGATCATCTGGTGCATGTCTCCGGCCATCCGCGCCGGGCGGAGCTGCAGGACATGATCGGCTGGGTACGCCCGCAGATCCTCATTCCGGCCCACGGCGAGGCCTTGCACATGGCCGAGCACGCCGCACTCGCGCGGCGCGCCGGCGTGCCCACGGTGATCACCTGCCGGGACGGAGATATGGTCCGCCTGGCGCCGCGGCCCGGAATCATCGACGAGCTGCCGGCGGGACGCCTCTACAAGGACGGCTCGCTCCTGGTCGGCGCCGGCGAGCGCACCGTGGCCGACCGCCGGCGGCTGAGCTTTGCCGGCATCGTGTCGGTGGCGCTGACGCTTTCGCACAAGGGCGAGCTCGTTGCCGGCCCGCGCGTCGAGCTGACCGGCGTTCCCGACACCGACGCGGCCGGCACGGCGATGCTGCAGCTCGTCCATGACTCGATGCTGGAAGCCTTCAAGTCGATGCCGTCACCGCGCCGGCGCGATCCCGACGCGGTCGCCGAAGCGCTACGGCGGGCGGCGCGGGCGGCGCTCGGCGCGGCGTGGGGCAAGAAGCCCATATGCCACGTGCACGTGCTGACGATATGATGCCGGGGAGAACGGGAGCCGGGCCGTGACGTAGAGCGAAATCGCTTCAGGTTGAATCACGATTTCGCTCCAACCATTTGTTCGGCCGCGTGACCCCCGCTTTCGCGGGGGCAAGCCTTATCCGAAAGTCTGCAACCCCCGCCTACGCGGGGGCAGGCGTTTTCGGGATCACCAGGAGGATGCTGGCACCATGCATATTGGACGGCTCAATCACGTTGCGATCGCGGTCAGGGACATCGCCAAAGCCGCGAGCGTCTATCGCGACATGCTCGGCGCCGAGATATCCGCGGCCGTGGCGCAGCCTGATCACGGCGTGACCACCGTGTTCGTGATGCTTCCCAACACCAAGATCGAGCTCCTGGAACCGTTGGGCGAGGGATCCCCGATCACGAAATTTCTCGAACGCAGCCCCGACGGCGGCATTCACCATCTCTGCTACGAGGTCGACGACATCCTGGCCGTCCGCGACCGGCTGAAGGCGCAGGGCGTCCGCGTGCTCGGCGACGGCGAGCCGAAGATCGGCGCCCATGGCAAGCCGGTGCTCTTCCTCCATCCCAAGGACCTGTGCGGCACGCTGATCGAAATCGAAGAGGCGTGAGCGCGTGTCGATCTTCACGGCGCTCGCGATCTACTTCGTGCTCTGGTGGATCGTTCTTTTCGCGGTGCTGCCTTGGGGCGTGCGCAGCCAGCACGAATCGCCCGACATGACGCCGGGCACCGACCCGGGCGCGCCGGTGCTGCCCAATCTCAGGCTCAAGCTCGTTTGGACGACCGTCGTGACCACGGTGATATTCGCGGCCTGGTTCGTGGTCTATGTCTACCGACTGGTCACCCTCGATCAGCTCGCCGCCTGGCTCGGCTTCGCGAATTGACGCACGCCGACCAATTCCGTTGGTTGTTGTTGCAAATTGCGTATCCGAATCCGCGTTATCGGCGAACGCCGTCGACCGGAAGCGCTTTGCTGATTCGCGCATAGCCTGCATTTGCGGATCGCGTGAAAGTACGCGACGGTTACGCGTTTTTAACGCCGCTGGCGCTAGCGAAGTATCGCTTGCTGCAATAGAGTATCGCGGGCTGCTATAAGGTGCAGATATACGAACAGACGTAAGAACCGACATAAGAACAGACATAACGATCTGGCATCGCGATCCCGGCGATGCGAGGAGCTTGGTGTGACGGTTAACAAATTGCGCCGAATCGGTCGGCTGGCCATCCTGGTCGCCGCGGTCATCGGCATTGCGGCCATCTACTGGTACCGGGGCGTTGATGGACCGGAAACGGGTCGCGCCGCGACCGGCCGTCCCGCCGTTCCGGTGACTGCGGTGGTGGCGGCACGGCGGGACGTCCCGGTCTACCTCACCGGGCTCGGCACCGTGCAGGCGACATTGTCGGTTGGAATCCATTCGCTGGTCGACGGCAAGCTTCAGGAGGTGCGCTTTACCGAGGGACAGCGCGTGAAGAACGGCGACATCCTCGCCAAGATCGATCCGCGCCCCTACAAGGCCGCGCTCGACCAAGCCAAGGCGAAAAAGGCGCAGGACGAGGCGCAACTTGTCGCCGCCGACAAGGATCTCAGCCGGTTCAAGGCGCTCGCCCTCAAGAGCGTGCAAACTGAGCAGAACGTCGACCTCCAACAAGCCAAGGTCGATCAGCTCAAGGCCGCGATCGAGGGCGACGAAGCGGCGATCGAGGCTGCACAGATCCAGCTCGATCACACCGACATTACGGCGCCAAATGACGGGCGCGTCGGCATCCGCCTGATCGATCCGGGCAACACCATCCACGCCACGGACACCGGGGCGATCGTGAACCTGGTGCTGTCGCAGCCGGCCGCCGTCGTGTTCACGCTGCCGGCGCAGATGCTCGACGACGTGCGCCGCGCGCAGGACCGTGGTACGGTCGAGGTCACGGCCTTCGATCAGGACAACCGTGTGCCCTTAAGTGTCGGCCAGCTGCTCCTGGTCGACAACGCCATCGACCCGGCCACCGCCACCATCCGCCTCAAGGCGATCTTCGCCAATGAGGATGAACGGCTGTGGCCCGGCGAGTTCGTCAATGCCCGCTTGTTGCTGGAGACGCGCAGCAACGTCGTCGCGGTGCCGGCGGCGGCGATCCAGCGCGGCCCGCAGGGGCTGTTCGCCTGGATCGCGACTGCGGAGGACACCGCCGCCGCCCGTCCGCTCAAGGTCGGCGCCACGACCGGCGATTTGACCATCATCACCTCCGGCCTGAACGAGGGCGACCGGGTGATCACCGAGGGTCAATACAAGCTGCAAGCCAGGACGCCGGTCACTGTCAGCGCGCCCGCAACAGCCACTACTGCCCGGAGCGCCATGTGAACTTCTCCGAGCCTTTCATTCGGCGCCCAATCGCAACCTGCCTGTTGATGGCAGCATTGGCTTTCGTGGGCATAGCGGCATTTCCGTTCCTCCCGGTCGCGCCGCTGCCGCAGGTCGATTTTCCCACCATTCAGGTCACCACCGCGCTCGCCGGCGCCAGCGCCGAGACGATGGCCTCGGCGGTCGCGACACCGCTCGAGCGGCAATTCGGGCAGATCGCCAGCGTCACGCAAATGACGTCGACCAGCACGCTCGGCGCCACCACGATCGTGATTCAGTTCGACCTCAATCGGAACATCGACGCCGCGGCGGCGGACGTGCAGGCCGCCATCACGGCCGCCGGCCGCAACCTGCCGCTGAACCTCACCACGCCTCCGGTCTATCGCAAGTCCAACCCGGCCGATATCGCGATCCTCATTTTCGGCATCCATTCGGACACCTTGCCGATCACCGAGATCGACAACCTTGCCGACACTCTTCTGCTGCCGCCGATGTCGCAGGTGCCCGGCGTGGCGCAGGTCTTCATCGGCGGCGAATCGAAGCCGGCCATCCATGTCCAGGTCGACCCGGCCAAGCTTGCCGCCGCCGGGCTGACGCTCGAGGAGATTCGCGGCGCGCTGGTCAGCTCCACCACCAACGCCGCCAAGGGGACGCTGAACACGCCCGACAACAGCTTTACGATCGCCTCGAACGATCAGCTGACGGCGCCGGAGCAATACGAGAATATTGTGCTGACCTATCGCAACGGCGCGGCGATCCGCGTTCGCGACGTCGGCCATGCGGAGCTCGCCCCGGCCGACAGCACGGTCGCCGCCTACACCAATCATGAGCGGGGCCTGGCCCTGATCGTCACCAAGCAGCCCGGCGCCAACGTCATCGAGATCGTCGACAAGATCACGGCGCTGATGCCGCAGCTTCAGGCCAACCTGCCGCCGGCCATGAAGATCGAAACGCTGCTCGATCGCACCCAGACCATCCGTGCCTCGGTGCACGATGTGGAGTTCACGCTGGCGCTCACGATTTGCCTCGTCGTGCTGGTCATCCTGCTGTTTCTGCGCAGCTTTTGGGCCACCGTCATCCCCGCCCTCACTGTTCCACTGGCGCTGCTCGGCTCCTGCGCCGCCATGTACATACTGAGCTTCAGCCTCGACAACATTTCCTTGATGGCGCTGACCATCGCGGTCGGTTTCGTGGTCGACGACGCCATCGTGGTGGTGGAGAACATCCACCGCCACGTCGAGCACGGCATGCCGCCGTTCGAAGCGGCGCTCAAAGGCTCGCGCGAGATCGCCTTCACGGTGGCCTCGATCAGCGTCTCGCTGATCGCGGTGTTCATTCCACTGCTGCTCATGGGCAGCATCATCGGCCGCCTGTTCCGCGAATTCGCCATGACGGTCACCGCCGCGATCGCGGTCTCAGGGCTCGTCTCGCTGACGCTTGCCCCGATGATGTGCTCGCGCTTCATGCGCGCCGACACCGGCCAGCACGGCCACCTGTTCCGCATCGTCGAGGCCGGCTTCGATGCGCTGATCGGAGGCTACCGGCGCACCCTCGACATCGTGTTGCGCCACCAGTTCATCACGCTCCTCGTGTTCTTCGCCACCATGGCGCTGACCGCCGTCATGATCGTGCAAATCCCCAAGGGCTTCTTCCCGGTCGAGGACATCGGCGTCCTGCTTGGCTTCGGCGAGGCGGCGCAGGGCGCTTCCCCGCAGCAGATGATGCACTACATCGAGGAGCAGAACGAAATCCTGCTGCAGGATCCCGATGTGCGCTCGGTGGCCATGTTCACGGGCAGCACCGGCGGCTACGCCAATACCGCCAATACCGCGCGCGGATACGTCACCTTGAAACCGCGCGAGGAGCGCACCGCCTCGGCTTCGCAAATCATCAATCGGCTGCGGCCGCAGCTCGCCAAGATCGGCGGCGCCAACCTGATCCTGCAGCCGGTGCAGGACATCACCGTCGGCGGCCGCCCGGCGCGCGGAAGCTTCCAATACACGTTGCAGGATTCCGATATCGCGGAATTGAGCGAGTGGTCGACCAAGATGCTGGCAAAGTTGCGCACCTTGCCGATCCTCGCCGATGTCGCGACCGATCTCCTGGCCAACGCGCCGCAACTCACCGTCACGGTCAATCGTGACCAGGCCGCGCGCTTCGGCATCTCGCCGCAAGTGATCGACGACACGCTCAATGACGCCTACGGGCAGCGTCAGATCACCCAGTACTTCACCCAGCTTAACACCTACGGAGTGATCGAGGAGATCCTGCCGCAGCTGCAACAATCGGCCGCCTCCCTCGACCGCATCTATGTGAAGTCGCCGCTGACCGGCGGGGCGGTGCCGCTGTCGTCCCTCGTCACCATCGACTCGGATCGCGTCGGACCGTTGCAGGTGTCGCACCAAGGGCAGCTGCCGGCCGTCACCTTGACCTTCAACCTTCAGCCCGGCGCCGCGATCGGCGATGCGGTCGAAGCTATCACGCAGGCGGCGCGCGAGATCGGCATGCCCCCCTCGGTGATCCCGACCTTCCAGGGCAATGCCCAGGCATTTCAGGCGGCCCTGTCGAGCCAGCCGCTGCTCATCGCCGCCGCGCTGGTGGTGGTCTACATCATCCTGGGAATACTCTACGAGAGCTTCATCCATCCGCTGACGATCCTGTCGACCTTGCCGTCTGCCGGGGTGGGCGCGCTGCTCGCGCTGCGTTTCGGCAACATGGACCTGTCGGTCATCGGCATCGTCGGGATCATTCTGCTGATCGGCATCGTCAAGAAGAACGGCATCATGCTGGTCGACTTCGCGATCACGGCGGAACGCGACCGCCACATGGCGCCGGTCGATGCGATCCGCGAAGCGTGCCTGTTGCGCTTTCGGCCGATCCTGATGACCACGGCGGCTGCGATGCTCGCCGGCCTGCCGCTCGCGCTCGGCCACGGCACCGGCTCGGAGCTGCGCCAGCCGCTCGGCTACGCCATGGTCGGCGGGCTCGCGTTCAGCCAGCTCCTGACGCTCTACACCACGCCGGTCGTCTATCTCTACCTCGACCGCCTGCAGAATTGGCTCAAGGGCGACAGCAAGCAACCGACCCTCGCCCCGGAAGAGATTCGCGCCATCGCGGCCGAGTGAGCCCGCACCAAACAAAAGAGCAGGGCCGAGGCCCTGCTCAAACGATTCTTTCCCATCCGACCGATTTTGCTTGAATTGCTTCGACCGAGATACCGGCGGCTTGAGACGCCTTTCTGGGTGGTCCTCCCACGACTTGGACCGCGGGGCGGCACGAGATTTTTGGCTGTGCGCCTTCCGCAGGAACAGACGCTATTGGATATCGCGGCATTTTGCCACTACAATTTCGACGTGCCGGCATCGCGCCTTTGCCGGGCCGCCCGTAAATGTCCCCAGTTCCGGCTTCCGAAAGTCGACCGAAAGCCTTGATGCCCCTTGTGTTTTCGCCAATGTTCCGGTTTCACTCGGGAACCTTGAGGCCGCCTCCGATTCTCAAAGCCCGCATTCTCAAAGCCCGCCATGCGATTGTCGCGCTATTTCCTGCCGCTGCTGCGTGAAACGCCCAAGGAGGCGGAGATCGCCTCCCACCGCCTGATGCTGCGGGCCGGCTTGGTCCGGCAGGAGGCGGCCGGAATCTATGCCTGGCTGCCGCTCGGCTTTCGGGTCTTGAGGAAGATCGAGGAGATCGTCCGCCAGGAGCAGAACCGCGCCGGCGCCATCGAGGTGCTGATGCCGACCCTGCAGCTCGCCGAGCTATGGCGGGAGAGCGGGCGTTACGACGCCTATGGTCCGGAAATGCTGCGCATCAACGACCGCCACGAACGCGAAATGCTCTACGGTCCCACCAACGAGGAGATGATCACGGAAATCTTCCGCGCCTCGGTGCGCTCCTACAAGGATTTGCCGCTCAACCTCTATCACATTCAATGGAAGTTCCGCGACGAGCAGCGGCCGCGCTTTGGCGTCATGCGCGGGCGGGAGTTCCTGATGAAGGACGCCTATTCGTTCGACGTCGACGAGGCCGCCGCGCGGCGGTCCTACGACAAGATGTTCGTCGCCTATCTGCGCACATTCGCCCGCATGGGGCTCAAGGCCATCCCGATGGCGGCGGAGACCGGGCCGATCGGCGGCGACCTGTCGCACGAGTTCATCATCCTGGCCGAGACCGGAGAGTCGGGCGTCTATTGCAACCGCGATGTCCTAAACCTCGCGGCGCCCGGCGACGACGTCGATTACCAGGCCGATCTCACGCCGATCATCCGGCGATGGACGAGCCTCTATGCGGCGACCGAGGACGTGCACGATCCGGTCCGGTTCGAGCGTGAGGTGCCGCCCGACAAGCGCCTGCACACGCGCGGGATCGAGGTCGGGCAGGTGTTCTATTTCGGCACCAAATACGCCGCGCCCATGAAGGCTTTGGTGGCCGGGCCCGACGGGGTCGAGCGGCCGATCCATGGCGGCTCCTATGGGGTCGGCGTCTCCCGCCTGGTGGGCGCCATCATCGAGGCCTTCCACGACGATGCCGGCATCAAATGGCCGGAACCGGTGGCGCCGTTCAAGGTCGCCATCCTCAATCTCAAGCAGGGCGCCGCCGAAACCGATGCCGCCTGCGAGGCGCTCTATCGCGACCTGGCGAGCCGCGGCGTCGAGGCGCTCTACGACGATCTCGACCAGCGGCCGGGCGCAAAGTTTGCCACCGCCGATCTCGTCGGCGTTCCGTTCCAGGTCATGGTCGGGCCGCGCGGGCTCGCCGAGGGCAAGATCGAGATCAAGCGGCGCGCCGACGGCAGCCGCGAACTCATGAGCCCCGCCGACGTGTTGGAACGGCTTGCCCCGTTGCGGCCGCCACCCGCATGAGATCGGTTGCGTTCGCGTCGTTTGGCGCGGATATGTCTTGACGGGCGCCGACCTGGCCTGAAAGGGCCAGAATTATGTGAAATCCGGTGCCGGGGAAGAATTTGCATGGCCCAGTCGACCCGAACCCGCCCCTTCGCGCACTTCGAATGGATGCTGTCGCTGCGCTACCTGCGCGCCCGGCGCAAGGAAGGATTCATCTCCGTCATTGCCGGCTTTTCGTTTCTCGGAATTACGCTCGGGGTCTGGACCCTCGTCGTCGTCATGGCGGTGATGAACGGCTTTCGCACCGAGCTGCTCGACAAAATCCTCGGCCTCAACGGCCACCTGCTGATCCAGCCGCTCGATTCTCCGCTCACCGACTGGGAGGCGGTCGCCGATCGCATTTCCAAGCTCGGCGAGGTCCACCTGGCGGCGCCGATCGTCGAGGGCCAGGCGCTCGCCTCCTCGCCATTCAATTCCGCCGGCGTTCTGGTGCGCGGCATGCGCGCGCACGACCTCATCAAGCTCGGCTCGATCGACAAAAACATAAAGCAAGGCACGCTCGATGGCTTCGACGAAGGGCAGGGGGTGGCGATCGGCCGGCGGCTGGCGGACCAATTGTCGCTGCGGGCGGGCGACAATGTGACACTGGTGGCGCCGCGCGGCGCGGTGACCCCGATGGGGACCACGCCGCGGATCAAGGCCTACAAGATCGCCGCCGTGTTCGAGATCGGCATGTCCGAATACGATGCCTCGCTGCTCTACATGCCGCTCACCGAGTCGCAGGCCTATTTCAACCGCGCCGGCGACGTGACCGCGATCGAGGTCTATATCGACAATCCGGACCGCGTCGACCGCCTCAAGGAGCGCGTCACCAGCGCCGCCGCGCGCCCGATCTTCATGATCGATTGGCACCAGCGCAACGCCACCTTCTTCAATGCCCTGCAGGTCGAGCGCAATGTGATGTTCATCATCCTCAGCCTGATCGTGCTGGTGGCGGCCTTCAACATCGTGTCCGGGTTGACCATGCTGGTGAAGGACAAGGGTCCCGATATCGGCATACTGCGCACCATGGGCGCCACCCAGGGCGCGATCATGCGGGTCTTCATGATCACCGGCGCCTCGATCGGCGTGAGTGGCACCCTGATCGGTTTCCTGCTGGCGGTGGTGGTCTGCCTCAACATCGAGTCGATCCGGCGGTTCATGTCCTGGCTCACCAACACCGATCTGTTCTCGCCGGAGCTCTACTTCCTCTCGCGCCTGCCGGCCGAGCTGGACTGGGGCGAGACCTCGGCCGTGGTGGTGATGGCGCTCGCGCTGTCGTTCCTGGCGACGCTCTATCCGGCATGGCGCGCGGCGCGGCTCGATCCGGTCGAGGCGCTGCGCTATGAGTGAGACGCCAAAGCTATGAGTGACGCGCCGGGGGGCGGCCAACCACCGCCCGTCATTTTCCTGCATGCGATCGATCGCCGCTACCGGCAGGGCGCCGCCACGCTTGAAATCCTCAAGAACGCCGAGCTCGCCGTCTGGGGCGGCCAATCGGTCGCGCTGGTGGCGCCGTCGGGCGCCGGCAAATCGACCTTGCTGCATATCGCGGGCCTGCTCGAGCACCCTGACGCCGGCGAGGTCTATATCGACCAGGTGGCGACCTCGCGCTTGTCGGACGCGGCACGGACCCAGATTCGCCGCACCGATATCGGCTTCATCTATCAGGCCCATCATCTGCTGCCGGAATTCTCCGCGCTCGAGAACGTGATCCTGCCGCAGATGATCCGCGGGCTCGCGCGCAAGGAGGCGATCAAGCGCGCGGCCGAGCTGTTGTCCTATCTCGGCCTCAAGGACCGCCTCGAGCATCGGCCGGCCGAGCTCTCGGGCGGCGAGCAGCAACGGGTCGCGATCGCGCGCGCGGTCGCCAACGCGCCGCGCATATTGCTGGCCGACGAGCCGACCGGAAACCTCGACCCGCGCACCTCCGACCAGGTCTTCGGCGCGCTCAGCCAATTGGTGCGCGCCTCCGGCCTCGCCGCCATCATCGCCACCCACAACCGCGACATCGCCGCACGCATGGATCGGCGGGTGACGCTCAAGGAGGGGCAGGTGGTGGAGATGGAATAGGCCCGCAAGGATCAGGCTCGTTTTCTCATCGCTGAGAGGAAAGAACGACGACGCCCGATTTGAACGCCCGCGCATCGATGAGTGTACGTGGCGTATTCCTCGTTGAAGAACTGAAAGCTCCAGCCGCCATGCCTGGATTTTTCCGCGCCGCCTGGATCTTCCATGACCCCGTCAAGCGACACGAACTCCGACACGATTATTCTTCGCATTGGAGCCGACCCAGCGGCAGGCGCGCGCGGCGGCTTATGCGGCCTCTCTCAAGACAATGGCCCCGGCGGGAGGCACACCGGGGCCACACGCGGACCTCGCACAGTGAAGGGGGCTACGACATGCGGAGGTCGCGCAGAATCATAGCGAAAGCTTATGATCCATCCATGTGGCAAACTGTCCGTGGGGATGGATGTCATATCGGTTGATTATTGAACATGCGGCCAATTTAATGAGCAGCCTGGAATTTACGGGGGCAATCATGGTCTTCAAGATCGGGGATACGGTCCAGTTGAAATCGGGCAGCCCCCGGATGACGGTGATCGTTGTCGGCATGACGGCCGACGGAAGGGAAGTCGTCGAGTGCGCCTGGTTTGACGGAACGCAGCGCCAAAGCAGCACCTTTCCGCCCGACGCGCTGCGGGATTCGCCGGTCTCGAGACAGGCGCGCCCTTCATAGGCGCCGGCGGCATCAGCGCGCTTGCGCACCGCCGGCGGCTGCGCTGGAGCCGGAGGGGCACATCGCTGCTGCGCCAAGGTCGTCAGATATTGCTGGCGGCTTTGCAGCGCGGCCACTTCCTTGCCGGCCGAGTCCTGGAAATCCATTGCAAACAGGAGGGGCCAGACGAACACACCGGCAACGCCGGCCGCGACGTTCTGGCCGACCTTAAGGCCTTGCTCGGACGCAAGCTCCTGGACCTTCTGGTTGTTGGCTTCGATCTCGGCCGAAATGGCCGCGCAATCCGAATACCGGTCTTGCGCCTGAACGACCGCGACCGGCTGTGGCGCCCGGCCTGCGCAGGCCCCGACCGCAACCGCAAGTCCTACCACCAGAGCGACTCTACGCATGGATCTCCCCCCGGATTGGCTCATCAAAGCGCTTGACTAGAACATAATAAGAACTATGTTCTTTCTTCGTTCTAGGCAAGGGGAGAAGTTGCATGTTTCGCAGGATTGCCGAGGAGGCTGCGGCCTTGACCTCGCTGGCGCTGTTTCTGGGGATGGTCGCGATCTGGGCGCAGGTCATCGCCAGCCTGTAATCGCTAGCCTTTGAGGTTCGCGCCCTGCGTCCCCCGGTTCGGGAGCACCGGTGCCGGGGCGGACCGGAGAGGCTCGCGGGCTTGAGCCTGCAAAGGGGTGTGGAGTAACGCCCGCCTTGGGGAAAACGCGGATCGATCCCGCGTTTTCGGCTGCCGCGATGGACAAGCGTGTCGCCTAGCCCGCACCATCAGGGTCTAGATTCGCGTGGCGGCTCGGAGTCGCGAGGCCCATTTTCGCGAGGCCCGTTTCGCCACGCCCGATTTCGCGAGGCCCATTCGCCACGCCCGATGGAGACCCAATGGCAGACGCTCCCGCTTTCGTGCACCTGCATGTGCACTCGTCCTATTCGCTCCTGGAGGGCGCGCTGCCGATTGCGCGGCTGGCGGAGCTCGCCAAGGCGGACCGGCAACCTGCGCTCGCGCTCACCGACACCGACAACATGTTCGGTGCGCTCGAATTCTCCGAAAAGCTGGCGGGCGTCGGCATCCAACCGATCATCGGTTGTGCGCTGGCGGTCGATTTTGCCGACCAGGAGGCCGGCATGCGGCCAACCGGCAACCTGCCGCTGGCGCGACCGCGTATCGTTCTCCTGGCGGCGCGCGAGGCCGGCTACCGGAGCCTGATGCGGCTCAATTCGCGCGCCTTTCTGGAGACGCCGCCCAATGAGCCGCCGCATATCAAGCTCGCCTGGCTTGCCGGCGAGGTGCAGGCGCTGATCGCGCTCACCGGCGGCCCCGGCGGCCCGCTCGATGCGGCGATCGCGGCCGGGCAGGGGAGCCTCGCGGCGGCACGCTGCGCCGCCCTGCGCGAGCTCTTCGGCGACCGGCTCTATGTCGAGCTGCAACGCCACGGCACGGCGGCCGAGCGCCTTGCGGAGGCCGCCCTGGTCGAGCTCGCCTATGCGCAGGGCATCCCGCTCGTCGCCAGCAACGAGCCGTTCTTTGCGACCCGCGACGACTACGAGGCCCATGACGCGCTCATCTGCATTGCGGAGGGCCGCTTTGTCGCCGAGACCGACCGGCGCCAGCTGACGGCCGAGCATCGCTTCAAGACCCGGGCCGAAATGGCGGCGCTGTTCGCCGATCTCCCGGAGGCGCTCGCCTCCACGATGGAGATCGCGCAACGCTGCGCCTTCCGGCCGCGCATGCAGGCCCCGATCCTGCCGCGTTTCTCGGTCGGCGCCGACACCGCCGCGGTCGACGAAGCCGAGGAGCTGCGCGCCCAGGCGGAGGCCGGGCTCGAACGGCGCCTCGCCGCCCACGGGCTCGCCGAGGGGCGCACCGCCGACGACTATCGCGAGCGGCTCGCTTACGAGCTCGGCGTCATCGCCAGCATGAAATATCCGGGCTATTTCCTTATCGTCGCCGACTTCATCCAGTGGGCCAAGGCCCAGGGGATTCCGGTCGGCCCCGGCCGCGGATCGGGCGCCGGCTCGCTCGTCGCCTATGCGCTCACCATCACCGATCTCGATCCGATCCGGTTCGGCCTCCTGTTCGAGCGCTTCCTCAATCCCGAGCGCGTGTCGATGCCCGACTTCGACATCGACTTCTGCCAGGACCGGCGCGACGAGGTGATCCGCTACGTCCAGGAGCGCTACGGCCGCGATCACGTGGCGCAGATCATCACCTTCGGCACCCTGCAGGCGCGCGGCGTGCTGCGCGACGTCGGCCGCGTCCTGCAGATGCCCTACGGCCAGGTCGACAAGCTGTGCAAGCTGGTGCCGCAGAATCCGGCGAGCCCGATCTCGCTCAAGCGCGCGATCGAGGATGAGCCGCGCCTGCAAGCCGCCCGCGACAGCGATCCGGTGGTCAAGCGCGCCTTCGATATCGCCCAGAAGCTCGAAGGCCTGCACCGCCACGCTTCGACCCACGCCGCCGGCATCGTCATCGGCGAACGCCCGCTCGCCGAGATGGTGCCGCTCTATCGCGATCCGAAATCCTTAACGCCGGTGACCCAGTTCAACATGAAGTGGGTCGAGCAGGCCGGTCTGGTGAAGTTCGACTTTCTCGGGCTCAAGACGCTGACCGTGCTGCAGACCGCGGTCGCGCTGGTGCGCAAACGCGGCATCGAGATCGATCTCCTCGGCATCCCGCTCGACGACCGCAAGACGTTCGAGATGCTGGCCCACGGCGAGACCGTCGGCATATTCCAGGTGGAAAGCCAGGGCATGCGCCGCGCGCTGGTCGACATGCGCCCCGACCGCTTCGAGGACCTGATCGTGCTGGTCGCACTCTACCGGCCCGGACCGATGGCCAATATCCCGACCTATTGCGCGCGCAAGCTCGGGCAGGAACAGATCGAATATCTCCATCCCAAGCTCGAGCCGATCCTGGCGCCGACCTACGGCATCATCACCTATCAGGAGCAGGTGCAGCAGATCGCGCGCGATCTCGCCGGCTATAGCCTGGCCGAAGCGGACCTGCTGCGCCGCGCCATGGGCAAGAAGATCAAGGCCGAGATGAACGCGCAGCGCGGCCGCTTTCTTGCCGGCGCACTGGAGCGGGGCGTCGATGCCGGTGTCGCCAGCACGATTTTCGACGCCTGCGCCAAATTCGCCGAATACGGCTTCAACAAGTCGCATTCGGCGCCCTATGCGCTGCTCACCTATCAGACCGCCTATATGAAGGCGAACTATCCGGTCGAGTTCCTGGCCGCCTCGATGACCCTCGACATGAGCAATACCGACAAGCTCGCCGAGTTCCGCGGCGAGGCGCAGCGGCTGGGGATCAGGCTCGAGGCGCCCTCGATCAATCGCTCGGGCGCGGCTTTCGACGTCGTCGGCAACACCATCCATTACGCGCTCGCGGCGCTCAAGGGGGTCGGCGCACAGGCCGTCGAGGCGATCGTGGAGGCGCGCGGCACGCGCGTCTTTACGGACCTTACGGATTTTGCCGGCCGGGTGAACCCGCGCGCCGTCAACAAGCGCGTGCTGGAAAGCCTCGCGGCCGCCGGCGCCTTCGACGTGATCGAGGCCAACCGCGCGCGCGTCTTCGCCAATGTCGACGCGCTGCTCTCCTCCGGGCAACGCGCCCATGAGGCGCAATCGACCGGCCAGTCGGAGCTGTTCGCGGGACCCTCGCGCCCGGCACTGCCGCTCGCCGCCGTCGAGCCCTGGCTGCCGGCCGAGCGCCTGCAGAAGGAGTTCGAAGCGATCGGTTTCTTCCTCTCCGGCCACCCGCTCGACGACTATGCGGGAGCGCTCAAGCGCTTGCGCGTCCAGTCCTGGGCCGAGTTCGCCCGCGCCGTGAAAGCAGGCGCGAGCGGCGGCCGCGTCGCCGGCACCGTGGTGGCGCGCCTCGAACGGCGCACCCGCACCGGCAGCAAGATGGGCATCATCGAGCTGTCCGATCCGTCCGGGCATTTCGAGGCGGTGGTGTTCTCCGAGGGGCTGGCGCAATTCCGCGACGTCCTGGAGCCGGGCAGCGCGCTCCTGCTCACGCTCTCGGCGGAATTGCAGGGCGACGACGTGCGCGCCCGCATTCAAAATGCGGAGCCGCTCGATGCGGCAGCCGCCAAGCTGCAGAAGGGACTGCGCGTGTTCCTGCGCGACCCGGCCCCGATCGAGAGCGTGGCCAAGCGCCTGGAGGGCACCGCGCCGCGATCCGCGCCGGCCAAATCCGACGGCGAGGTGTCGATGATCCTGATGCTCGATCAGGGGACCGAGGTCGAGGTCAAGCTGCCCGGGCGCTTCAAGGTGTCCCCGCAGATCGCCGGTGCCATCAAGGCGGTGCCGGGTGTGGTCGCGGTCGAGGCGGTGTGATACCAACCGCGGACGCCTCAGCCTCCCGCGTTTGTGGAGGAGGGGCGATCGAGGCGCTAGAAAATCGAGGCGTTTGCAATGGATCGCGCTCGCCGTGCCGCCGCCGCCATCGCGTTGGGGATGGCTGCGCTCACGCTGGTGTGCACCGGTGGCGCAGTGCGGGCGCAGGATGTCGCCGCCTTTCTGGCCGGGCGCAGCAAGGATTGCCCGGGCTGCGACCTTGCCGGCGCCAAGCTCAAGCGGCGGGATTTGACCGGCGCGAATCTGGCAGGCGCCAATCTGAGCGAAGCAAGCTTTCATCGCTCGCTGTTGCGCGGCGCCAATCTCGCCGGCGCCGATCTCACCGGCGCCAATCTCAACAAGACGAGCCTGCTGCAAGCCAATCTGAGCCACGCCAAGATGAAGGGCGCGATGCTGTTCGAAGCGGAGGCTGGCCGCGCCGACCTTTCCGGCGCCGACCTGACCGAGGCCTTGATGGGCAGCATCCGTCTCTCCGGCGGCAAGCTCGACGGCGCCAATCTCACCGAGGCGGATCTGGAAGCCGCCCAGCTCGACGACGCGAGCTTTACCGGCGCGCGGCTCGATGGCGCCAATCTGCATCAGGGACGCATGCTGCGCGCCAATCTGCGCGGAGCGGTCGCCGACGGCACCGACTTCACCGGCGCCAATATGCGCGAGGTCAACCTGCACGGCGCGGCGCTGCGCCAGTCGATCTTCTTTCTCGCCGACCTCGGTGTTGCCGATCTGAGCGCCGCCGACATGAGCTACGCGGTGCTGCGATCGGCCAATCTCACCAATGCCAATCAGTCCGGAACCATCCTGACCGGGGCGATGATGCCGGACAACACCATTCATCCGTGATAAAAATTACATAATATCAATTGCTTAGGTGGCAGAATTGCGCGGGCGAAGCCCGTTACTTGCTGCCGCCCGCGGGCGGCCGAAAGACCTCGAGCCGCGCGGAGCTTTCGAACTCGTTCTCGGTGATGCGGTTGTCGTTGGGATCGACCAGATATTGCCCGGGCTTGTAGTAGCGCCGCGCTTCGATCCGGGTCACCTGCCCGCCGGCCCTCGTTTCGCAGAACTGCTTGACGAACAGGTCGTCGATCGGCCGCTCGCCCGGCGCCGGCGGCAGGTCGGTGCAGTCCAGCCCGGGCGCGACCATGCCCTTGAACAGCTCGACCAAGCCG
>DATDGG010000311.1:0-9960 GCA_036522235.1 Xanthobacteraceae bacterium
CGACGTCGACCTTGATGAGGCGAATATCCGGACAAGAAACGAGTTCCTCGTCGAGCGGCACGGTGTTGACGCGGATCGATCGCGGCGCCGCGCGCGATTTCTCGTTTTCCGGCCGCCGCCCGGGCCCATACTGGCTTCGCAGGAGGACGTCGTCGGACCGGCCGGACGCCGATTGACGCAGCGCGGAACTCCGAGATCTGCATCGCGTTATCGATTCAGGAAAATTTATTGGATTCAAGAAGCAGGCAGGCGCACATGCAGACGCAAAATCCGATTGGCGGGTCGCCCGTGCCGGCGCCGACCGTGTTGCAAACCGACGCGGCGAGGCAAGGCGTCACCGGTCACAATGTGCGTTATGTGCTCGGCTTCGGGCTCGTCGCCACGATTGTGATTTTCGTGGTGCTTGGATTTCTGGCCACGCGCGGCTGGCTCGCTGCCGTGTGACCACGACGTAAGCAGACCAGGCCTTCGGAACTTTTGCTCGCGCCATCCGTTGTTGTTGCAGAGGTGTGTGATGTTCAAAAGTCTGGACATTCAGCGTCGCATGGAAGTCTTGGGTTCCGACGGCAAGCATGTCGGCACTGTCGACCGCTTGTTGGACGGGGCCAACGCGATCTTGCTGACCAAGGACGATCCCAAGGCCGGCGGCCTCCATCACGTTATCACGATGGACTGGGTCCATTACGTTGACCAGCAGGTTCATCTCAACAAGCCATCGACGACCGCGATGTCGGAATGGCAGGCTGCCGCTTGAGTCCCTCCCGGCTCTGGAACTCAAAGCTTCTCTGCCGAGTTGTAGGATAGCTCTCCGCCCGTTTCCCGAGGGAACCGGGTTGTGAAGAAAATGAGAGAAACTCGGAAACGAGAAGCGAGCGAAAGAGAGAAGCGAGAGGAGGCTAACATGATCAAGCGGATCCTAGTCACGTCCGCCATCGGCGCCGTGATGATTTCCGGCAGCTTGGCCCAATCCACCAAGATCGGCGATCAATCCACCAACATCAGCGACGCGCCGAAATTCGTCGCGGCGCAAAGCTCCGATCAGTGGGTGTTCTCGAAGTTCAAGGGCACCGACGTGGTCGGCCCCAACGATGAGTCGATCGGCGGCGTCAACGACATGCTGTTCGACAAGAGTGGCAAGATTCTCGGCATCGTGGTCGGGGTCGGCGGGTTCCTCGGACTAGGCCAGAAGAACGTTGCCATCGATATGAGTGCGTTTCAGGCGGTTCCAGCCGGAAGCGGCAATACCCGGGCGCCGGTTACCGGCGGCGCCAATGATCCGACCAACATCAAGCTGAAAGTGGTGTGGACCAAGGACGAGCTGCAGAAGGCGCCGGACTTCGAGTATTTCAAGCCGCCTTCGGACACTGCGTCCGGTACGCGTCCCAGCACGAACGGGATAGGGCAGCGGCCGAATCCGATGCAGCCCGCACCCGCACCGCAAACCAGATAAGCCGAGCCCGGACGTGCAAACCGAGGCCACGGCGATGCCACAGGCAGGGTCGGTATAGCGATGGAATTTTCCTGCTCTGCCTGTGGTTCGCCGGCGGTCGTCTATCCGGACCGCCTCACCGACGACGCACCGGTAAAGTGCCGGCGCTGCGAGACCGTGCTTGGAACCTTGCGCGAATTCAGGTCCTCCGCCAATGACGCGGCGACCGGGCTCCCGACTGCTCTCGGCGGAACCTCATTAACCCTTCGTTTACCCTGATTGTTTACCAATCGTTAGGGAACGTCGCATGGACGCGCGAAGCGCTTCTTAAGCGGGGCGTTCGTCGGGCGCGCCTTGAGATCGAGCCCAGCGGATGCCGCAGCCGCCATCGATGACCTCGTTCGACCGCGCGCGGCGCATCCACGACAGTGGCGACCTCGATCGGGCAGAGCGGCTCTATATCGAGATTCTGCGACGCGATGGCGGCCATTTCGACGCGCTGCATCTGCTAGGGATGCTCCACTTGCCCGACATGCAATTCGTCAGCCTCCAGCAGGAGATCTCAGCCGAAGATGCCGAAAGTGCTGCGTGCCCGGCCGGGGCTCATCGAGAGCTTCCGGCCGTTCCGAGATTTTGCCGAAACCGCCGCCGCGATCGCCCGGCTCGACGCCGTTATCGCGGTCGATACCGCGGTGGCGCATCTCGCCGGCGCCATGGGCAGGCCGCTCTATCTGCTGCTGCCGTTCGGTGCCGACTTTCGCTGGCTGCGCGAGCGCCGCGACAGCCCTTGGTATCCGAGCGCGCATCTGTTCAGGCAGCAGGCATTCAACGACTGGAGCACGCCGATCGAGGAGCTCGCGCACCTGTTCCGGGCATCAGGATTCGGATATCAGCAATCAGAAGTCAGAATTGAGAGGCGTGCTTTCTGATCGCTGACGACTGATGACCCCCTGATACGATCGCGGCCTCCGGCGGGGAGCTGCCGGAGGCCGCGTCGTTTCGCCACTCGTTCGCGCGCCACGAGCGGCGGGGAGGCCAGGAATCAGTGATCGGTAATCAGCAATCAGAATTCGCGAAATGTCGGTCTGGTTACTGATTACTGATTACTGATAACCGATCACTGTCCCCTGTCAGAACGGCAGCAGGATATCGAGCGCCTGCTGGCCGTAGCGCGCCTGCTGCACGTCGGTGATCTGGCCGCGTCCCCCATAGGCGATCCGCGCTTCGGCGATCTTGGTCGAATCGATGGTGTTGTCGCTCTGAATGTCCTCCGGGCGCACGATGCCGGCGACGACCAGCTCGCGGACCTCGAAATTGACCCGCAGCTCCTGCTTGCCCTCGACCACCAGATTGCCGTTGGGCAGCACCTGCGTCACCACGGCGGCGACGTTGGTCTGCACCGCCTCCTGGCGGTTGATCGAGCCTTTGCCGTCGCTTGAAGCATTCGACTCAGCGGTGAGAATCTTGCCGGGCAGGATCGCGGTCGCTGGATTCTTGATGACCTTGGAGCCGATGAAATCGGTGACGCCGGAATCCTCGCTGTTGGAACGGCTGCGCTGGGTCTCGTTGGCGGTCTTGGCAGTGTCGGTGATGTTCACCGTCACCGTCAGGATGTCGCCGACCTGATGGGCACGCTGGTCCTTGAAGAATTCGCGCGACCCGGACCGCCACAGCGAATTCTCATTGTAGATCGCGGCGGTCGGTTCCGGCATCGGCATGTGCACGGGCTTGTAGCCGGGCTTGGTGGTTGGGTTCTCGATTTCGGTGAGGGGGGGCTGCTCGCCGAGGTTCCTGATCCGGTCGAGCGAGGAACAACCGCCGGCAAACGAGGCGAGCACGATGAGCGAGCTCGCGGCAAGCAGTCGAGAGGTTGGTCTGAGGTTGGACATTTGACTGAACTCGGGGTGCTCGCGGTTTCGGTTGTGAACGTTCATGGCGTGGTATTGGCGGCCAGCCGTGGGTTCGCGGCGTTGACGCTGACCCGGCCGGGGCCGATGACGGTCGCCTGAATCGTGTGCTTGGACTGCACATTGACCACGCTGATGACGTCGCCGAGCGCGCCCGGCTCGGTCGCCTTGCCGACGATCGTGAGCAGGATGCCGGGCACCTCGAACACGATGGTGACGGTATCGTTGCGCCCGACCAGCTCGGGTTTGACAACATCGGCCGCCCGGATGACCTGGCCGGCGCGCAACGCGTGCTTGGCGGAGAGGCCCTTGGCGGCTTCGATCGTGGTCAGGGTCGCGGGGGTGAAGCTCGCCTTGGGGCGGCGCTCGATGGCGAGGTCGGAAGCCTGGATCACCTGGCCCTGCGCGATCTCGTGGGTCGGCACGACCGTCTCGAAGGTCTCGGTCAGCGTGCCGGTGAAATGCAGGGGCAGGCGGCGCGCCACCACGCTGCCCGGCAGCTCGAAGGTGACGTCGAAGCGGGTGGTGCGCGGCTCGAAGCTGAGACGCGCGACGGCAAGCTCGGCGGTCGCCGTCGCCTCGACCGCAAGCGTGCGCACCTCGTTGTCGAAGACAACCGCAAGGTTGCCGGATTCGCCCAGGCCGTATTTGCCGGCGAGCGCGCGCAGGACGCGCGCCTCGACGTCGCGGGCGGTGATGGCGCGGGCGGAGCGCGTCACGGCGACCTCCGCGAGCCCGTGCGTGTCGAGGCCGAGGAGGTGGTGCCCGCGCACCGCGTCGAGCACGCTGGCAAGCGGCACGCTGCCGGTCTGACCGAGATCGGGCGCGCGGAAGATCGGCACGTCCGCGACCGCACCGGCATTGTCGATGAGATCGCCGATGCGCACGATCTCGCCCGCCACGGTGGCGGCGGCCTTGAGCGAGGGGCCCGCCTCCTGCTCGAGAGCTTGCGCCGTCGCCGGCGCTTGCGGCGGCGTCAGCGCGGCGAGCGCGAAGAGCGCGACGATGACGCTCATGGTGCTGCGCTTGCTCATTGCACGTTCGCGGTGGTCTTGAGCATTTCGTCCGCCGCCGTGATGACCTTGGAGTTCATCTCATAGGCGCGCTGGGCGGCGATCAGATTGGAGATTTCGGTGACCGCATCGACATTGGCCTGTTCCAGGCTGCCTTGCTGGATCGAGCCGTAGCCGTCGACGGTCGCCACACCGTCCTGCGGCGGTCCCGACGCCGGCGTCTCCTTGAACAGATTGTCGCCGACCGGCTGCAGCCCGGCTTCGTTGAGGAAGCGCGTGAGCGTCAGCTGGCCCAGGATCGTGGGCGTCGTCGTGCCCGGCACCGTCACCGAGACCTGTCCTTGCGAGTTGATGGCGATGCCGGTTGAATTCTGCGGGATGGTGATCCCGGGCTGCACCACATTGCCTTCCGGGGTGACGACGCGGCCCTGCGCGTCCATCTTGAACGAGCCGTCGCGGGTGTAGGAAAAGCTGCCATCCGGCATCAGGATCTTGAAGAAGCCGTCGCCGATGACGGCGACGTCGAGCGTATTGCCGGTCTGCGACAGCGAGCCTTGGGTGATCAGGCGCGGCGTGCCGACGGTCTTGACCCCGCCGCCGATGTCGATGCCCACCGGAAGAATATTGCCCTGCGTCGAGGTCTGCGTGCCGACGCGGCTGACATGCTCGTACAGGAGATCCTGGAACTCGGCGCGCTGGCGCTTGTAGCCGGTCGTGTTCATGTTGGCGATATTGTTCGAGATGACCTGGACGTTGAGGTCCTGCGCGGCCATTCCGGACGCTGCTATGTCGAGGGCTCGCATGGAAATGTCTCCCGATTGTGCCTAGGCCGGAACCGCGGCGAGCTTGTCGAGCGCGGAAATGCGCTCGGTGTTCTCCTGCTGCAGCAGGCCGGCAATCGACTCGTAGGCGCGCGTGATCTCGATCATGCGCGCCATCTCGGCGACCGCGCTCACGTTCGACTGCTCGATCGCGCCCTGCACGACGCGCACGTTCTGCGGCGGCTGCGGCGCGACGCCGGCGGGGGCCGAGAACAGGCTCGAGCCTTCCTTCTGCAGCGCGCCCGCGTTGTCGAAATGCGCGAGCTGCAATTGTCCGCGCGTCGAATCGGAGGTGGCGCTGGCGCCTTCGCGGACCGTGATGGTGCCGTCCTCGCCGATGGATATGTCGTGATCGGAATTCTGGAACTGGATCGGTCCGCCGACGCCGAGCACCGGGTCGCCGGCGGTGGTGACGAGCGTGCCGGTCGGGCTGATCTGCAGGGCGCCGTTGCGGGTATAGCGCTGCCCCGCGGCGGTCTGCACCACCAGGAAGGCATCTCCGTCGATCGCGACATCGAGCGTGCCGCCGGTCCGCTGCGTCGGACCTGGGGCGAATTTGTGCCAGGTGGCGCGGTCGCGCACGTAGGCGAGCTCGCGGCTGTCGGGAGGGAACCCGTCGGCGCTCGCTTCCGGCATCAGGAATTGCTCGAAGATCGAGCTGTCGGCCTTGTAGCCCGTGGTGTTGATGTTGGCGAGATTGTTGGCGACGACCTCGAGCTCGCGACTGAGCGTGACTTGGCGTGACAATCCGACCAGAAGGGCATTATCCATTCGTGTTGCTCCCCTCGCACGACTTTTGGTCCCGCTCTCCCGGCGGCACCGTCATCGGGGCCACTCACGCTCTCCCAAGCGGTGACCCATCTGTTAGCTAGCAGGCGCCGTGCCAAGCGGGAAATCATCGTGAAAACAGATGGTTGGCCAAAAACACGCGGCCCCGCCACCGGGAAATTCATTCCGTTGAAACCATCGACTAGGCAAAACTTTCCGCCCCCGGCCCCGGGCGGCAACAATCCGTTAACCATTCCGAACATAACGTTACCGTCGACCGGTGGGCGCGCTCCATTGCCGCGCTCGCGCCGACGCGAACGGGACAAACCATGGCATCGAAGCCGAAAAAGGCCGAGAAGGCGGAAGCCGACGACGTGGACGCCGACGCCGACGCGGAACAGGCGAGCCCGCCGAAGCGAAAGCTGCCGCTCAAGCTGATCATCATCGCGGCCGCGGGGGTCCTCGTGCTCGGCGGCGGCGGCACGGCGGCCTACTTCATGTTCGCCGGCGGCAAGGACAAGACCGCCGAGGCTCCGGCAAAGCCTCCCGCCTTCGTCGACGTGCCGGAAGTCCTGGTCAACCTGTCCACCGCCGGCGCCGACCGCACCCAGTATCTCAAGGTCAAGATCGTGCTCGAGATTCCCGATGCGGCTCTCTCGCCGCAGATCGAATCCACCATGCCGCGCGTGATGGATGCCTTCCAGACCTATCTGCGCGAGCTGCGGCCGACCGATCTCGACGGCTCGGCCGGGATCTACCGCCTCAAGGAGGAGCTCACCCGCCGGGTCAACTCCGCCATCGCGCCGAGCCGGATCACCGCGGTGCTGTTCAAGGAGGTCGTGGTCCAGTGAGCGCCGCCGCCGATCAGATCGATCAGGACGCGCTGGCGGCCGAATGGAGCCTGGCGCTGGAGGTGGACGCCGCCAAGGAACGCGCGGCCGCCGCAGGCGGCGGCGCGGAGGCGCCCAACGCGGCTGCCGACCCGCACGTTGACGGCCTGCCCGACGACGGCGCCCAGTTCGTGCAGGCAGCGAGGGGCGGCGCCGAGCGCATCCTCAATCAGGAAGAGATCGACGGGCTCCTCGGCTTTAACCTCGCCGACATATCCCTCAACGACAATTCCGGCATCCGGGCGATCATCGACTCGGCGATGGTCTCCTACGAGCGGCTGCCGATGCTGGAAATCGTCTTCGACCGGCTGGTCCGGCTGATGACGACATCGCTGCGCAATTTCACCTCGGACAACGTCGAAGTCTCGCTCGACCGCATCACCTCGGTCCGCTTCGGCGACTATCTCAACTCGATACCGCTGCCCGCCATCCTGGCCGTGTTCAAGGCCGAGGAGTGGGAGAACTACGGTCTCATCACCGTCAATTCGAACCTGATCTATTCGATCATCGACGTGCTGCTGGGCGGCCGCCGCGGCGCCCACGCCATCCGCGTCGAGGGCCGGCCCTACACGACCATCGAGACCAATCTGGTCAAGCGCATGATCGAGGTCGTGCTCGCCGACGCCGAGCTCGCCTTCAAGCCGCTGTCGCCGGTCAAGTTCAACATCGATCGGCTGGAGACCAATCCGCGCTTCGCCGCCATCTCGCGGCCGGCCAATGCCGCCATCCTGGTGCGGCTTCGCATCGATATGGAGGACCGCGGCGGCAATGTCGAGCTCCTGCTGCCCTATGCCACCATCGAGCCGATCCGCGAAGTCCTGCTGCAGATGTTCATGGGCGAGAAGTTCGGCCGTGACCCGATCTGGGAGGGCCACCTCGCGACCGAGATCGGCCAGGCCGAAATCGCCGTCAATGCGGTGCTTTACGAGGCGAAACTGCCGTTGAAGCAATTGATGAGCCTCAAGGTCGGCGAGACGCTCCTGCTCGGCATCAAGGCCGACGCCAATGTCAGCGTGCGGTGCGGCGACGTCACCCTGACCGAAGGCCGCATGGGCCGGGTCGGCGACCGCATCGCGGTGCGCGTCGCCAAGCCGTTGCGCAAGCCGCGAATGACCATGGCGATGTTCGAAAAAGCGGATGGATCGACCACCCGGATGGAGGCCCAGTGACCTACGGATTCGGATTCATGATCGAGAGCCTGGTTGCGATCCTGCTCATGCTCACGATCGCCTATTGCGTCATCCTCAACAACCGGCTGAAGCGGCTCAAGGCGGACGAGCAATCGCTCAAGGCCACGATCGCGGAGCTGATCACCGCGACCGAGATCGCCGAGCGGGCGGTCGCCGGCCTCAAGACGACCGCGCAGGAATGCGACCAGACGCTCGGCGAGCGGTTGCGCACCGCGGACCGCTGCTGCACGGATCTGAACGCGCAGATCAAGGCCGGCGAGGCGCTGATGGCGCGGCTTTCCCGTATCGTGGCGGCGACGCGACCGGATGAGGCCAACCCCGCGCCCGATCCGCAGGCAGTAGCTGTGCCCGATCCCAAGCCAGTGGCCGCGCCCGATCCCAAGGCGGTGGCGGCTGCCGCGCAGGCCTTCGCGCAGCGCGCGCGCACCCGTCTGAACGCGCTGGCGGCATGATCGGCGTCCTGATCCGCCTTCTGCGCGACCTGCGGCTCGTCCCGATCGTCCTGACCGCGACCATCGCCCTGTTCGCCCTCAAGGCGCTCGGGCTCGCTCTCGACGGCGGCTATCTGTTCGACAATCCTTCGGGCAATCCCGACGACCTAGCGATCACCGGCACGATCGCCGCGCCCACGCCGGTCCGCGCGCCGGCAAGGCCGCCGCCCGCGGCGCAGAAGCAATCCTGGGCAGAGGACATGTTCGACTATCCGGACGGGCCCGCGAGCGCCGTGTCGCCCCCTCCGCCGCGACCGTCCGCTCAGCTGCGCGTGTCCGCTCCGCCTGGCCTCGACATCACGGGCGCGGTCGGAGCGACGCCTGGCCCACCGAAGGAGGAGAAGCCCGCCGCCGGTGGCGAGGCTGCGCCCAAGAAGGCGCCGCAGGAACCTGCGCCCGCGGTCAACGGCACGCCCGTGCCGCTCGATATCGAGCATCCGGTATCGCCGGCCGAGCGGGCCATTCTCGAAAGCCTGCAAAAGCGGCGCGCCGAGCTCGATACGCGCGCCCACGAGCTCGACGTGCGCGAGGACCTGCTGCGCGCCGCCGAAAAACGCGTCGGCGGACGCATCGAGGAGCTCAAGGACCTCGAAGCGCGCATCGCCACCGCCACGCAGCAACGCGACGAAGGGGAGGCGGCGCGCTTCAAGAACGTCGTCACCATGTACGAGAACATGAAGGCCAAGGACGCCGCCAAGATATTCGACGGCCTCGACATCAAAGTTCTGCTCGACGTGGCGCGGGAGATCAATCCACGGCGCATGTCCGATATCCTGGCGCAGATGACCCCCGAGCACGCGCAACGGCTGACCGCCGAGCTCGCCGCGCGCCCGGTCCCTAAGGAGACCGCCTCGGAGGCCGATCTGCCCAAAATCCAAGGCAAGCCGAGTGCGAATTGACCACAGGCTTTGCCGGTGCGGGCCATGAGGGCTCCGCGCCTGCCGGCCGGATCGCGTTTCTAATCAAAACGTTAGCGCGCGGGCCGGGGAGCGCGCCCAGCCGATTGCGCCGGCCGTTTCGGGTCTGCGCCAGCATTGCCAAACACTTGAAATCGCTGCAGTTCGGCAGGTCGCTTTAACGCGACCTTAAAGCGCAATTTTGTCTATTTGAAATATCTAACGTTTTCGGCCTGGATTTGTCTAACCTCTGGGTTAGACAAATCCATGTTCACCCTTCGTCCGGGATGAGTGTGATGGCCGCTCGCGCCAATTTGGCCTGCTCCGCCTCCAGGGCGTAGCGCTCGGTGTCCTTCAAGGTACGGTGACCCGAGATCGCCTGCATTTGTTTGGTCGTGGCGCCGTGTTCGGCAAGCTTGCGCTGCATCGCCTTGCGCAGACCATGCGGAACGCAATCGGATGGCAAGCCCGCGTCCTTGGCGGCGCGCTTGATGAGATGGGTGAGGGCTTTCCGATTGATCGGCCGGCCGTGTTTGTCGCCGATCAAATAAATGC
>DATDGG010000312.1:0-6586 GCA_036522235.1 Xanthobacteraceae bacterium
TCATAGCTCGCCTTGATGCGCTCGTCGTCCTTGCGAACCTGCTGCCCCAAGGCGTAGTTCGGCATCAACGCCTCGACAATCGCGGCAGCGGTTAGACCGGTGACGGCGAAACGCTCCACCCCATGGAAAAAGTCACGACGACTGATCTCGCCGTGAATAAAACGCGTGTACAGATCTACCGCTTCCGCGGGAATTTTCCTCGTCTGTCCCATAGAAACCTCCCTTCAGTGCATTGAGAGAGTAGCACTACTCGCGCGACTTCTGAAGCCCGTAGCTGGATTGGGTTCCGGCAGCGCCGAGCGGCCCGGCTCCAACCTGACGGCCCGATCAGTTCAGCGCGAACACGAACAGGTAGCTCGAATCCGCGAGATTGTCGTACTTGATCGGATGCAGGTGGCGGCCGCTGGTCTGCACGGCGAGGAACTGCTTCGGCCCGATCGAGTAGGTCACCGGCGCGCCCTTAAGCGGCGTGCCCAGGTTGAAGCGCCACAGCTCCTCGAGCGTCTCGTCGTTGTAGGCGATGATCCATCCGTCTTGCGTCGCGGTGAAGACCACGCCGCCGGCCGTGACCAGCGCGCCCGATCGGATCTCGATCGGGGTGATCGCCTTCGCCAGTTGCTTGTTGTTGACGGTGTCGTAGGCCGTGATGGCGCCGTAATAAAGATCGCTGGTGAAGGTCCGCCGCTCGCTGGCCTTGGGGTCGATGCCGCCGTCCGGTCCCTTGAACGCCACCTTGGCGCCGTTCTGCGAGAAGCAGCCTTCGGCGCCGACCCCATAGGCGATGTGCTTGATGGGATTGTAGGCGGGCGGCTGGTGGGCGACGCCGCCGTGCCAGGTCGGGCAAGTGCGCTTCATGCCGTCGCCGCGCAGCGCCCGCGCCGCCGGGACATAGGCCTGCACGTCGAGCTTGGGATCGTATTCGACCGGCTTGCCGGTCTTGGGATCGAGCCCCTTGGTCCAGTTCAGATCGTTGACGTACTGGGCGCCCTTGATGAAGCTGCCGTTGCCGCGGTCGAGCGCGTAGAAGAAGCCGTTGCGCGCGAAATGACCGACCACCTTGCGGTTCTCGCCGTTGATGACGGCGTCGTAGAGCATATGTACGCCGATCTCGTCGTAGTCCCACGAGTCGTTGGGCAGGTATTGGAAATACCAGACGAGCTTGCCGGTATCGATGTCGAGCGCGACCACCGAGTCGGTGTAGAGGTTGTCGCCCGGGCGCGCTTGCGGATCATATTGCGGCATCGGATTGCCGGTGCCCCAGATGGTCAGCCGCGTCGCCGGATCGTAGGAACCGGTCTGCCAGATGCCGCCGCCGCCGGTCTTCCAGGCATTGTTGTGGTCCTTCCAGGTTTCGCTGCCCGGCTCGCCCGGCTTGGGTACCGAATACCAGCGCCACAGCTCGTTGCCGGTCTTGACGTCGAGCGCGGCGAGCCACCCGCGCGTGCCGCTTTCGCCCGCGGTGGCGACGATGACCTTGCCTTCGACCGCCAGCGGCGCGGTGAGGAACCTTTCCCGGTTGCCGAACTCATTGGCGACCGCGACCTTCTTGTCCCAGACGATCTCGCCGCTGTCGCGATTGAGCGCGATGACGCGGCCGTCCGGGAGATTGGCGATGACCTTGTCTTCCCACAGCGCGATGCCGCGCGTGCGCGGGACGTTACCTTCGTGCCGGACACCGGAATTGCTGATCCAGACGAACTCGCCCTTGTTGGGATCGCGCGCGTCGATCTTGTAGACCGTGCCCCAGCCGTCGGTGGTGTACATAAAGCCGTTGTCGATCAGCGGATTGACCTCGTTCTCCGGCCCGTTCTGGCTGATATCCTGCATGCCGCCGAGCGCCATCGCCCAGACCATGCGCAAGTTCTTGACATTGTCCCGGTTGATCTGGGTCAGCTTCGAATAGCGGGTCGAAGCGTAGTCGCCGTTCATCATGAGCCAGTTCTGCGGCTCGTTCTGCGCATTGAGGAGGCGCTCCTTGTTGACCGTCGGCTTGTAGTCGGCGGCAGGCGCCGATGCGATAAACGCAATGCTTGCCAATGCGGCGCAGCTCAGCGCGAACCGTTTCCTGGTACGATGCGGCACGATTAGACCTCCCTTGCTAGGACGCTTCCTTGTTTCTAGGACGCTTCTTTCTTCGGCCAGGATCATAGCCTGACGCGAGGGGACGCAATACCGGCGACTTGCGCATTGTCGTTTCGCCGCGCGGTCCGATGGTCTCATTTTGTCTTGCGGCGTGTTATTGCAACGGGTCGCGTTCGTCGTCATTGACCGCGATGGTACTTATGGTTCGCGGATCGACGCCGCGTCCCTGCGCAAACGCGAGGTCTTCCACGCGGTGTCCATGCAGCAAGCCCGGGAGACCATAGTTTCCTTCGATGCAGCGCGGCTCGGCATATATTCGGTTTTCCGCATTGCTCTGCAGCGTGAATTCCTGCTTGGCGGTCCAAGGCCGCACCCACACCGTCGGATCCTCGGCCGCTACGGCATAGTCAAGCGTCGTGGGCCCGGTCCGTGTCCAGCGCTCGACCACGTGCAGATTCTCGCGCGACCCCTGAAAATCGGTCTTCGGGCTGAAATTCGTCACGTCGATCACCAGCGTATTGCCCTCCCAATGCCCACGCGAGTCGCCGTACCATTGGCGAATACTGGCAGGCAGATGCGGGCTCCCGTCCATCACGATATTGCGCTGCCACCCCTGCCCCTGACCCACGTCGTAGAACATGGAGATGCCGCCGGGTGTCTGCACGATGCGCCGGAAGCTGATGCGATCGGCGATCGCCCCAAGGGTGCCGATCTCCGGCAGCCCGCCCATCAGGCAGCGCACCGGCAACGAGGCGTCCTCCGGACCATCGTAGCGATTTATGTTTGCCGTGTTGTAGCGCGGCGCAGCCTCCGCGTATCGCGGCGAGGGCGTCGGATCGTACTTGCCCCCGCTACATGGCGACTCCTTGTTTTTGCAGGTTTGCGTCGCCTGCAACAGGACAAGGCGAAACTCGCGCTCGGCAGCGGCGATCTTCTGCGCCTCCGGCGTCAGCGGCGGCAGCCGGCCATTGGGCGGATCGACGATCCGCGACGTCCGTGCGCCGGTGCGCTTCTTGGGCGTGAACACGTCATTGTAGGCGCCGGCGACGTCGGCCAGCGTCCCGCGCTCCGCGCGCTTGTCGCGACCCTTCATGGCCGATCGCTGTCGATCCAATTCTGCTCGCTGAGCCTCGGTGAAAAATTCCTGGTTCGCAAACTTGGGCGAGCGCTGCAGGGGCGTATCGGTTTCGTCGGTCCAGATGCCCTGCAGATCGGGTTCGCCCCAGGGCGTTGTCGGCGTCGGAGCCGCGTTGGAGGCCGCCGGAGCCTGCGCCGACGTCCGTGTGTTGGACACCGAGATGACGACAGCGACGGCGACGGCGGCAATGGCAAGCGTTATCATCGAGCCTGAGAACCTCTCGCGCATGATGGTCTCCTCTTGCTCTGCAGTGCCTTGCGGTAACGGGATCTCCCATGAAACCCGAAATTTCGTACATGGTAGCGTTTTTCGCTATTCGCCGATAGCCCGATCATGCGGGCCGGTGCGCTTCATCATCACATGAACGCCCATCTCATGTGCGCAACTGGCACCGAGGAACAAGTCGGTCCGCAGAATGTCGGATTCCGAGGATCAGCACGAACACAATGTCAGTGAACGACCAGCCATCAAACCCTATGCGGATGCCGGCAAGGTGACGACGTTCCGGGACGGCGCCGCGTTGCTGCCCGGCCTTGCCGTCGTCATGGCGCCGGGCCACACCGCGGGCCACACCATGTTCAGGGCTCCTCGCAAACGAGCGCGCTCCTCTTGTGGGGCGACGTCGTCCACAACGCGGCGCCGCAGTTCCCGAGCCGGAGCGGGCGCTCGCCTTCGACACCGACCAGCCGATGGCCGTCGCCAGCCGCAAGCGCGTGTTCGACATGGTCGCCAAAGACCGGCTGATGATCGCCGGCTCGCATCTCCCGTTCCCGGGGATCGGCCACCTCGCCAAGGCCGCGGTCGGCTACGCCTATGTCCCGATAGAGTGGGGCGCGGATCTTTTGGGGCGAGATCGCGAAAAGGCCTGCCCCCGCGAACAGTTGATCCACACACATCCTATTCGCGCTCGGGGGCGCGACTACTTGCGTCAGGGACGCGAGGCCTCGCACTCCTTCTCCCCGGAGGGGAGAAGGGCGGGATGAGGGGGGTCGGGCGGCGCGATACGGAAATATCGTGCCCCCCTCTCCCCTTCGGGGCGAGGGAGTGAAACGCCGCATCAAGCACGTCAACCGCCACCCCGTCGTCCACACTTGGTCCTATAGGCTCACACAACCCGCCGGATATGATTCGAACCAAGGAAACGCTGACCTAGCCCTGTGCGGCTCTGCTCCATTTGCACGCGCGACTTCAATGAAGGTACCGACCGGTAGACTCGACTCCCGGATTATGACCGATTCAATTTGACCAATTTCCTCACCTGTCAATTGGTCATCTCCTTCTTCACCATTTCCAGATGCCTTGGCAGCATGGGTGCCGATTTGGCGATAGCTTTGACGGTCTCGAATGCGACCTCCGGCTCGCTCCCCACTTTGCCCTTCCGCACGATCTTCCCGTTCGCATCCACAAACGCAAATGCTCGAGCATTCCAATGACACGTCGATTCCTGCATAATGGTCCATGGTCGTCCCTCGATGATGCTTGGAGCGGGCGAAAGCCCGACTCCGTTGCTTTTGACACCATCAGACTGAGGGACGACCACCCTTACCAGCAAGCCGCGAGCGAGCGCGCCGCCAGATAGCGCCGTAGCGAGCGAGCGGGTTGCTGGCCTAGGCGACGCCCGTTACCCCATCTACAAAGGAGCACCCAACGCAACACGGGGAGGCAACATGGCAGACGAACAGCAGCGGCCCAAGTTCCGCTATCAGGACAGGCCGGAGCTCGGAGAGACGTTTGCGGATTCGATCGGCAGCTGGTCGTTCGACGGCAGCACCTTGCGCCTCGAGTTCCTGGTTTCGCGGCTCGACCCGCTCAAGTCAGGCGACGCGGCGAGCGGCCGCGCGGTGCCGGTGTGCCGGCTGGTGCTGACGACGGCAGGCGCGGTCGAGCTGATCAAGGCCTGCGGGCAAGTCACCGCGGCGCTGACGCAGGCGGGCGTGCTGCGGCAGAGCGGCCCGGGCGACGCGCCGGCGGCGAAGCCGAGCTGAGGCGCGGCGCATGGGTCGCGGCCCAGGAACGCATTCGCCCTTGGCGATGTCTTAGGACGCACGGCCTCTCACTCCTTCTCCCCAGGGGGGAGAAGGAGTGATGAGGGGGCTCCGGCGATGCGACACGGAAAGATCGTGACCCCCTCGCTCCACCCTCTCCCCTGCGGGGCGAGGGAGTGAAATGCCGTGCGCTCCTTACGCCGCGGCGGCGGCCGCGCGAGCCTCGGCGTAGCGGAAGGCTGAAAGGCGCTCGCTCACGGCGCCGGACTGGTTCTCGAGCGTCTTGGCGGTGGCGGCGTTCTCCTCGACCAAGGCCGAGTTCTGCTGCGTCGCCTCGTCCATCTGCGTGAGCGCCTTGTTGATCTGGTCGAGGCCGGTCGCCTGCTCGACGCTGGCATTGGCGATGTCGGCCACGATGTCGGCCACGCGCTTGATCTGGTCGACGATCTCGCCGAGCGAGCCGCCGGCGCGGTTGACGAGATCGACACCCTCCTGCACTTCGCCCGAGCTCTGGGTGATGAGGGTGTTGATGTCCTTGGCGGCCTGCGAGGAGCGTTGCGCGAGGCTGCGCACCTCGGAGGCCACCACCGCAAAGCCGCGCCCGGCTTCGCCGGCGCGCGCCGCCTCGACGGCGGCGTTGAGCGCCAGCAGGTTGGTCTGCCGGGCGATCTCGTCGATCACCCCGATGATGTCGGAAATCTTGTGCGAGGATTCAGCGATGCGCGACATCGCCTTGACCGCCTGCGCCACCACCACGCCGCCGCGGTCGGCGGCCGCGCGGGTGCCGGCCGTGAACTGGTTGGCCTGCCGCGCATTGTCGGCATTCTGCTTCACGGTCGCGGCAATCTCTTCCATCGACGCGGAGGTCTCTTCCAGGCTCGCGGCCTGCTCCTCGATGCGCTGCGAGAGGTCGGTCGTGCTGGTCGAGATTTCGGCGGCCGCACTGGCGACCTCGCCGGTCGAGCCGGCAATCCCGGCGATGGCTTCCTCCAGCCGCGCCATGGTGCGGTTGAAGTCGTCCTTGATCCGCTGATAGCCGGCGGTAAAGCCCGCCTCGAGGCGCACCGTGAGGTCGCCTTGGGCGAGCCCGGCGAGACCTTCCGCGAGCGCCGTGATCGCGCTCGCCTGCTCCTGCGCGGCGAGCGCCTGCACTTCCGCATGCTTGCGGCGCTCCTCCTCGCCGCGCGCGCGCTGCTCCTCGGCAGCCGCGCGCTGCTGCGCGGCCTGCGCCTCCAGGCGCCCCTTCTCGACCGCGGCCTCGCGGAACCCGAGCACCGTCTGCGCCATCGCTCCGATCTCGTCGCCGCGATCCATGCCCGGCACGACGGCATCGAGATTGCCCTCGACGAGCTCGCGCATGGCAACGTTCAGACGGTTCAAC
>DATDGG010000313.1:0-4391 GCA_036522235.1 Xanthobacteraceae bacterium
GCTCCATCCGGGCTACTTGGCCGCGCTCAGCTTGCGGTAGGCCGCGATGATCTCCGGCGTCGCCGAGGACGCGATCTCGTTGATCATGGCGGCGAGCTCGCTGCCTTCGAGCGGGGCGCCGACCGGCAGATCGGCCTTGAGGGCGTCGGCGCGGTAGTCCGGGTCGGCCACCATGTCGAGGAAGGCCTGGCGCAGGATTTCGGTCGCCTCCGCGGCCATGCCGGGCGGGCCGACGAGCGGCAGGCCGAAGCTGTCGGTCCCCATCACCAAAGTGAGAAGCGGCAAGTCGCGCGCCGGCAAGATGTCGCGCAGGAGCGGCAGGTCTGCCAGGCCCGGCTTCGACTGCAGGATCGGGACCACGATCCCCCTGGCGATGAGGTCCTGACGGCGGGCAAAAGAATCCGCGACCGTGAACACCGCGTCGATCTCGCCTTGCTCGAGCGCCACCAGCACGCGCGCGGTCGACACATAGCCGAGCACGACCTTGATCGGCGCCCCGAGCGCCGCCAGCATGTGCGGCACCATGGCGGTCGGCGTGGTCGCGGCGAGCGACCCGAAGGTCACGGTTTGCTTTGATGATTTGAGATCGGCGAGCGACCTGATGCCGGTCGCGGGGCGCACATAGGCGACCGAGTTCGAGCCGCCGGCGCTGCCGATATAGGTGAATTTTGTCGGATCAAACCCGATGCCAGCTCCCTTCACCACGCCTTCGATGAACCACGAGCGGCCCGGGGTGGAGATCGTGAGGCCGTCCGGCGCGGCGCGCTGATTGATGAAATTGGCGGCGACCGCGCCGGCGGCGCCTTCCATGTTCTGCACCACCATGCCGGGCTGCCCCGGAATGAACCGCACCAGATGCCGCGCGATGGTGCGGGCCTGGCTGTCGACGCCGCCGCCGGGCGCGAAGCCGACGATCATGGTCAGGGTCTTGCCGCGGTAGTAGTCGGCGGCCCGCGCAGGTCGCGATGGCAGCGCGGCAAGGCTCAAGCCAAGCGCACCGGCGCCGGACACCAAGCGTCTGCGCGAAAGCCGCTGCATCCGGTTTGCGCTCGGCCGCTATTCGGCCGCCTGCACCGCCGCGCCGGTATGGCTGACTTCCAGATCGGAGAGATCCGGCAGGCCATAGTGGAGAAGCTCGCTGGTCTCGCTGGCCCTGAGCGAGCCGCGCTCGCCGGTCTCGAGAAAGATCGTGGTGAATTTCTGGAGCGCCTGGCCCGCCGCCTCGCCGGCGCCGGAGAGCAGGAGATAGACGCCCCTCCCCGTCACCTCGTAGCGCGCGCCGGCCGCGAGCCGCAGCAGGCGCGCCTCGGTGCGCCGTTCGGTGAACACGCCGAACAGCTTCTCGCTCACGCCGGGCGTGCCTCTGACCGGCGCCCATTCGTAGTTGGCCGCATCCATCATGATCGGCGCATCGTAGCGGCCCTTGGGATAGATCATCTCGCGGCCATGCAGGTGCTCCCAGATGGCCTGATAGGCGTCCATGTTCCGCTTGCCCGGCACGCCCTCGCGGCGGTGGAACACGCCGTCCTTGAACTCGCCGAATTGCTTCAGCTCCTCCATGCCGGCCTTGACCTCCTTGGGCTGCAGATAGCCGCTGCCGCTGGCGCCGCCGAACTGCAGCACCGCGCAGCTGATCGGCGTCTTGTTGACCTGCGGTCCGTACGGCACGCCCTCCGGGTAATAGCCGAGCATCCCGGCCTTGAGCGGCCCGTCCTGGCCGTAGTCGGATTCGCCCGAGAGCATGAAGCGATACTGATCGAAATTGTGCCGGTGGCGCGGCCCCGAATAATCGGTGCCGAGCTCGCTGATCGAGAACTTGAAATTGCCCGGCGTACCGGGCTCGCCCGCGACCGGGGTGCGCGAATGGAACGTGCCGCCCCGGTGCTCGAGGCCGCGCACCAGCGGAACGTCATCGAATTGCACGACTTTCATGGCAGGGCTCCCAAGGCTGATCGAGCGCTGCACCATAGTAGCCCGCATGGAGCGTAGCGCAATGCGGGAGCGCGGCCCCGGATTGCGCTACGCTCCATCCGGGCTACGCGTTTGCGCTTCGCTAATCCGCCCTACGCTGCCGAGTGGTTCGAAGCGCTCTCGAGTGATCGGGGCTCGAGCGCCGAGGCCACTTCACTGGCCTGGGCGAGGTAACGGCGCCCGATCTCGTGCAGCGTGCCGCGGGCTTTCGGATGACGCGTGCTGACGGCGCGCTGAAAGCAGCTTTCCGCCATCATCAGATAGAAGAATGACGGTTCCCCCGCGCTGGTCTGGATCGACTTGCGTAACATGTGTCTCTCCATGGGTCGGAACGTGGCATTCATGCCTCCCCTATTAGTCGGGAGTGCCGCGGGCGGGGTTCATGCCTCCCGGTCACCGACCTTTGACCGGCCGGCGGCAAGGTCCCTAGGAATGCCGTTGGCACCGTAGTAGCCCGCATGGAGCGTAGCGAAATGCGGGAGTGGCCGTCCCGGATTGCGCTGCGCTCCATCCGGGCTACAGTCAGCGGCTTTGGGTCGTGCCGGGAGTTGACGGGGTGAGTGCGGACGAGATCGTGTTCCGGTCGCCGGCGAGCGTGCTGCAGGCGGGCTCGGTTGCGCTGGTGGGCGCGTCCGAGCGCGGCAAGTGGCCGCGGCTCATCTTCGGCAGCCTGCGCAAGCACGGCTATCCGGGGCGCGTCTTCCTGGTCAATCCGCGGCAGCGCGAGGTCTTCGGGGAGCCTTGCTTCCCTTCGCTGCGCTCGCTGCCGCAGCGCGTCGATCATGCGATGGTGATCGTGCCGGCCGCGGGCGTCGCCGATGTGCTGACCGACGCGCAGGCCGCCGGCCTGAAATCGGCCACCGTCTACGCGGGCGCGGTCGGCGACGGCGAGGACCCGGAATCCAAAAGGCGCGGCGCCTGGCTCAAGGAATTTCTGCGCGGCGCCAGCCTGCGGCTCGCCGGCCCCAATTGCATGGGTGCGTACAGCTATCGGGAGCGGCTGTTCGCCTATCCGAACACGGAATTGTGCGAGCTCCCGCCCGGCGCGGTCGGCTGCGTGTTCCAGTCGGGCGGAACGCTGCAGTTCTGGTTGCGCACCGGCGCCGACCGGGGACTGCGCTTCTCCTACGGGATCACGTCGGGCAACGAGGCCGATCTCGATCTCGCCGATTATCTCAATTTCCTGGTCGACGATCCGCACACCCGCATCATCGCGCTGTTCATTGAAGGCATCCGCCGGCCTTTGGCTTTCATGCAGGCGGCCGGGCGCGCGCTCGCAGCCGGCAAGCCGATCCTCGCGATCAAGACCGGGGCGACCGCAAAGTCGCAGGCGGCGGCACAGTCCCACACCGGCGTCATCGGCGGCGACTATGCGGCGTATCTGGCGATGTGCGAGCGCTACGGCATCTGCAATTGCCGCTCGCTCGACGACATGGTGGAGACCGCGCTCGCCTTTCAGGGCGGGCGGCTGCCGAAGGGACCGCGCATCGGCTTCGTGACCACCTCAGGCGGCACCGTCGATCTGCTCTTCGACTATGCGGAAACCGAAGGCGCGGTCATTCCGGACTTCACCGCAGCAACCAACACGGCGCTACTGCCGTTCCTGCAGGACAGCATCGTTCCGAAAAATCCACTCGATCTCGGCATTCCCTCGACGCTGGAACATGCCGCGCAAGTCTGCGAGGTGGTGGCGCGCGATCCCAATGTCGACATGCTGGCCTGGGCCGCCATGCTGCCGAGCAAAGCGGGCGCCTGGGACGGCGTCGCGGCGCTCAATCGCCTGTTGACCCTGACCGACAAGCCGGTCATCGGCTTCGGCCGCATGAACTATCAGATGCGGCCGGAATCGGTCGCCGCGCAGGAAGCCGCCGGCTTCCCGTTCCTGCAGGCGCTCGAGCCGACGCTACGCGCCATGAACGCGTTGTGGTTCTACGCGCAGCGCACCGGCCGGCCGCCGCTCGTCCCGCAGGACGCGCCGGCGAGCGATCTTTCACCCGCAACGCTCGACGCGACGCTCGCCTGCTACGGAATTTCCCTGCCGCAAAGCCGCGCGGTCGCGAACGCCGCCGCGGCCGCCGACGCCGCCGAAGCGATCGGGTTTCCGGTCGCGCTCAAGATCCGCTCGGGCGATATTTTGCACAAGACCGAGGCCGGCGGCGTCACGCTCGACCTGCGCAGCCGCGCCGACGTCGCGACGGCGGCCGACGCACTGCTGGCCGCCGCCCGGGCCGCGCAACCCGGGGCACGGATCGAAGGCCTGCTGGTGCAGGAGATGGTGTCGGGGGTCGAGGCGATCGTCGGAGCGCGCAGCGATCCGCTCTACGGACCGCTGCTGCTGATCGGCGCCGGCGGCATTTTGGTCGAGCTCGCCCGCGACGTGGCGCTGCGGCTGCTCCCGGTCGGCGCGCCCGAGATCAGCG
>DATDGG010000314.1:0-1660 GCA_036522235.1 Xanthobacteraceae bacterium
TCCATCCGGGCTACGAAAAGGGATCGCGCCAGGTCGCATGAAAATGGTGCACGGGCCCGGCACCTGACCCGATCTCGAGCGTGTCGGCTGCCGCAATGGCGGCATGGACGTAGTCCTTGGCGGCGCGCACGGCTTGTTCCAGCTCGAGGCCTTTGGCGAGCCCGGCCGCGATCGCGGCCGAGAAGGCGCAGCCGGTGCCATGGGTATTGCGCGAGGCCAGGCGGGCGAGCGGCAGCGCCAGGACGCCGTTGCGATCGACCAGGAGGTCGACGCTGCTTTGGCCCTGCGCATGCCCGCCTTTGATCACGATCGCCTTGGCGCCCAAGGCAAGCAGCCGCTGCGCTTGCGCGCGCATCTCGTCTTCGTTCGCCGCCATCTTGACGCCAAGCAGCGCCGCCGCCTCCGGCAGATTCGGGGTGAGCACCAAGGCGCGCGGGACGAGCACGCGCTTGAACATGTCGATCGCTTCCGCCGCCATGAGCGGCTCGCCGGTCGAAGCCGCCATGACGGGATCGAGCACGACCTTCTCCTGCCGCCAGCGCTCGAGCCCGGTCGCAACCGCCGCGATGACGGAGGCTTGCGACAGCATGCCGATCTTGACGGCGCGGACGCGCAGGTCGGCGAACACCGCGTCGATCTGGGCGGCGACGAATTCGCCCGGCACGTCGTGGATCGCGGTGACGCCCAGCGTGCTCTGGGCGGTGAGCGCGGTGACGATGCTGGCCCCATAGACGCCGAGCGCCGAAAAGGTCTTGAGATCGCCCTGCAGGCCGGCGCCGCCGCCGGAATCGGAGCCCGCGATGGTGACCGCGATCGGCGTCATGCGGCCTGACGCTGGGCCAAGGCCGCCTCGACGACCGCGCGCAGGTCGCGCGCGGCCCCCTGCGGATCGCTCGCGCGCGACAGCGCGGAGATGACCGCAACGCCGTCGGCTCCCGCCGCGATGACGGCGCCGGCATTGCCGGCATCGATGCCGGCGATGGCGCCGATCGGAAGATCGTCGTCGCGCACGCGCATCTTCGCCAGAATGGACTGCAGGCCGGGAATTCCGATCGGCCGGTCCGGATTGTCCTTCGACGACGTAGCGAACA
Organism: Xanthobacteraceae bacterium; assembly: GCA_036522235.1. Classification (GTDB taxonomy): domain Bacteria; phylum Pseudomonadota; class Alphaproteobacteria; order Rhizobiales; family Xanthobacteraceae; genus VAZQ01. The sequence goes on from DATDGG010000314.1 coordinate 1,092, forward strand.
CACCGCCGATGCACACATAGTCGAGATGCTCGAGCGGGGCATGCACCGCCTGCTCGATGGTCTTGATGCTCAGACCAATGACGGCATGCGGGCCAAGCAGCCGCCGCGCATCCTCGACCGCCATGTCGTCCTGTCCCAGATGCACGCCGTCGGCGCCGGCCGCAAACGCGACATCGGCGCGATCGTTGATGAGGAGCGGCACGCCGAGCGGGGCAAGCCGCGCGCGGATCGCGCGCGCGGTCTCCACCATCGTATGCGTGGAACCGAGCTTGTCGCGCAATTGCACCAAGGTGGCGCCGCCGCAGGCGACGAGCCAGGCGAGCTCGGCGAGATCGCGCCCGTGCGCCTGCTGCGGATCGACCAGCGCATAGAGCCTTAGATCTGCACTCATCCGGGTTCCCCGCCTCCGCACTTAGCCCTTTGAAATTGCTTGGCAAGCTATTGAGACAAACGGCGGAGTGCAAGCCGCCTTGCCAAGCCCCTTGTTGGGGCTTCCTTGGCTAAGGTTGACTCTCCCGCGTCCTCATGGCCGGACTTGTTCCGGCCATCTAGTCGCGGGAGGCGCATGT
>DATDGG010000315.1:0-10495 GCA_036522235.1 Xanthobacteraceae bacterium
CCGTCGCCCGGATTGCATTTCGAGAAGATCGGCCGTCCGCCCGGAAGCTTGGCATCGAGCAGGCGGATTTCCAGGAGCTCATAGGCCGGCAGCGTCTCCGCCATGTCCACCAGCACGGTCCTGATCTCTTGCTTGGCGACGTCGGGGATCTCGTCGGTCGAATCGAGCAGCACGACGGCGACCGAGCGGGGGCCGTCGTGGGGACAGAGCGTCGCCTGGTCGAGCGCGGGCGGACGCGCCACCGTGGCATAGACATAGGCGCCGGCGGCGAGCGCCCCCAGCGCCAGCACCGTCAATGCGCCCCCGAGCAAGTGCTTGCGCAATTCGCCCGGATCACCGCTATGCCGCCTTGGCGTTCGCCGCGACAACGGTCTTCTCCTCAACAAAGTTGTCGATCTCGCGATAGCTCGCGAAGGCCCGCTCGAACTCGGAATGGATGGCCGCAACCTGCTGGGTCAGGACGCCCTGCGATTCGGCGATCGCGCGCCGCAGCTCCTCGCGCGCCGACGTCTCCAGCAGCTCTTGGTCGACGGGAAACTTGTCGACCGTGTGGCTTTGGCCGAAGCGGCGCGGCGGCGGCGTCTTGCGCAGCCCCTTGTTGGCCTCGCGATAGACCGACATAAGCGCATTGGCGGCGCGCTCGAGATGGGCCTGATGGGCCGCGAACAGACGGACCAGGCGGGCGCGGCTTTCCAGGATGGAGTCGTGCTCGGCACGGCGAATGGCGAGGTCGCGGTTCGCCTCCTCCAGGATATCGATGGCGTCGTCGCGGATATCCAGGAGCCGCGCGATCAGGTCGTTCTTGCGCCGGATATAGGCGTCGTGCGCGCCGGCGCGGCGCTTCTCCAGCGCCGCATAGCCCGGATAGGGGTCGAAGATGAGAAAGGAATCTGCGAACGCGATCAGCGAGCACAGCACTCCGAGGCCGAACAGCAGCCAGGATTTGAAATCCACGAGGCCGAGCGGCATCGTCTTCAGGCGCGTGAGCACCTCGCGCCCCGCATCCGCGATCAGCGCGGCCGACACCTCGCGGTAGTGGGCGAGCGCGAGATTGACCGCGATCAGGAGCACGACATAGATGGCAAGCGCCGCGAAGCCGAACAGCTTCCTGATCGTATTGCGGTGATTGATCTCGCGCACGCCGAAGACCGCGATCAGGAAGGCGACCCCGATATTGAGGAGCGCGAAGGTCAAGGCCTCGGAGGCGCCGCCCAGATAGCCGAGCTCGCTGCCCTTGGCGAGAAAGAAGCCGTTGAGGAACACCTCGAACACGAACAGGACCAGCAGGATGCCGACCTTGACGGTCAGGTTTCCGCCGGAAGCCCAGCGCGCGGTTCGGTTGAGATTGTGGCGGCGGCGGAAATCCTCGCGCTCGAGCTCGAGGTCGCCCAGGTGCCGGCGCAGGCCGTGCAATTCGTCGCGGCCCTGCGCGGCTTCGGCGCGGAACTCGCTCACCGCCGCCGGCGCCGCCTGCCGGATGGCGCCGAAGCGGCCTTCGAAGTCGAGCGCGGCCAGCCGCTCCGTATAGGTGCGCAGCTCGTCGAGCAGCGTGCCGTGGGCGGCGTTCTTCTCCGCCTCCACGCGCTCGACGACTGCATTCTCGATATCGTCCAACGCCACCGTGTCGGAAGCCGGCTCCTCGCGCGCGCCGCGTTCGGCGCCGCTCTGGGCGAGGCGGAAATCCGCCGCGAGTTTGTCGACATTGAGGGCCGGGAAGACGTCGAGCGACACGCGATAGTCGTGCTGCTCCCGCTTCAGCCCATTCACGAGGCGGTTGAGCGCCGACTTCGGTCTTAATTCCATCATCACACAGGCCGAGCTCCGGCCTCCAATTCCGCGATACTGACACGCAACGCGACTAGGCAATGCGAGCTGGCGCGCCGGCGATTCCTCAAGCCGTAGAATCACGTCGGGCGGACCATAAGTCCAGAAAAACCGGGCCGCCACCACGACCCATCCACCGGCCCGGGAACGGCCCCATCAGGGCCCTCTCAATCAGCCACGGCCGGGCGGCGGAACATTAGCAAGGTCAACGCCTTGTGTTAAGCTTTGCGCGTCCAGGCTCAAGCCCCAAACGGGACTCAATGCAAGGCCTGAACATGGACCCAAGCGCGCCCGCTTCGGCCCTACTCTGATACCGGGCCTCAGCGGGCCTTGGTTATAATATCTTGCACGCGCTTGCGCTGCTCCGGAGTGATGTCGCTCACGACATCTTGTGCGTTCCTGCGGGTCGCCGCCGCATCGAGATAGTCGATATAGCGCTGGCTCTTCTCCCCCTCGACCAGCAGCGCCGGATCGGTCAAGGTCGTCTTGACGGCGGCCTGCAGATAGGCGAGCCGCGCTCCCGGCAGGCCGGGCGGCACCAGCAAGATGCGGCCGAGGTCCTCGAGCTTGCTGCGAAAGTCGAACAGCCATTGCTGATCCGCCGTCAGCTTGAGCGCCTCGAAGATGGTCGGGGCGCCCGGAAAGAAGCGCGACTTCGACCGGCCCATGGCGGCAATGACGCGCTGCTGGCCGCTTGCCACGTAATTGTTGGCGGAGGTGTCGGAGACATAGATCGCGTCCATCTCGCCTTGCGTCACCGCCAGGGCGGCCTGGTTGCTGCCCGCATAGCCGAGCACCACGTGGCAATCGAGGTTAAGCGCCTCGCAGGTGAAGGCGGCGCCGTCGGAGAGGCCGTCGGCCGGGCCGCTGGCGGCCCAGTTCAAGCGCTTGCCGAGCTTGATCGCGTCCTGCGGCGTCCTGATGGTGGAATTGGGACCCACGAGCCACATCCACGGCGAGGCGCTGACGGTGCCGAGATAGCCGAACTGCCCGAGATCGAAGCGCACGCCCGCCTGCTCGGTGAGCTGCGAGAGCGCCGCACCGGTGCCGTTGACGATCATCATCGTGAGCCCGTCGGGCGCCGCGGTGTAGATGCGGTTGAGCGCCACCAGGCCGCCGGCGCCCGGCTGGTTCTCGACCACCACGCTCGCCCCGAGCGCCCGCGAGAGCGTGGGCGCGATCATGCGCGCATAGGCGTCGTAGCCGCCGCCCGGTCCGTAGCCCACGACCATCCGCACGGTCTTGCCGCCGAAGAACGCCCGCTCCGCGTCCTGCGCGCGCGCCGGCATCGCGGCCGCCACCGCGAGCACAAGCGCGGCCCCGAGCCACGCTGATCGAACCGTCTGTTGCATTGGCGATCTCCGAAGTCCAATTTGTGTGCGCGCAAATCTAGCCGCGCTCGTCCGACCATTCCATCGGCAGCATCGGCGGCCTTGCGACTGATCGGCACAATTCTTGCTTAAAATTCGGGCGGACAGGCTTTGCTGGAGGGGGGAACCATGCATCAAATGCCTCGTAATGTGCCACGTCATCATCTGCATCGCGCATCGCGAACCTTGATCGCCATCGTGCTGGCGGTCGGCCTCGTGGGCTGCAGCAAGTCAGGGCAAGGCGAGCAAGGCGAGAAAGGCGATCCCGGACCCGCCGGGCCTCCAGGTCCGAAGGGCGACGCGGGACCTCCCGGGAGGCCGGGCGCGTCGGGTTCGATGCACATCGTGCGCGCCAGCTGCGACGCCGCCGGCTGCACGGCGCAGTGCACCGACGATGAAGTGCTCCTCATCGCCTATTGCGGGGCGACCCGAAACCCGGCGATCTTTCCGACCGAGCGGTCCGCATCCTGCCGCCTCCGCAACCCCACCAATAGTCCGATCATCGCGGCCTGCGCCAAGGCAGGGCCGTAGATCAAGGCGGCTCTCTCTCGCCTAATAGTACATCCCGATCGAATAGGCCGGGATGCGCTCCGTCTTGCGCTGGCGGCCGCGCGTTGCTTTGTTCGGGCGAGGCTGCGCGAGCAGCAAATACGGTAGTCGACCGATCGAGCAGTAAATAAGTACAGTAATCACCCGAGATTGTGGCGTAAAGTTGTAGTCTATAAGTAATCCTTTCGGCCTATTTTGTATTGTTCTTGCTTATTGCTAAGATATGGCAACACATCCGCTCGGGGGGCTCAACGGCCATTGAGGGGCCGGGACTGTTCAAGTCCGGAGATCAACCATGAACTCGCGTGTGATCAAGCGTTCCGTCGTGATTGCTGGTCGCAGGACCAGCATAAGTTTGGAAGACGCCTTCTGGAAGGCCCTCAAGGAGATCGCGATCAGCCGCCACATAACGCCGTCACGGCTCGTAACGCTTGTCGACGCGGCGCGCGAGCAGATGAATTTATCGTCCTGCCTTCGACTCTTCGTGCTGGATTTCTATCGCGACGGGTCGGGACGCCTGATCGGGGACCCATCAGCAAGAAAGCCGTCGAGCAATTCCGGACCGCAGATTCAAGAAAATCAAGAGCGGCTTGTCGCTCGACGCTGTCGGTAGCGCAGAGAAGCGATCATGCCGCAAACGACCAAGCCCCCCGATGCGGGGACGACGCGCGCAACTACGGCTCAGACGCAGACACAGAGCCCGCTCGTCGACAAAATAAATTCAAACACACTCATGATTCTCTCCACCGGATCCGGGCTCACTTACGGGCCGATGGCGGCTGATCTCGCCACCGTGCTCAACGACGGCGACAATCTGCGGATTTTGCCTGCGCAAGGCTACAGCGCGTACCAGAACGTTCGCGATGTGTGTTACCTGCGCGGTATCGACATGGCCTTCACGCGGACCAACATCCTGGGCCATTGGCGCCGCAGCGGCGAGATTCCCGATCTGGACCAGAAGATCGTGTACATCCTCAAGGTCGCCAACGGCGAAGAAAATATCATCGTGAAGGCGCCGGACATTACCTCGATCGAGCAGTTGCGCGGAAAGAAGGTGAACTTCAATCAGGTTGGCAGCGGCACCCAGATGTCGGCGCGCGATATCTTCTCGGCGTTCAAGGTCGGGATCGAAGAGACCAACCTGAGTGCGAGCGACGCCTTGCAGAAATTGAAGGACGGCGAAATCACGGCGGTGGTGGTGACCGCCGGCAAGCCTTCGCCCGTCCTGCGTCGGCTCAAGCGGAGTGAGGGATACCGAATGATCCCGATTCCGCTCAAGGATTCATTGATCGGCGACTACGTGCCGGCGACCCTGGAGCATGACGACTATCCGGACCTGATCCCGGAAGGACAAAGCGTGGATACGCTGGCGAGCGGTATCGTCATCATTGCCTACAATTGGCCGAAGAACTCCGATCGCTACCGGCGCATCGACAAGTTCGTCAACGCGCTCTTTCCGCGCTTGGCGGAATTCCAGGAGCCTCCGCGCCACGAGAAATGGAAGGATACAATTTTGGCCGCCAACGTCCCCGGATGGAAGCGCTTCGACGGTGCGGAGCAGTGGCTCAAAAACGACCGTGAGCAGCAACTGGCTGCCAACCAGGATCGGTTTCAGCAGTTCCTCACCAGCCGTGACCCAACCACAGGCGGCAAGGTGATCTCGGAGGCCGATCGCCAAAAACTGTTCGAAGACTTCATGAGGTGGATGAAGCAGAGTACGGCACGCTAGAGCTGGATGACTTTTCTTCGAATCGTCATCCCGCTCCAGCTTCTTGTCGGCGCATGATCCCCGATTTCCCGGGGGCAGGCCTTTTCCGAAAACCGGTATCCACCCCGCCTTCGCAGGGGCGGGCCTTTTTCGGGATCTACTGCGGCCGCCAGAGCCGAGCCGGTTCGCCCACGCGTTTAGGTTACCGGCAGTAAGTAGTTGCCTCTCGTCGGTATATTGGTAGCGTCTCGTTTACCTCAATACCTATCGGTGGACGTATTTTGAAAGCACCGCCCGAAAGCAGGGACTTCAGACACCGATTGGCACGCGTTGCCCGCGGACCGATACCCATGATCGCGCCCGGCCTTCCGCTCAGACTTAGCCGGGTCGGACTTTCATGAGCAAGCCGCCGCGCAGAAGCCGGCCGGTGCGCATGTTCGTCGACGCGTGCGTCTGGTTGGATTTGATCGGAGATCCGTGCGCCCCGGCACTCATTGGCGCCCTCGAGGAGTTGGTAACGGCCGGGGACATTATCCTTGTCGTTGCGCGGATTATTCTAGATGAGTTTGCGCAAAACAGGGCTCGGCTGATCGAGGACGGCGGTCGGAGCATCACCAATATCCGCGGGCGCGTGGCGGCCCCGGCCAAGTCCAGGAACGTGAAGCGGCGAAGATCGGTCAATGACGAGTTCGACGAATTCGACCTCAAGCTTTTGAGTTTCAGCGACCAAGCGACCGAAACGGCAGAGCGGATAGAAAGACTTCTGGCGACCAGCGAGCGCCATGACGCTACCGACGCAATCAAAGTTCGAGCGGCGGAAAGGGGCGTTGAGCGGAAGGCTCCGTTCCACAGGCCGCGCAACGGCATGATCGACGCAATATTGCTCGAAATATATGCGGACATGGTTGCTCGCAAAAAGGGGGCCCAGAACTTCGCTTTCGTAACCCACAACACCAAGGACTTCAGCCATCCAACAGCCGGTCAGAAGCTGCCTCATCCGGATCTGGCTGATCTTTTTTCCAAGAGTCGCTCCAGGTATTTCATCACCCTGGGTGAGGCATTGCGAAGCCTTCGACCGGACCAGTTCGTAGATCTGGTTATTGAACAAGAATGGCCGGATCAACCGCGGCGAAGGATCGCGGAAATCGCAACGGCAGAACGTGAGTTGTTCGAGAAGATCTGGTACAACCGGCACAGACTTTGGCGCGAGAAGATCGAGCAGGGGCAGATCGAAATCGTGGACGAGGATACGATTCCGGCCGAAGCACATGGCCGGCTCGTAAGACGAGAGGTCTGGGAAGCGGCGGCGCGCGCCGCGCAAAGGCTCGAGGACCGGTACGGGTATGAGAATCTCGGACCCTGGACCGACTTGGAGTGGGGGATGCTAAACGGCAAGCTATCAGCGCTTGGGTGGGCCTTGGGTGACGAATGGGACATGCTGACTTAGGCGCGACTTCAAGCCCGCCGGGAATCCTGGCATCTCATCCGTCGGCGCAACGATAATTGCGTTTTGCGCCGAGATGCGCCGACACTGCCTCAACTCACCAACATTGCCCCGCCTGTTGGATGATCATCCGTCTGCGGCGCAGCCGCCCTTTTTCCGGCGGCGGTCGGCAAACCGTCCCTGGGGGACAAGGAACGCTCACAATCGCCGGGGCCGTTGCTGCAACTCGCCACCAATTGCTAGCCAATGAACGACGGATGATATAGGCCAACCCTCGGCACGGGCGCCGACGGCATGGAACCCGCTGAGAACGGGTCAACGGGAGGACTTCAATGAAGGCATTCGGACAATCTCCGCGCGCACCTATTGCGCTGCTCGCGGGCGCATTCTTGCTCGCGCTCCATCCGATTGCCGCACACGCCCAGGATTTCTCCGGCCGGCCGATCCGCATGCTGGTCGGGCTCGCGGCCGGGGGCGCGACCGACGTGATGGCGCGGGTGGTCGGCCAGAAGATGAGCGAAGGTCTGCACACCCCGATCCTGGTCGAGAACAAATCCGGCGGCAATTTCATTCCGGCTTTGCGCGAGCTCACCGGCGCGCCGCCCGACGGCCACACCTTGCTCTTCATCTCGACCAGCACCTTGATCACGCAGCCGCTGCAGCCGAACTATCCGTTCGATCTCACCAAGCTCACCCCGATCACGGAAGTGGCGACCGGACCGCTGATCCTGGTGGTGCGCAAGGATCTGCCGATCAAGAACGTGCGCGAGCTCGTCGCCTACGCCAAGGCCAATCCCGGGAAGCTCAGCTTCGGGGCCGGCGGCGGCACCGGAAGCTCGCTCTATTTCGCGACCGAGCTGCTCAAGTTCAAGACCGGGATCACGGCCGCCACCATCCCGTATCGCGGCGCCGGCCCCGCCCTCAATGATCTTCTGGGCGGCCATATCGACGCGATGTTCGACGCCATGCCGGTGATGTCCAATCAGGTGAAGGCCGGTACGGTCACCGCGCTCGCGGTGACCGGCACCACGCGCTCGGCCGCGTTGCCGGATGTGCCGACGGTGATGGAATCGGGCGTGGGCGACTATGAGATCGCCGGCTGGTTCGGAATGCTGGCGCCCACCGGCACCCCGCCCGCCATTGCGCAACGCCTGCGCGACGAAGTCGCCAAGGCGGTCGCGGCGCCCGACGTGATCGCGCAGCTCGATTCCCAAGGCATGGCGCCGCTCGCCTCGCAGCCCCAGCAATGGCACGACTACATGCAGCTCGAGCTCGACCGCTACGCCAAGATCATCAAGGATGCGAACATCAAGCCGGATTCGGAGTAGAATGGTCGTTTGATAGTCATCGCCGGGCATAGCCCGCGAAGACGGGCGTAAACGCCCTTATGTCCCGGCGATCTCGATAAGGCGGGCGCCCTGCCATCCTCATCGAGATGGCCGGAACAAAGCCCGGCCATGACAAGCCGAGGAACCAACCCAAACAAACAATGCTCTTGGCGCCACCCGCCCTGCCCGTCCTCATCCGTCATCTTCTCTAAGGAGACCTCATGCCTGCGCGCGGCCCGTGGATCGATCACTTCGGCGACAACTTCCTGTGGTCGAACGCGACCCTCATCATCAAGGGCATGGCGCCCTACGGGGTGGTCGCGCTCGAGGAGATGGACCGGGCTTGCGAGCGCCTCAGGCTGCGCCAGCACGAGCCGCAAGCCTGGTGGGAGGAATGGGGGGCGCTCGCGGCCGACGTCGAGCGCAAGGCTCAAGCCGCCGAAGCGGAGGGCCGCAAGCCCACCGCCGGCGACTATTATCTGCGCGCCGGCAATTACTACTACAATGCCGAGCGCTTTATTCTGCCGGGCGACGAGAAGCGCGAATGGGGGCGCAAGGCCTATCGCTGCTACCACGCCGGCATAAGGCTGCGGCATCCCAATATCGAGTTCGTCGATGTCCCCTATGAGGGCACGACCTTGCCGGCTCTGTTCATGAAGGCGCCGGTCGCGGGGCCGGCCCCGACCGTGGTCATCGTCAACGGCATGGACAATGCCAAGGAGATGAGCATCTTTTTCGCCGGGCTCGAATTCGCCCGCCGCGGCATGCACACGCTCGCCATGGACGGGCCCGGCCAGGGCGAGAGCCTGCGCATGCGCAACATCCACAGCCGCTACGACTACGAGGTGCCGGGCGCGGCCGCCTTCGACTACGTGGCGCGCCGCGGCGAGGTCGATGCCAAGCGCGTCGCCATCATGGGCTACAGCTTCGGCGGCTACTATTCCTCGCGCATCGCGGCCTTCGAGAAACGCTACGCGGCCTGCGTCGCGCTCTCCGCGCTGCACTGGGATCTGGCCGGTTGGCAGCAGCGGATTCTCGACAAGAACAAGAGCGATCCGAAATCGGTCGCGCAATCGAACTTCCAGTTCCAATGGGTGGTCAACGCGGCGACGCCCGAGGCGGCGATCGAGATCGCCAAGAAGTTCTCGCTCAAGGACGCGGCGCAGAACATCACCTGCCCGTTCCTGGTGACGCACGGGGGCAACGACCGCGTGGTGCCGTGCGAGAATGCGCAGAAGCTTTATGACGCGGTCGGCTCGGCGCGCAAGACCATCAAGATTTTCTCGGCCGAGGACGGCGGCGCCGAGCACGCCCACGTGGACAACCGCCAGGTCGGCATCAATTTCGCCGCCGATTGGCTCGCGGCGAACATGTAGGTGACCGACCCGCCGCTGCGCTGAGCGCAATACAACCGAGTTCGTAACCCCCTCCCCTTCGGGGCGAGGGAGCTCGCTGGTGCCAGCGTCGGGTCCGTCTTTCTCCAACACACCAACAAATTCGAGCGGTTTGTAAGATGGGCACCGCGTTTCACTCCCTCGCCCCGTAGGGGAGAGGATGGGGAGAGGGGGTTCGGGCGATTGCGATTCAAGCTGCGTCTTCGCCGTACAACAAACTGCTCAAAATGAAAGGGCTCGAGCTCAGGGCGGCGCCGCGTCCCATCCGGACTGGCGCAGCCGCTCGGCCGCTTCCGGCCCGGTGAGGAAGGCGATGAAGGCTGTGGCCGCGGCCCCGGCAGGAACTGATCCGCGCCTTCGAAGTTGTTCGACCACTTTCGCTGCACGCCGAAGCCCTCGCCGGAGGCATAGGGGGGCGGGCCGACACGGGTTAATTCCTCGACGGCACGCTGATTTCTCAAGGATCGCGCTTTCTTCAGCAAGGCCTCATAGGCAACGGCATAGTTTCTTGTTTCATCGGCGACCTGGCCCGTGCCGACGTATGCGTAGAACAGGTCTGGCCTGGAACGGACCATCCGCAGACCAAGGATGGAGCCAAACGAATGAGCGACGACGACAATTTTGTCCTGGCCCAAATGCTTGCGCAGATATTCGGTCAACTCAATGCCGTCCTCGGACATACGTTCCAAAGTCATGGTGGCCGCGATGGAGGGGCCGGTCTTGCGCAGCGTCCTGCCCGCGCCTCGCTGGTCCCACTGCACCACCGTGAATTGTTTCTCCCAGGGAGCGAAGAGCGCGAATGTCCACGGATTGGTGACATCGCCGGGACCGCCGTGGAGAAACAGCAGCACCGGGTTGTTGCGGTTTTCGCCGCGAAT
>DATDGG010000316.1:0-11556 GCA_036522235.1 Xanthobacteraceae bacterium
ACCCATGTCTCCGAACGCCTGTCACCCATGTCTCCGGTCCATACACGGGGAGAGGGAGGGGTGAGGGGGCTCCGGCGGTAGTGATTTTGCGAAGGAGTGCATCGAGTCCGAGCGCGGCCCGGCGCTGGGGGTAACACAACAGAGATCGTAACCCCCTCACCCCAACCCTCTCCCCTTCGGGGAGAGGGAGTTCGCCGGCGCCTGCGGCCAGGTTGCCTATCTACACCAGTCAATAAATCGCGCTCACAGCCCGAACACGTAGAGCACCGTGGCGTTGGATTGGTTCTTCAGCTCCGGGTTTCGCTGCACGGACGAGAGCGAGTTGCTGATCTGCCCGGACGGGCGCACGCAGCAGACGCCGGACGAGATGGCGATGTATTGCTTGCCATTCACCCCATAAGTCATCGGCGCCGCGTTGACGCCGGTGCCGACATTGAAGCGCCACAGCTCGGTCAGCGTCTCGTCGTCGAGCGCCACGATGGTGCCGTCGAGCAGGCCGGTAAAGACCAGGCCGCCAGCGGTCGACAGCGTTCCGGACGAGTTCGGATAGGGGAACTCGGCGCGCTTCTTGATCTCGCCGGTGACCGGATCGAGCATGGTGATGGAGCTCGTGACCGGACCGCCCGGGCCCACGGTGCCGCCGTTGAACTTGCCCTTGATGTGCGCGGTCGCGTCGACCGTGACGGCGCTGCAGCCCTCGTAGGCGCCGATATAGAGGGCGCCGGTCTTGCGGCTGTAGGACACCGGCCAGAAATTGGTGCCGCCGGCGATGTTCGGGCAGATCTGGCGCGTCCCTTTGTCGGCGAGCGCCGCGGCGTTCTCATTGTAGGCCTGGACGTCGCGGCTCGGATCATAGTCGACCGGCCTGCCGGTCTTGGCATCGATGCCCTTGGTCCAGGTCAGGACCTTCACGTGCTGGGTGGCCTTGAGGAACTGGCCGCTCAGGCGATCGAACGAGTAGGTGAAGCCGTTGCGGCCCGCGTGCGAGAGGAGCTTGCGGTCCTCGCCATTGACCTTGGTGTCGATGAGGACATGGGCGCCGGTCTCGTCATAGTCGCGGTCGTCGTTGGGCGTGTATTGGTGCCACCAGGTGATCTTGCCGCTGCCCGCATTGAAGGCGATGGCGCTCGACGTATAGAGATTGTCGCCGGGGCGGTACGAGGGATCGTAGGGGGGGACCGGATTGCCGGAGCCCCAATAGGTGAGGTTGCTCGAGGGATCATAGGCGCCGGTGCCGTAGAACGAGCCGCCGCCGGTCAGATAGGCGTTGACCTTGTCCTTCCAGGTCTCGCTGCCGGGCTCGCCGGGCGCGGGGATCGAATAGGTCTTCCACTTGATCTCGCCGTTCTTGGGATCGAGCGCCGCGAGCCAGCCGCGCAGGCCACGATCGCCGCCCGAGCCGCCGATCAGGATCTCGTCCTTGAGCGCCAGCGGCGCGGCGGTGAGCTCGAGGTCGGCCTGGTCGCTGAGATTCTTCTCCCACACGACCTTGCCGCTCTCCTTGTCGGTCGCGACGACGCGCCCGTCATAGCCGGTGACCGAAACCACCAGGTTGCCCCACAGCGCGACGCCGCGGTTGCGGTCCTGGTTGGCCTCCTTGGGGTCCATCTTCCAGACAATGGCGCCGGCCGTGCCCGAGCGCACATCGATCTTGTAGACGATGCCCCAGCTGTCGACCATGTACATGAAGCCGTCATCGACGAGCGGCGTCGCTTCCAGGCTCTCGCCCGCCGACTTGCCGCCGAGTGGCACCGCGAACAGGAGCTTGAGCGACTTGATGTTCGATTTGTTGATCGCTTCGAGCGGCGAATGGCGCTGCGAGCCGAAGTCGCGATGATGCATCAGCCAGTTCTGCGGCTCGGGATTGAGGAGCCGCTCGTAAGTGACATCGGCGGCCGAGGCCGCCGATGCGCTCGCGAGCAGCCCGAATGTCGCCAGCGCGCAAGCCGTCGTGCCGTTGAGACTTGTTTTCATATTTGCCTCCCATGGACCGGAGATTCTTCGACCGAACCCCGTGCGGGGCGAATGCTATGCGTTTTCGCAAGCGGTTCAAAGCCCGGTGCCGGCCTGTGAGGCGGGCACGGCGCTTCACCCCCTCGCCCCTTCGGGGCGAGGGGGTTCGCCTGCGCAAGGCGAGAGGTTGTCGTTCCCATCAACAACAAATGCCGCCGCGCCGAACCCCGCCTCACACCTTCCACGCCTTGACCTGCTCGACCATGGTCCAGATGAGCTTGTCGAGGTCGCCGTCGAGCGCCGAGTCCGAGCGCCGCGTATTGGTGAAAGCCGCCCAGCAGAATCCGCTATGGGTGCGCACCACGATGGTCGCGGTGCCGGGCAGGCTGCCGGTGTGCCACCAGTTGTTGGCTTTGTTCACCTGCCAGCCCTTGGCGTAGCCGGCATTGGCGCTCGAGGCGGTGGTCATCGCGCGGATGGTGTCCGGCTTGAGGATGTTGGGCGGCGGCGCAAAGGCGCTGACATGCATGGCGAATTGCGCGAGGTCGGCCGGCCGCGCGATCCAGCCGCCGTGGGAATCCATGCGGGCGACTTTCATGCCATAGGGATTGTCCCCCTGGCCGTAATATTTCACCTCGCCGCGGTGCCGCTCGGCGAGCGTGTTGCCGGCGATCGCCATATCGTCGATGCCGCAGCGCTTGAGCACCGCATCGGCGACGAAGGCCGGGTAGGTCGCCCGCGTGACCTTCTCGATGACGCGCCCCAGCACGCAATAGCCGAAATTGGAATAGGCGTAGCTCTGCCCGGGCGGATGATCGAGCGGCCGGTTGCGCAGCACGAAGGCGATGAGCTCCGCGTGATTCATCCCTGGATTGGAGAACATCGGGTCGTTGCGGTCGTTGCTCCAGCCGCCGGCAGTATGGGTCAGGAGATGCTCGAGCGTGATGGCGTCGACGCCGGGAGAGTAGGGTGGGCCCGCGAAGTCGGTTCCCAAGAGCGCGCCCGGACCGAAAATGCGGTCGCCGAGATGAAGCCGCCCCTGCTCGATGAGCGTGAAGATCGCCGCCGACGTGATCGGCTTGCTGACGCTCGCGATGCGGAAGAGATGCTGCGAGGAGAGCGGCTCGCCGCTGTCGCGGTCCGCCAGGCCGAAGGCATCTTGATAGATGAGCTGCCCGCCGTGCCCGACCGCCACCGATAATCCCGGGACCGCGTAGGTCTGCATGAAGCCGCGGGCGGCCTGCCCCATGGCGGCGCGCTCCGCCGGCGTCGGCTCGGGGAGCGCATCGGGGCGACCCTGCGCGAGCGCAAACGGCCCGGAAAGCCACGGCAATCCGCCCGCCAAGGCGGCCCCGGCACCCACAAGGGAGCGGGCCAGAAAGGTTCGCCGTGCAAGGCCGGCAGTTGCCACGTCCTTCTTCACGCTAAGGCCCCCCGCTAAGGCTTTGTGCCGCCATCGACATTGTCACGGCACCGTTCGCCTTTGCAACGGCTTCGGGTGGCGTTGAACCTTTCCGCCCGCCGGCGCGACTAACGAGCGGGAAAACCGCCATCTGTGGCGAGCCTGCCAGTCCTCATGAGGAACAAGAGCGGGTGCCGCACGTTGGTATTCCGGGCCATCCGGGAGGCGTGTGATGCAAATGCGAAGCGGCCTTTGGCCGGATTATGACCCTTTGGCGCTCGTGGTGCTGATCGTGGGAATCCTCGCGATCGCGACCTGGGTCGTGTTGTAAAATAGCCGCGCCCTCCGGCTCCCGTAGGGGGCCCGCGGCGCTGCAGGGTAGCCACGATAACGGCGTTTACGCCCGTCTTCGACGGGCTATGGGCCGCCCCTACGAAAGAGCTTTTCGCGCCCAGTAGATCTTTTCGCGCCCAGTGACGGGTTTCGCTGGCGCTCAACCCGTCCTACAAAGCATTCGCCGGGCCGGCCCCCCGCCGGCAAGACGCGAGTGCAATCATGAGTCCACCCGATTTCGATGGAGCGTTCCGCGCGCGGCTCTCCGAGCTGTTTGCCTGGCGGCGCGACGTGCGCAGGTTTCGCACCGAGGCGCTGCCCGGCGGCACGCTGGAGCGGCTGATCGAAACCGCATGCCTTTCGCCCTCGGTCGGCCTGAGCCAGCCGTGGCGGTTCGTGATCGTCGGTGACGCGGCGCGGCGCGCGGCGGTGTGCGAGGAGTTCCGCGCCTGCAATGCCGATGCGCTCGCCGCCTATGCGGGCGCCGCCTGTGCGGGCGCCGCCTATGCGGGCGATCTCGCGGCGCGCTACGCGGCGCTCAAGCTCGAAGGCTTGCGCGAGGCCCCGCTCCAATTCGCTGTCTTCTGCGATCGCGCGACCGCGGTCGGTCACGGGCTCGGGCGGCGCACCATGCCGGAAATGGCCGAGTATTCGGTGGTCGCCGCCATCTGCACGATGTGGCTTTCGGCGCGGGCGGAGGGCATCGGCATGGGCTGGGTCTCGATCCTCGATCCCGCGCGCATGACCGGGCTCCTCGACGTGCCGCCGGCGTGGCGCTTCATCGGCTATTTCTGCCTCGGCTATCCGCAGTGCGAGGACGATCGGCCCGAGCTCGAACGCGCCGGTTGGGAGCGCCGCGTCCCGGCGCAAGCTTGCGTGCTCCAGCGGTGAAGGAACCCGATATGCCCTTGCAAGTCAGACGCGTCGTGACCGGCCATGACGACAATGGCCGCGCCGTGGTCGCCATCGATGAGATCAGCGCCAACGTGATCTCGCGCCGCCCGGCGCATGCGAGCTGCGTCGTCTGGTCGACCGGTTCGTTCCCGAGCGACAATTCGACCACGCTCGACGGCGGTGCCCGCGCGGTCGCCAGCACCGATCCGGGCGGCTCGGTGTTCCGCATCGTCGAATATGCGCCTGGCGTCGCGCCGCGCAATCATCGCACCGAGTCGATCGACTATGCGGTGGTGATGGCGGGCGAGATCGACATGGAGATCGACGGCGCGAGCGTGCATCTGCGAGCGGGCGACGTGCTGGTGCAGCGCGGCACCATCCACAATTGGATCAACCGCGGCACCGCGCCCTGCGTGATCGCCTTCGTGCTGATCGCCGCCAAGCCGGTCGAGCGCGGCGGCCGCGTCCTCGCCGCCACCGGGTGATCCGCGGCTCGCGAGGGCGCGAGCATCATCTCTCGGTCTCGACGAGCCTCTCTATCTCTCTATATAGAGTGGGCCGGTGCCCGGGGGCGCTCGGCGGAAAGGACCCTGGACATGGATAAATGGCTGGCCATGGCGGGTTTGCTGGGGCTGCTCGGGCTCGCGCTCTGGGTGACGTACCGGCAATGGATACTGGTGGACGTCGATGTGCCGGCCTGGGCCTGGATATCGATGGCGTTCGGCGTCGCGCTTTCCGTGCTGGTCGGCGGCGGCCTGATGGCGCTCATCTTCTACAGCAGCCGCAAAGGCTATGACGAACCCCCGCACAAGATCGAGCCCGACGATCAGGGATGAGGTCCGGCTACGGCTGCAGCCCTGGGATGGCGTCCGGCGGCGGCGCCGGCAGCGAAAAATGCAGAACCCACAGCCCCACCAAGAAGGCGAGCAGGACCATCCCGATAATGTCGTAGCGGTCGACGCGCATGATCGCATCCTGACACGGCGTGTCCCACATTGTCATGGCCGGACTTTGGTCCGGCCATCTCGCTTAGGGTGGCACGGGTCTCGCTCACCCAAGCGAGATTGCCGGGACACAAGGGCGTTTACGCCCGTCTTCGACGGGCTATGCCCGGCAATGACACGTCGTTTGCGCGCTTGACGATGCCGCCCAAATCAGCTTATTCCCGAAATTGAAAATCGCGATCTGTGCCCGGCCGGAAGGATTCCGCGCCGGGTTTTTTGTTGTGCCCCCGAGGATCAAATCATGTCCGCTGCCTCCCGCGGCCCCGCCGGCAAGCCGATCACGCGCGCGCTGACCGCAGCGCTGGCCGACACCGCGCCCGGCGCCGATGCGCCGAACCTCAGCCGCATCGTCGACAACCTCATCCGCAAGGCGATCGACGGCGATCTCTCCGCCATCAAGGAAATATTCGATCGCATCGACGGCAAGGCGCCCACGGCTCCGGCCGGCGCCAGCGGCAGCGCTGAGGAACCCCGCAAGGTCAAGTTCGAATGGAAGAGCGAAGACTAGCGCCCGCGTCCGATTTGGGCGCGGCGGATGACAAAGCCGAGCCGGACCCCATGGTCAGCGTCGGCTATCATCCGCGCCCGCAATTCAAGGCCTTTCACGCGCGCGGCGAGCGCTTCGCCTGCATCGTCGCCCATCGCCGCGCCGGCAAGACGGTCGCCTGCGTGCACGATCTCCAGCGCGGCGCGATCCTGTGCGACAAGGTGCGCCCGCGCTTCGCCTACCTCTCGCCGTTCCTGCGGCAATCCAAGCAAGTGGCCTGGGACTATCTGCGCGCCGCCATGGCGCCCTCGCGCGCGTTTGGCGCGGGCGTCCATGAAACGGAGCTGCGCGTCGATTATCCCAATGGCGGGCAGGTGCGGCTGTTCGGCGCCGACAATCCGGATGCGCTGCGCGGCATCTATCTCGACGGCGTGGTGCTCGACGAATATGCCGACATGGACCCGCGCGTCTGGTCGGAGATCATCCGCCCCGCGCTCGCCGATCGGCAGGGCTGGGCGGTGTTCATCGGCACGCCGCGCGGCCGCAACGCCTTCTTCGATCTGTGGCGGCGCGCGCAGTCCGAGCCCGGCTGGTTTTCGTTGATGCTCAAGGCGAGCGAGACCGGCCTCATTGCGCCAGCCGAGCTTGCGCTGGCGCAGCGCGACCTCTCCGAGCCGCAATACGCGCAGGAATTCGAATGCTCCTTCGATGCCGCCGTGGTCGGCGCCTATTACGGCGCGCTGATGCGCGCGGCGGAGACCGATGGCCGCATCGCCGGCGTGCCGTACGATCCGGCGGCGCTGGTGTGGACCGCCTGGGACCTCGGCATCCGCGATGCCACCGCGATCTGGTTCGCGCAGACCATCGGCCGCGAGATCCGGATCATCGACTATTACGAGGCGTGCGGCGTCGATCTCGGCCACTATGTGCGCGAGCTCATGGCCAGGCCCTATGCCTATGCGGGCCACATCGTGCCCCATGACGCGCGGGCCAAGGAGCTCGGCACCGGCAAGAGCCGGCTCGAAGTGCTCGCGGGGCTCGGCCTCAAAGGCATCACGCTCGCCCCCATGCATCGGATCGAGGACGGCATCAACGCGGTGCGCATGCTCATTCCGCGCGCCTGGTTCGACGCCAAAAAATGCGCCCGCGGCATCGATGCGCTGCAGCTCTACCGCGCCGAGCACGACGACAAGCACGCGGTGCTGCGCCCGCACCCCCTGCACGACTGGACCTCGCACGCCGCCGACGCCTTCCGCTACCTCGCCCTGACCCTCGACCGCCAGACCGGATCGAGCGGCTTCCACCGGCGCATCGATTATCCGCAGCACGGCGTGGTGTGATGTTGTTGGTCCGTAGGGTGGGCTGAGCGTTCGCGAGAGCCTCAACGTCATCTCCGGCGCGCGGTAGCGAAGCCCACCGACTCACCTCGCCATTTGAAACTCAGCCGGTGGGTTACGCGCCGCGCAGCGCCTGCGTCTACCGCCATACCGTGGCGCTAACCCACCCTACCAACGCGAACTGACAACCAAAGGCTCCCTCGAAGGCGGGCGGAGCCACCGACCAGCATGCCGCCGCCCTCATCGCCTTTGGCCAAGTATCCAGCGCGCTGCTTCGGAGAGGTCGGCGACCACTGCCGTCGGCGGCGGCTCGATCTTCATTTCATCGCCTGCGGCATACTTTCCGGTCTGCACCAAGATGCCGGCGAGCCCGACCGCCATCGCTCCCGCTACGTCCGCTTCCACATCGTCTCCGATCATTGCAACCTCGTGCGCGGCGTATCCGATGCTCGCCAGCGCCTCCTGAAGGAACGCTGCTGACGGCTTGCCATAGAGAGTTGCCTTGCGTCCGGTCGCATATTCCAGGGCTGCAACAAACGGCCCGGCATCCAGGCTGAGTTCTCCGTCGAAGTCGCGAAAGGCCCGGTTGGTCGCCAGGGCCAGGAATTCTGCGCCTGCATTGAGAAGGCGGTAAGCTTCATTGAGTCTGGCATAGGTGAAGCTCTCGCCGGCGTCGCCGACTACGACTGCGCCGATTTCTCCTTGCGAAAGCGGCGCAAAGTCCTCAAGAAGATTTGGATGCACGAGAAAGTGTGGCGTGAGATTGCGTTTGCGCATGTAGAGTCGCGCGGCGATCGCCGGCATGAACATTTCATCCGCAGTCGCGGTAATGCCGAGCTTGAGCAGCTTCTCAAGCAATTCACGCAGGGATTGGCGAGTCGTGTTGGTGATGAACCGCACCGCGATGCCGTTGGCCCTTAGACGGTTCACCGCATCTACCGCTCCCGGGATCGGTTCGTTCCCAACGAACACCACGCCACCAAGATCAAGCAGGATCCCCGTGATCATACGGCACGTCCAAATCTCCGGCGCCCCAACTATGGCTGCTATCAATCTCGGACTCAACGCGGAGCCTTCCACAGGGGAACGGGCCCCTCGGAAATGTCTGCCGCGCACCAATAATGTGCATCTAGCGACGCCGGTAGTCGCCCCGAAAGCTCACACGCGGAAGCTGCGAAAAATTAATCTTCCGTCCACGCGCCGGAGCCGGTGTCGTGTTATTTTTTTACCGCTCGATTCGACATGGCCTGCCGGGGGCCTCAACAGAGGAGTGCCTTGGCATGTGTGACTTCAGCCTGCAGTCCGCCCGGTCGCGCCCTGCAAAAGTTGGCGACAAGCTGACGACCCGCGACTTCGGAACCGGCACGCGCGGTTTCGCCGCGCCCGAAGATCCCAACGTGGCCGTCTGCCTGCTTCCGGGGACGGAGCTTGCCTTCGCCAAGGATGTGGTCGTGCCCACATCCGGATTCTTCACGTCGGGAGAGCTGGCCATTGGTCAGACGCTCGCCATCTTCCGGCAAATCAACAAGGAACAACCGCGGGCGCATCATGATGCGCTCGAATTCTCCGACGGGCGCGTCGTGTTGCTGACCATGCTGCGCGACGGCCAGGAAGCAACGGTCCTGCAGCTTCCCGCCCAGCCAAAAACGCCGGAAGAGGCAAAAGCGCAAAAGCGCGTCGCGCATTTCGGTTGAGCGCTGCCGACATGTGGATGAGGGCCGAACGCTGACCCGCAATTGAAGAAGCCCGGCGGCAGGTGCGCGCCGGGCCCCTCCTTGGGGCGCGGTGGACATTAAGGTCCACTCGCCCTCTTGCGCACATTGCTGCAAGTTCCCGCTGCCGACGCAATGGGGTAATCTCGCAACGCACAAGCTCCCGCGGCACGCGCCGCAAAGGCGTGCCGATGAGGTACATGCTGCTGTTGCTTTCGCTCGGATCGGTCGCGTTCGCCCGCGGCAATAACGGGCAATGGGGAGATTTTCCGGCCAACGTCCGCCAATGGTTCCAATCCTTGACGCAGCCGGACGACCCCTCCATGAGCTGCTGCGGCGTGGCGGACGCCTTCGAGGCCGACACGTTCGAGGTCGCGGGTGACCACTACGTCGCCATCATCACCGACGGCAAGGGCGTGCTTGCGACGGGTACGCGCATCCCCGTACCCAATCACAAGATGAAGTGGGACGCCGGCAATCCCACCGGGCACGGCATCATCTTCATCGGGCCGCAGCGAGAGGTGTATTGCTACGTGGCGCCGGGTGGGCTGTGAACGCGCAAGCAACTGCGGCGCGTTGCATCTCAAAGGTGGAGATTAGGGGGTACCTCAAGGAGGGAAACGGAGCATCTTTGCGATAGCCACCTTTGCAATTGCACCAACGAAAAGCCCCGGCGTAATCAGCGCCGGGGCTCAAAGTCTCTTTGGAAACTCGGTGTCCTGGGGAGGCAACCGAGGCCAGATATTCCCAATATACAGGAACTGGGCCCTATCGTCGTGATCAAATTAAATGCGCAGTGTTCAAAGTTTGACCCGTCGGTGATGAAATGCGTTCATGGCGAATCGTGATCGGTCATTATAAAGTGGCCATTGTGGAAATGACTGGTGAGTATCTGAGGGGCCGCCGAGCTTGCCGAGGCGGAGGTCGAGGACGCTGACGTACGATTTCCCGCAAGGGACAGCGATCTGGACCGGGGGAATTCGCATGAACATGATCATTACCAACGCTCGCTTGACCGAGGCGTTCAAGCTTGGCGCGGCTCTGCCCGACGAGCTCACTCTGACGGTCGACTACGGCCGCAGCCTGCCGCAGCGGATTGCCGCCGGTCATTACGACTGGATCAACAGCGACGTCACCTCCAAGTACTTCCCGGTGGTCGGCGAAGGCGTCGTCCCATTCGAGGGGCGGGTCCTGCATTTCGACTGCGAAATCTTCCCGGAGAAAGCGGTCGAGGCGATCCGGAGTGCCGACGCCGCAAACCCCTGGGAGCCGGGCAAGATCGAGCACCTGCTCGCCTTCGGGGCCGAATACCCCGAGGAGCAGCGCAAATATCCGATCCTCGCGCTCGCGTCGGTCGCGCAGATCTACGGCGATCGCTACGTGCCCTGCCTCAGCCGGGACTTCGTCGCCCGGCGTCACCTCTCTCTCCCCTGGTGGCACAGCTGCTGGAATCGCTGCTGCCGTTTCCTGGCGGTCCGTAAACTGTCTCGGCCGCATTGATCTGGATCAATTGACGACGTCGGGCGCCGCGGGCCATATGCCGCGGAGAACCAACGGGTCGGCGCAAGGCGACGCCCAAGGATCAGCTCCGCGCAATGTGGGATGGTCGGTTCGGGTTCGCTTTGCGCGCCTGGCTACGGCTCACTGCCCCATTTGACACGATTCCGCAAATCAGTTTATTCGGGAAATTGAAACTGAGGAATTGCGCGCCGATCTCGGGCCTGCCCGAGATCGGCTTTTTTATGAGCGCGCAAGTCGGATATGTCCGACTTGCGAACCGGGAACCGCGCCGGGCTTTTTTCATACGCAACCTTGGTCCGTAGGGTGGGTTGAGCGTTCGCAAGAGCCTCAACGTCCATCTCGGCGCGCGATGGCGAAACCCACCGACCTCACTTCGCCATTTGAAACTCAGCCGCTGGGTTACGCGCCGCGCACCGCCGATGCTTGCGTATACCGCCATGCCTCGGCGCTAACCCACCCTACGCCCGCGAACTGACGACGAAACCAAAGGCTCCCGTTCCGGGAGCCTTTTTTCATGACCAAACCGAAGCGAAAGCTCTCATGCCGTTTGATCCCAGGATCGCGGGCAAACCCCTGCTTCGGACGGAGGGATCGATGATTGGTTCGTGCCTCAGGATGATGGCTATCCGGACGATTGGTACGTGCCAGCCAGCGCGCACGGCGATGGCTATCCCGACGATTGGTTTGTGCCGGAGGATGATGGCTATCCAAATGATTGGTTCGTGCCGTCATCCTCCACGGGACCGCAGCTAAATTAGCGCAGCCAGCGGCCAGCCCGCCATCCAACGCCGCCAATCCCGTTCTCTTCAATCAGCCTACATCGCAGCCCCCTCCCGTTTCCTTCCGGCCCAATGCCGCTTTGGATCTGTTCGGACATCTGGCGAACTCACCACCCGCGGCCACGGGCGGCCTG
>DATDGG010000317.1:0-6268 GCA_036522235.1 Xanthobacteraceae bacterium
GGTCAGCGGAAACCCGTCAAGACAGGTAACGGCGTGCGGCGGATGACAGGGCAGGTTCAACAGGATCGAGCAGATCGCCCCGCCATACTGGGCGCCATAATAGACGCCGGCCAGCATCAGGATCGCGGCGACCGGCTTCATGCCGAAGGTGAGCGGCAGCAGGATCGAGATGGTGGCGAGGACGCCCATGCCGGGCAGCACGCCGACGATGTTGCCGATCAGCACCCCGAGGAAGCAAAACATGATGTTGTGCGGCTCGAGCGCGACCCCGAAGCCGTACCAGAGATCGTGCAAAGCGGACAAGAATATCACAGGGTCCCCCAGCGCCACATCGGCAACGACACTTGCAGCAGATACGAGAACAAAAGCACCCCCATCACGCTCACGCCGGCTGCGAGTATGAGCGAACTCTTCAGCGTGCTCTCGCGATCACCGAGCGCGCACACGAACACGCAGGCGAAGGTCGCCGGCAAGAGCCCCCCGAGATTTCCGAGGATGATAAACAATATCGGCCCTGCCAGGATGCAGCCCCAGGCGCGCCACTCGGGCCTGGGCATGATGAGTTGATCGTCGTCAACGGCCGAGGCCATGGCGGCGACGCCGGCAACGAGAATCCCAAGGAATGTCATCACCACGCCCAGGATGATCGGGAAGAAGCCCGGTCCCATATGGAAGAGCGTGCCGACATTGTAGTGACGCGCCTCGAGGATCGCGCCGACCCCGATCAGCGTCATCAGGGCGCCGGCATAATAGTCCTTCTTCTGCGTGAGCAAGTTACGCAACGGTTCCACCCTCTGGCTTGTTCCGCCTTATTTATATTGTGCTCTTTGGCGGTAGACCAACTCATAATCGATTTTTTGTGCCAATTAAATAGCGGTATGAAAGGATTGGGGCAACTTTCGACCGCCTCGGCGCGGTTCCTTAGCCGTGCCCGGATCGGCTGCACGGCATGACGGCCGCCCGCAATCGTCCTGCTAAATCAAGGCGATTGCCTTCGACCAAAGCGCATTTTCTTGCCCGCCGGCCGTGCCGCCCGGGACGTTTGGTCGCGCGTGACGCCCCGTGGCGTCGCTTTGGGAGTGCGGTGCGGGTTGTGCGTCATCAGGGGTTGCCTTCGCCCGCTGCGGGCGCGACTTTTTGCATTGCAGCATAGCCATCGGGGGTCACGTGCACGGCCGCGCGCGAGCGCCGTTAACAACGTGCGCGGTGCCCGCCGTCCGCTGCTTTCCTTCGACGATCGCATCGAATATGCTTGTTGTTGCCGAGAGAGGGGCCCGGGTTACGTCAGCCGGCTGGGTTCGGATATGTCCGAGATTGCCAAGCGTTGGGTCGCGCCCGTCCTGGTCGCATCGGCTTTGGTTGCGCTCACCACCGCCATTCTCCTGGGCGTCTATCTTGTGGTTCAGCCGGAGCATCTGATCTTCGGCTATCTCGTTCCGATCACCTTCGTGGCGGTCAGATATGGCAGCGTGCCGGCGATCGTGACCACCATCGCGAGCGACCTCTGCGCGGCCTATTTCCTGTACCCGCCCGATTTCAGCCTCTATATCGCCGATCCCTTGCAGGTGGCCGAGCTCAGCTTCTTCTCGCTGCTGGTCCTGGCGACGAGCCAGTTCATCGGCGGCTTCGCGGACGACAAGCGCCTGCAGAAGCGCGCTGCGTCCTACAAGAAAGCCTGAGCGGATTTATCGATTTCTGTCGCTCGATCGTCAGGCTGCCAGGAACGGCCGCAGCGCCGCCGCCACGTCGTCGGGAAATTCCTCGTGCACCGACAGCTTGCCGCGCGCGAGGCGGGCGGTCGCAACCCCTGGCACCTGAGCCAATGCCTCCATCTCGGCGAGCGACCGCCGCGGCGTCTCGCCCCCATAGACGAGCAGGATGGGCGCGCCCGCACGGCGCGCCAGATCGAGGAAATCCGCGCGCTCCGCGACCCGATCTAGACCGCCGGTCACGAACGCCACCGACGCAAAGCGCGCGCCCGGCGCATCCACGACCCGTCGCTTTTCCGCGAGGCGCTCGCCGCTGAGCCAGGCCGGATCGCTATAGACGTGGCCGGAGACCATCCGGCGCACCACGAACGAGCTGACGTTCAGCCGGTAGAGCAGGGGGCCGAGCCCAGGCCACTCGACGGCGCGGCGGATTTTGGCAAAGAGCGGCCGGTCGCCGCCCATCATGGTCGGCAAGGGGCCGCGCCAGGTCGGAGCGATGAGCGCGACCTGATCGGTGAAGCCCGGATGCCGGACGGCATGATGGAGGACGTAAGCGGCCCCATGGCCGGCGGCGATGACCGCGTGGGGACGGGCCCCGAGCTGGGTCAGCGCGTCGCAGAAGAAGGCCGAGAGCGCATCGGGGGTCCATCGCACGGGTGGCCGCGGCGCCGTCCCGAACCCCGGCCAATCGAGCGCGACCACGCGAAATTGCGGTGTGAGCCGCGCCATCAGCGGATGCATCTCGGCGCGGGTCGAGATCGAGCTCAGGGCCGGAAGCAACAGCAGGAGCGGACCGCTGCCGGCCTCGTCCAAGGCGAGCGAGATCGTGCGGTCCTGCCACGACCAATGCAGCTCACGCGTGTTCATTCCGCCGCGGCGCCCATGCGCGTGCCGTCGAGATGCGCCACCACCTCGTCGATGTGCATGACGTCGGCATATTTGTGATGCATGTCGAACAGATTGACCTTGTGGGTCAGCTCGGCGCGGTCATAGGTGCATTGCTCGACGATGGTGACTTGAAAGCCGTTGGAATAGGCATCGACCACGCTCGCCCGCACGCAGCCTGAGGTGCTTTCTCCGCACACGATCAGGCTGCGGACACCGAGCAGCGCCAGGTGCGAGAACAGCGGCGTGCCCTGGAAGGCGCTGGCGCGCTGCTTGTAGATCACGATGTCGGCGGGCTGCGGCGGGAATGCCTGATAGATGGCGTAGGGGTTGCCGCCTGGCGTGGGGCGCTGGCGGCGGGTCGAGACCGCGCCCGGCGGCCGGTTGTTGGGGCGGACGTCCTGTGTGCAATAGAACACCGGAATGCCGGCGGCGCGGGCGGCCGCGAACAGTCGCTGCGTCGGCGCAATCGCCTGATGGGCATGGATGCCGCAGGTGCCGGGGAAGCTGTCGTTGAGCTCGTAAGGCGAATGCGGCCCGCCGCGATAGACCAGATCGTAAAGGTCGATCGCGAGCAGCGCCGGCCGTGGGCCCACGAACGTCTCCCGCCGCCAGCCTTCATAGAGCTTGATGTCGGCTTCCGGGATGACGTCCTTCCAGCAATGGTCCTCGAACTTGTCGATGGAAGTCATGCCGATCTCCTCCGTGGCGTTTGCGCGCGCGGCCCGACATTCAGTGGACATTCAATGTCGTCGGCATTCAATGTCAGCGCGACGGCCATGTCCAGGCCGGCCGTTCGCCGTCCTGCACGACCGTCTCGCCCAGTTGCTTCTCGAGGACGATCTGGCGCGCATCGGGCGCGGCGGCGAGCGCGGACACGAGCGGCACGGCATGCGACACGACCACCACTTGCGATCGCGTGCGGGCCTGCGCGATCAGCCGCGCCAAGGGCGCCAGCAGGTCGGGATGCAGGCTCGTCTCCGGCTCGTTGAGGATCATCAGGCTCGGCGGCCGCGGCGACAACAGCGCGGCGATCAGGAGCAGGTAGCGCAGCGTGCCGTCGGACAGCTCGGCCGCCTTCAACGGACGCAGCAGGCCGTGCTGGCGCATTTCCAGCTCGAAATAGCCGTCGGTCTCCGCGATCTCGATGTGCCCGCCCGGGAAGGCGTCGGCGATCGCGTCGCTGAGCTCGCGTTCGCTGCCGATCCCGCGAATGGTCGCGATGGCGGCCGCGAGGTCCCCCCCGTCGCTGGCCAGGACCGGCGTATAGGTGCCGACCTGCGGCCGGCGCGCGAGCGCTTCGCGGTCGGTCCGGAAGTGATCGTAGAACCGCCAGTCGCGCATGCGCTCGCGCAGCACCAGCAGCTCGAGCGCCTCACGCGGGTCGGCGCAATGCGTCATCATGCTGTCGAATGGCGCCAGGTTCCGAAACACCGGCTGCCACTCGCCGCCATCGCCGCGGATGCGGACGCTCGGCCCATTACGGGCCGCGAACACGTTGAAGCGCGACAGCATCTCGCCGGTCCATTGCGCCTCGGCCTTGATTTCCGGGTCGCGGGCGAAGGTGGAGCCTGATTGCGGCAGGCCGAGATCGATGGCGTAGCCATAGTCATCGGCGGCAAAGCCGAGCTTCAGGCTGATCGGATTTTTTCGCGTGGTGCCTTGCACCGGATGCTCGCCGCGCTTGACCGCGCGCGCAAACGATTCCGGTCCCGCCCAGAGCGTCGAATGCAGACCTCCCTCGGCGGCCAGCGATTGAATGATCCGACCTTGCGCGACGTCCGCCAGGAGCCGCAGCGCGCGATAGAGGCTCGACTTGCCGCTGCCATTGGCGCCGGTGACCACGTTGAGCGGCCCGAGCGCAAGCCGCACGTCCCGCAGCGACCGATAGCCCGCGATGGCGACCTTCTGGATCATGGAGGCTTCGTCAAAGCCGGGCGTGACGCAGCCGCAGCGCGTTGGCGACCACGCTCACCGAGGAGAGCGCCATGGCGGCGGCGCCGATAATCGGCGAGAGCAGGATGCCGAAGGTCGGATAGAGCACGCCGGCCGCGATCGGTATGCCGACGGCATTGTAGACGAAGGCGAAGAACAGGTTGGCCCGGATATTGCGCATGGTGGCGGCCGACAGGCGGCGCGCCCGCACGATGCCGATGAGGTCGCCTTTGAGCAAGGTCACCCCGGCGCTTTCGATCGCGACGTCGGTTCCGGTTCCCATGGCGATGCCCACCTCCGCCGCGGCGAGCGCCGGCGCATCATTGACGCCGTCGCCCGCCATGGCCACGACGCGGCCTTCGTGTCGGAGTTTCTCGACCACCGCGCTCTTTTGGTCGGGCAGGACCTCGGCCTCGACCGCGGTGATGCCGAGGCGGCGCGCCACCGCCTCCGCGGTCGTCGCATTGTCGCCGGTCAGCATGACGACGCGCACGCCCTCAACCCTCAGCGCCGCCAGCGCCTCGGGCGTGGACGGTTTCACCGGGTCCGCGATGGCGATGATGCCTGAAGCTTGTCCATCGACCGCGAGATAGATCGCGGTGGCGCCATCCTGGCGCGCCTGTTCGGCATCGGCAGCAAGCGCGGTGGTCGCGACACCGATCTCGGCGAGAAATCTTGCATTGCCCAGCGCGACCTTGCGGCCCGCGATGGTGCCGACGACGCCCTTGCCGGTCGGGGAATCGAAATCCGCGACCTGAGCGAACGCAAGGTCGCGCTCGGCCGCCGCCTCCACGATCGCCCGCGCCAGCGGATGCTCGCTCGCGCGCTCGACGCTCGCGGCAAGCCGCAGCACCTCGGCCTCGTCGAGACCGTGCGCCGGGACGACCGCCACGACCTTGGGCTTGCCTTGCGTCAGCGTGCCGGTCTTGTCGACCACCAGCGTGTCGACGCGTTCCATGCGCTCCAGGGCTTCGGCGTTCTTGATGAGGATGCCCTCCTGCGCGCCGCGCCCGACCCCGACCATGATCGACATCGGCGTGGCGAGCCCGAGCGCGCATGGACAGGCGATGATGAGCACGGTTACGGCCGCGACGAGCCCGAATGCGAACCTCGGTTCCGGGCCGAAAGTCGCCCAGGCCGCGAATGCGATCAGTGCTACGACGATGACCAGCGGCACGAACCAACCCGCCACCTGATCGGCCAGCCGCTGAATCGGCGCGCGCGAGCGTTGCGCCTCAGCGACCATCTGGACGATCCGGGCCAGCATGGTGTCGCGGCCGACCTTTTCGGCCCGCATGATGAAGCCGCCGGTCTGGTTGAGGGTTCCGGCAATAAGCTTCGCGCCCGGTTCCTTCGTGACCGGCATGGATTCGCCGGTCACCAGCGATTCGTCGAGCGCGGAGCGGCCCTCCAGGAGCACGCCATCGACCGGAACTTTCTCGCCGGGGCGGACGCGCAGCCGGTCCTCGACCGCGATGCGGTCGAGCGGCACTTCCTCTTCGCCGCCGTCGGCCCGCAGAAGCCGCGCGGTCTTGGGCGCGAGATCGAGCAGCGCGCGGATCGCCCCTGATGTCTGCGCCCGGGCGCGCAGCTCCAGCACTTGCCCGAGCAGCACCAGCACGGTGATCACCGCGGCGGCCTCGAAATAGACCGCGACGGCGCCATGGGAGTCGCGGAAGGCGGTCGGGAAAATTTCGGGCGCCACCGTTCCGACCACGCTGTAGGCAAAGGCGACGCCG
>DATDGG010000318.1:0-1821 GCA_036522235.1 Xanthobacteraceae bacterium
GGTCGCGGACGGCGGCGCGGTGAAACTCCACCCGCCAGGCCGGCGCGGTCATCCGCGCTTCGCGGGTTTCTTGAGCTGGCGCTCCAGGCTTTCCAGTGTGACACGCCACCCACCGCGCGCGAGGCGGCGACCCGCCAGGTAATAGTCCTCAATGTCCTCGATCTGGCGCACGATCGCCTCGCGCGCGTAGTAGCTCTTGCTGCGGCTGGTTTTCTTGGCCAGCGCGTCGAGCCGCTGCTCTATCCCGGGCGGCAAACCAAGGGCGAGCATTTTAGAGCCTCCAATTTGCTATACATGTATAATGCGGGCAATGACTCGAGCGACACGCTCGTGATCCAACCAAAGTCATGACGCTCTACGCCCCGCCGCGCACCTCCGCCGCGAGCTTGTCGCCGAATTCCTGCAGTTCCTCGGCGTTGATATCGCTGACCGCCCAGAAGCCGAGATCGGAGCGCCGCCAGCGCCAGATGTTGAAGCCCTGCAGCTGCTCGATGCGCGCGCGCGCTTCGCCGCCGCTCGCCTGCGCGACGAACAGGTTGATCACATGGGCGCGCCGCTTGTAGACGACGGCGGCGACCGGGCGGCCGTCGATATAGTCGAGGCGGCCGCCGATCAGCGTGAAGCCTTGCGCGGTCAGGTCGACGACCGGCGGCGCGACGTCGAGCCGGCCGTTGAACCAGGGCTTGACGGTATGCTGATCGGTCGACTGCACGTCGATCAGATGGTCGCCCTGCAGCGAGCGCAGATGCGCCGAGACCACGTCGCCGAGGACGCGCTGATCCTCTTCCTTGCGCACCACGAAGACGACCAGGCTCGCCGCCAGCGCGCCCGACAGCACGCTGCCCATGGCCATGCCCTTGAGCAGGCTGCGGCGGCTCGGGGCGGCGGCGGGCCGCGCCGGCAGCGCCGCATCGATGCGCGCCCGCAACGCGGGGGGCGCCTGATTGCGCAGCGCCGGCGCGGCGAGCGCCTGGCGCATCACCCGATAGTCGCGCAGCTGCGCGGCGCAGCGCGGGCACGTCGCCAGATGCGCCTCCACCTCGCGGGTGTGCCCGGCATCGAGCTCACCGTCGATGAGCGCATGCACCAAGATGCTGGTTTCGTCGCAGGTCATGTTGCTTCCACGGTCATCGCGACCGCGCCTCGAGTTCCGGCTGCTGCTCCGCGCGCAGCCACGCTTCGCGCAGCATGGCGCGCGCCCGCGCCAGCCGCGACATCACGGTACCGACCGGAGCGCCCACCACCTCGGCGATCTCGCGATAGGAGAGATCGTCGATGTCGCGCAGCACGATCGCCTCGCGGAACGGCTCCGGCAGCGCCGCCACCATCGCCCGCACCGCCTCGGAATCGCGCTGGCGCAGGATCGCGGCTTCGGGCGAATTCTCCGGCTCCTGCCACAGCGGCAGCGCGTCCTCCGCCACCTCCGCGGCGGCGGCGGCGCCCGAGCGCCGGGTAAATTCCGCGCGGCAGACATTGCGCAGGATCGCCATCAGCCAGGGCTTGGTGGCCTGGCCGCGAAAGCCGTCGAAATGCCGGAACGCCCGCAAATAGCATTCCTGCACGGCGTCGTCGGCGTCGGCGGCGCTGCGCAGGAGATAGCGGGCAAGCGTATAGACGTCGTCGAGATGCGGCAGCGCGGCGTCGCGAAAGCGCCGCGCCCGCTCCGCCTCCATGCTGTCGACGCGTGCTGCCATTACGCCGCGTGCTGCCATTGCGTTGCCTTCCGGTCGCGGGCCCGGCCCGCGGCCGGACCGGCGCCGAAAGCCTTGCATCAAGGGACGGCACCGCCCCCGGTCGTAGGCTCTACCACGATGGTTCCGG
>DATDGG010000319.1:0-8267 GCA_036522235.1 Xanthobacteraceae bacterium
CGCGCGACTTCCACTTCGATATGCGTGACTGCGCCGCAGGGCTGGTCCGGATGTAGTCTCAAGGCTTGACGCATGCCGGCAGCGCATCAGTGGAAGAACGGCGGGCGAAAAAAGGTGATCATCCGGCCGCAGATGAGGACGCCGACCCACACGCCAAGCGAAATGCCGGTGATGACTTTGACGCGCAGCGACGCGTCGGCGCCGGGGGGCAGCTTGCTCACCTCCGCGAACGCGCCGGTGCCGTAGAAGACCGCGACGTTGATCCCGGCCACCATCATCAGCGTCATCTTGAGGCGGAACGCATCGTTGTAGAAATACTGGTCCGGGTGGCCGAAGAAGAACACGACGCCGAGAAGCATGTTCGACAGGTAGCCGCCGATCCCCCACGGTATCAGCCGATGGATCGTGCCCGGCGCGATGCCCTTCGCTATGCCGAGCACGCGCAGATCGAACAGGCCGACCGTGCCGAGAACGAGCGAAGCCCCGAGGTAGTGGAGGGACTGCAGCAGCGGCCACAGCCAGTACTCGTAGACCTGTATGAAGTGATGCAGCGCCGTGCTCCGGATGAATACTTCCCACGGTGCGATGTCCATGGCGCCACTCCGTTATCCTGCCTCAGAGAACCGCCGGAACCCCGAGCAGCTCCCAGCGGTGGGTGTAGGCGAGGAAGCGTCCGGCCAGGATCAGCGCGACCCAGGTCGCGATCGAGGCGAGCGCCAGCGCCTTGGCGTTCCTGCCCGGCAGTTTCTGCTCCGCATCGGGTGCGCGCAGCACCGTGTTGCCGATGCGGTAGACGAGCCCGACCCCCAGCGCGATCAGGCAAAGCTTGACGTAGAACAGCGGATTGGTGAGCGCTTTGGTCGGATAGGCGATCAGCAGCAGGGTTCCGGACACGGCATTGATGGCGAATGCCAGCCAGAGCAGCGGCAGGAACCCCGCCATGGCCTTGAGCGGTATGCCGCGGGCAACCCCGAGGATGCGCAGGTCGATGGCGGTGCTGCCGCCGGCGAGGAACCCCATGCCGATGGCGTGCAGCGTGATGATGGCGGGAAATGCGAGCAGGGAGTCCGAGCCACGAATCAATTCGGCGAGATCGCTGTGCTCGATGAAAGCGAAAAACGGGTCCATAACCCTTCGTCCGATCTACGAGGAAGGAGGTCCGGAATTGAACCAACAAAGCAGAGGGCCGGCCGCCCTACAACAAAAATGTGGCCGCGCAGCTTAGGCGGGTACCGCCTCCGCGTCGCGAAACTGCTCCCGGTAGAGGCGCGCATAGGCGCCGCCGCGCGCCAGCAGGTCCGCATGCCTTCCGCTTTCGACGACGCGGCCGTCCTCGACCACGAATATCACGTCGGCCTTGAGGATGGTCGACAGCCGATGCGCGATCACCAGGCTGGTGCGGCCGCGCATCACCTCTTCCAGCGCGGCCTGGATCATCGCCTCGTTGTGCGAGTCGAGCGAGCTCGTGGCTTCGTCCAGGATCAGGATGCGCGGGTCCTTGAGCAGGACGCGCGCGATCGCGAGGCGCTGGCGTTCGCCGCCCGACAGCTTGTGGCCGCGCTCGCCGACCATCGTCTGGTAGCCGGATGGCAGCGACGCGATGAGCTCATGGATGTTCGCAGCGCGCGCCGCCGCCACGAGCTCGGCGTCGGTCGCGTCGAGCTTGCCGTAGCGCAGATTGGCGGCGATCGTGTCGTGGAACAGGTAGGTCTCCTGGGTCACGATGCCGATGTCGCGCCGCACCGACGCCAAGGTCGCGTCCTGCGCGTCGATCCCGTCGATGAGCACCGCGCCCGACTGGGGCGCGTAGAAGCGCGGGATCAGGTTGGTGATCGTCGTCTTCCCGGCGCCCGAGGGACCGACCAGCGCCGCCACCTGTCCGGGCGCGACGTGAAAGCTCACGTCCCGCAGCGTCGGGCGGTCCTGCTCGTAGGAAAACGTCACGCGTCTGAATTCGATCTCGCCGCGCAGGCGGGGCAGCTCGATCGCATCGGCGCGCTCCTGCGCGTTCTCGACCGGCATGTCGAGATAGTCGAAGATGCGCTCGAACACCGCAAGCGCGCTCACGATCTGCACCTGCACGCCGGCCAGCGCCGACGCGGGGCTGTAGAGGCGGCCGAAATAGGCCACGAAGGCCACGATCGTCCCGATGGTGAGGCCGCCGCGGATCGCGAGCCAGGCGCCGCCGACCCAAACCAGCGCCGGCCCGATGATCACCATCGCGTTGATCGCGCCGATGAACCATCGCCCGACCATCGCCAGGCGGATTTCGAGCCCCATGAGGCGGGACGCGGAATCGTAGAAGCGCGACTGCTCGAATGTCTCGCGGACGAACGACTTCATCAGGATGATGCCGGAAATCGACAAGGTCTCCTGCGTCAGGCTTTCGATCTCGTCCCGCCGCTCGCGCGTTCCTCTGCGGATCTCGTACATGCGGCGGCCGATCGGCGAGAGCGGCAGGATCATCAGCGGCACGACCGCGAGTGCGAGCACGGCCAGGCGCCAGTCGAGGATGAAGATCGTCACCACCGTGGTGGCCATGACGGCGATGTTGGTGATGATGGTGACGAACGTCCCGGTGACGATGTTGTCGACATTGTCGACGTCGCTGGAGACGCGGTTCATGATCTCGCCGGTCTTGGTATTCGTGAAGAACGCAAGCGACATCCGGTGCAGGTGCGAGACCATGTGGGTGCGGATGTCGCGCATGATCCCCTCGCCGACCAGCGAGTTCAGATAACCCTGATAGACGCCGATCGCCCCGGCCAGCAACGCCGCGGCGATCATGCCGCCGACGTCGACGAGCACCGCCTGCATGGAGCCCGACGGTATGGCGTCATCGATCAGGAACTTGGTGAAGAGCGGCGGCAGCAGACCGAGCGCGGCGGTGGCCACGATGCAGGCCAAGGTGAGCAGCTCCGCGCCCCAATACGGCAGGAAGAACGCGCCCAGCCGCCGCCAGTTCACCGGCTTGCGGACCCGCGGCCGCTCCGGGTTGAACCGGCTCGACCACATCATGTGCCCATAGCCCATCGACATCGGGAACGTTCCTCACTCTCGCGCCGCGCCAATGTTCCTGGCGCTTGCGGCACGAGTGTAGCACGCATGAGCGCGATGACGCCCGGCGTCCCGGCGCGGAAATGGGTTCCTGATGCCCGCCAAGAAGGATCGGGTGCCGCCCGATCTGAGATACTTCAAGCCGACGCCGAAGTGAGGGCCCGTCGGCGGAGCCCTTTTTCGGTCGTAAAGTTGCGGCAAGAGAGCCACGCCATGCGGCCCCAAGGATGGCCGCTTGGGATGGCGGCTTTGGCCAAACCATGAGCTCATTGCATGCGGCGATCGCTCACCCAGGCTGAAAAGCTCGACATTATTGAAGGCGCGTGGACGAAGGCGCGCGCCCGGAATCCTCAAGTCACTATACGTGTGCACCTGGAGGACGAAACGGACGAAAGCGGCAAGCCGCAGGTCAAGGTTGTGATCGCGTCCGAACGACGTGTGCCGCAGGGATGAGCCCGCCGTAACGCTGCGCGGCCGCGAACGTTTCCCATCCTCGGAAGCGAATTGTCGTCTTCAACTAGCGATCTGGACTGGGCTCCCGGCCGCCGCGCGCCGGCGGATAGGGGCCCTGCCCTAGCCCCTCCCACAGCACCCGATTGAACGTCTCGGTGGGGATCCTGTCTTCCTCGGACCAATCATATCCTTTTGTCTTCTCGTCCCAAAACGCAGCGCTGTGTTCCGCGGGGCAAAGCGACGGATCGGCTGCGGCTTTTTCTTGCGGCAACGGCAATCGTGTCCGGCGCAAGCAGGCGGACGGGGCTGCCTGGTAACTCCAATTCTTCTGCTTGAGATCGAAGACGTCGGTCATCGGCCGTGCGTAGGCATCGTAGATACTCAGCGGCGCTATCCCGAGAATGTCCTCGATGGTGCGCAGCATGCTGACGGTCGTATAGCGTGAAGAGACGACTCTGCCGCCCTGCTTCACGAAGGGCCCGACCACGAAAGCCGTGCTGCGATGCGCGTCGACATGATCGGGCCCATCCTGCGCATCATCCTCGACGACAAAGATCAGTGTCGATTTCTTGTAAGGGCTGAGGGCGACCGCCTCGATCAGCCGGCCGACGGCGTAATCGTTGTCGGCAACCTGGCGC
The DNA here is from genome assembly GCA_036522235.1 of Xanthobacteraceae bacterium. GTDB lineage: Bacteria > Pseudomonadota > Alphaproteobacteria > Rhizobiales > Xanthobacteraceae > VAZQ01. The sequence continues at coordinate 4,149 of DATDGG010000319.1, forward strand.
TGCGGCGTATTTACGTCGTCGAGGGTCTGGCCAAAGGTGCCCATGTGGTCGAGCATGAAGCGCACCAATGTAAGGTTCGGCATCGTTTTGTGGGCGACTTGCGTCGCGAATTCGCGCTCCCATTCCTTCTCCCGCCAAAAGTCCGGATAGCGGGTGTCGTAACCTCGGAAGTAGATATCGGTCCGGGCTATCAGCGCCGGATCGGCCGCCGAGCATGCCCGTGCTTGTTTGTCGAATGGCAAGCGCTCGAGCGCCGGTTGGAGCTTGACATCGCAATAGAACCCATAATTTCGCACTGTCCGGCCGGCGCGCAACGCGGCGTCCCACAAACGCCCGCGGCGCACTCTTTTTGTGGGCGCCGCGGGCGCCGCAATGTCAGTGATACCCGGCAACAGGTCGGGATCGTCCGGAGTCGCGGCATTGACCCTCTTGCGGTCGGCGAGCGTCGGGATCGCCACGTTGACCCCGCGGTTACCGCCTTCGACATCATAGGGGAACGCACCGCGCATGGGCACGGACGCCATCGGCAGCTCCTTGACGCCGACGTCGGTCTCGCGGGCCTGCGTGCTCCACGGCCAGCCATTGCCGCTGACCTCGCCTGAATCGTAGAAGTTATCGAGCGTTACGAATTGACGGGCGAATGCGTGCTGATTCGGCGTGATCGCCGTGCCAAAAAGAACCAAACTTCGATCTCCGTTGCCCCGATCGAGATCACCGAGAACCTGATCGTAGCTGCGGTTTTCCTTTACGACGTAGATGACATGCTTGATATGCCGGCGCAGCTTCATCATCAGGATTTCATCGCGCCGATCGGCGCGAATGCGAAAGCTGTTGTTCGCCGCTACCGTATCGGTGAGCTGGCGGAGATCGTGCTCCGAAGGGGTCGGAAAGACCACAAGGCCGGCGTGGCTCAGTTGCAGAATGTATTCGTTTTTCTTCCGGCAGTCGGTCGGATTGGGATCATTGACGGAGCAGCCGCCTGAATGCTCTCCCGGACTGCTCCGGCCGTTGACCACATAGATCATGCCGCCGTCGGCGCTCGTGCTGACTGAGTTCGGATACCAGCCGGTCGGAATAAGCGCCGCCACGCGATCCGGCGGTTTTTCGGACAGTCGAACGACGGCGAGCGCGTTCTCGCCGCCAAGCGTCACGTAGAGCGTGCGCTCATCCGGCGAGAGCACGAGCGCATTGGGTGCGGCACCGCGAAATCGCTGCTTCCGAGCAAGCAATCCAGGCGGCGCGATCACATCGATCACCTCGCGAACACGATTGGTCGCGGTGTCGATGACGGTCACCGTATCGGCATTGTCGCTCGCAACGAAGAGCAGCGATTGCATGCGGTTGAGGACCATGCGGTTGGGCGTGCCGCCGACTTTGATGCGCGCCGTCAATCGCGGGGCGCCGTTGATGTCGATCACATCGATCTCGCCATCGCGCATGCTGGAGACATAGGCGGTGTCGTTGCCCTTGACCTTCACCCAATACGGATACTCGCCTCCCGGAACGCCGTGCATCCGCGGGTCGATCACGCCGGGCCTGAGATCAAGCTCGCCGATCACCCGGCGTCCGACCAGATCGATGACGGTGACCGCGTCGTTATAGCGGTCCGCGACGACGAGCTTGTTTCCATCCATTGCAAGATCGAGACCCGCCGCACTCGGCGTCACGCCGATGCCAAGTCCGTGGTCGTGGTGACCGAGCGCGATCGGCGCGCCATTCTTGTCTTCCGACCACGTCTCGCCATTGCGTGCGAAGACGTGAACATTGTCGTCAATGCCGCCAGCGACATAGAAATGCCGGTCGTCAGGCGCAAAAACGATGCCGCTGTCGGTGTTTGGCACCTCGACGACCTGCATCCGCTTCGGCATTCCGTGTGAAATATCGAAGACAAAGATATATTCGCTCTTACTCATGCCGGTTCCATCCCACCGGGCATTGTACCCGCTTGTCAGCACGAGCAGCGTCTTACCGTCGTGACTCGTGAGCGTCGTGACGGCCTGATTGACGCGAAAATGGGGTAGCTCGGCGAGCCCGAGCTCAAGCTCGGTAAACACCGCACCGGCCGCGGCGTTGGGGGTTATCCGCTGTCCGGTCGGAATCCATTGTCCGGCAGCTGTGTCATCATCCTGATCCCTGGCGATGGCTGAGCTACCGGTGATCACCTGCCCGACGGCCAAGAGGAATGCTGCGGTTGCCAAAGGTCGGATGCAACGTGTCATCGCCGAAACCCTCCGCTGCCGCCGGGCCTGCCGCAATGGCTGCTGGAATCGGAGCCGGACCACCCCAACGCCATAGCCTGCTTGAGCAGCCTGGTGCAACTAAAGCGCGTCAAGACGCCGCTCACAATGAATTTTGTCGGTATGTATGCAAACGGATACACTCGCATTGACGGGCCACCTGAAGCTTGCTTCAGGAGCAACGCCACGGCAGCAGGATGCGAACCGATCAGCCTCCAGAAGCTGGCGGTCATCCTACGGAGGGAGCGCTACAAGATGATGTCATTGTTCGGAGCGGCCGTTCGCGGGACTTGCGCGCGCGGTGTGCGGTGTATCAGCTTATTTGCCGTCAGCGCCTGCATCACGGCTTGTGCCGACGGCAGCGCCTTCGCCCAAACCGGCGGAAAGATCCCGGAACTAGCCGCGAACCCATCGGTCTGGGCCTGGGTCCGGATAAGGGCGGACGGTCGCAACGCCCTTTTCGGCGACGGTTGGCTCGATCCACCGGCCGGGCTGCGCGGGCCGATCAGGAACCACCCCGACCATCCGGTGCAGGGCAATGTGGATCGCGGCCCGGGCCGGCAAGTGACGCTGGCATTCGGCAACTACAGGGACCCGATCCTCAAGCCCTGGGCGGCCGAGCAGATGCGGCTATCCAACGAGGAGGTGCTCTCCGACAAGCGCGGGATGCCGTTCCTCGCCACGTCACGCTGCTATCCGGGCGGCGTTCCCGGGCAACTGCTCTGGACCACGGAGCGACTTTTCTTCATCCAAGATCCGAAGATGGTGCACATGGTGTGGGAGCGCGACTCCCTCTCGCGCCGCATCTACATGACCGACAAGCACTCCGCCGACGTGAAGCCCTCCTGGTTCGGCGAATCGATCGGCCGTTACGAGAACAGCGAGCTCATCGTCGACACCATCGGCCTGTCCACCAAGCTGAGCTTCCTCGACATGTTCCGCACTCCGCATAGCGAAAAGGCGCACGTGACGGAACGCTTCAAGCTGACGGCGGGCGGGAAATTCCTCGAAGCCTTGGTCAAGGTCGAGGACGAGGATGCTTTCAACGAGCCCATGTACATGATGACGCGCTGGCGCAAGCAGGCGGGCCCGTGGCAGGAGTTCATCTGTGCCGAGAACAACGGCGACCGTTTCGAGCACAATTTGTTCCCGCTCCCGGAAGCGAAGCAGCCGGATTTCTGAGCGGCGGAGCGGTTATTGTCGCGTAATGGTCGGCATGGTGCCCAGGGGCGGCGTCGGACTCTCTGCGGTTTTCAATAACTTAGCATGCCCCACCTTCGGCGATCGTCCCATTGAGTCTCAATGGATATTTTTGAGATTGTCCCACCTTCTCACGGTATCGCTCGGACGTCGACTTCTCACTCAGGGGCGGACATCATAAGCAGACATGCGTAAACAGGGATCGCCATCCGTTTGATGATGTGCAAATTGCAAAGGCGCATTGCCTTCGCGGCAGCTTGTTCCGACGTCGGATTGATCCGGCAACTTGCCACCACGATCGTCCCCGCCGCACCATGACGACAAGGGCCGTCGGTGCCCTGTCGAACCAGTCCGATCGACCATCCGCGCGTAGCCAAAGTCTGATCAAGCCGCGGTGCAAAAGACCAAGCCGCAACGCATGCCTACCGCAGATCAACCACCAAAATCAGCTCCTCGGTGAATAGGAGCGGCTAACACATTCAGACGCTCCTGCACGGACGGCGTGTCCGCGGTGGCGAGCGCTGCTTGGTTGAGCTTGCGGATGATCGGCTCCGACGCGCCACGCGGCAGGAAGACGGCGAACCAGGTTGGCGCTTCAAAATCCGGAAGCCCCTGCTCATGAGCACTGGCCAGATTTGGCAAGGCCGCGTATACTTTCGTCCGCGGGGACGTGATTTCGTCG